>DASXCX010000162.1:0-28615 GCA_036490955.1 Allostellaceae bacterium | reverse complement strand
GCCGGAATGACGCTGGAGGAATCATGAAGGCTATCGTCATTCGCGAATTCGGTGGGCCCGAGGTGATGCGGGTCGAGGAAGTTCCAACACCCGATCCCGGCCCCGGCGAGGTGCTAATCCAGGTCGCCGCGGTCTCGGTCAATCGTACACTCGACATCATCGTCCGCACCGGCAAATACGCACGGCCGGTGAATCTCCCGCATGTCCTCGGCGTCGATCCGACCGGCACGGTCGTCGCGCTCGGCCCGGGCGTGACGAAACGCAAGCTCGGCGATCGCGTCTGCATCTCCTCGCGCCGCGTCGTGCGCAAACCCGGCGAGCCGATGACCATGCTCGGCATCGATAGCTGGGGCGGCTATGCGCAATATGTCGTGCTCAACGAAGACATCACGGCAGTCATCCCCGATGAGATCGATTTCCACACCGCGACCGTCGTCGCGCGCCATGCGCCGCTCGCCTTCAACCAGGTGCGCAGCAAAGCACAACTCAAGGAAGGCGATTGGGCGCTGGTCATGGGCGCGACCGGCGGGCTCGGCAGCATTATCGTCCAGGCCGCGTCCGTCTACGGTGCGAATATCATCGCGGCGGCCGGCGCCGATGAGCGCGTCGAGGCCGCGAAGAAGCTCGGCGCACAGCATGGCGTCAACTACCGCAAGCAGGATCTCACCGAAGAAGTAATGAAGCTCACCGGCAGGCGCGGCGTCGATGTCGTCTTCGAGAACATCGCCGATCCCGAGCTCTTCCCGAAAGCGCTCGCCTCCCTTCGGCGGGGCGGCAAGCTCTTCACGGCCGGCGCGCATGGCGGGCCGATCGTGCCGCTCAACGTCAGCACACTCTATATGAACGAGATCAGTATCATCGCCGGAACCGGGCACACCACCGAGGATGTAGAAGCAGCGCTCGATGCCGCGGCGCGCGGCAAGCTGACGATGCTGATCGATCGCGTCATGCCGCTGTCGCAGGCGTCGGAGGCGCATCGTCTCGTTGAGGGGCGCGAGATTACCGGCAAGGTGCTACTCACCCCCGACGGGGCGCTAGGCTGAGCAGAGGCGAGAGGAAAGAGGCATGATCAACACGATTTCGATCGAAGCGCCCGGCGGCAAGATGGACGTGATGTTCGGCGAGCCTGACGGCACCGGTCCCTTCCCCACCGTCGTGGTCTGCCATCATCGCTGGGGCCTCGATAAGTTCACCCAGAGCGTGGTTCAGCGGCTCAACGAGAACGGTTTCATTGCAGGCGCGCCGAATTTCTATCATCGCCGCGCGTCTGGCGAAGACACTGCCGAGTCGATGAAATATCTCGATGACGAAGACATCATCGGCGACATTCGCGTCACCACCGCCTATCTGCAGAAGCTGAGCAACGCGAAACAGGGCGGCGAAGGCATCATGGGCCATTGCATGGGCGGCCGGCATTCTTTCCTCGGCGCCACCGCGCACGGGTTCAAGGCCGCCGTCATGCTCTATGGCGGCAGCGTCAACCAATCGCGCAACGGCAAGCCATCGCCCCTGTCGCGCGCCAAGAGCATCGCTTGCCCGATCCTCGGCTTTTTCGGCAAGGACGACAAAAATCCGAGCCCGGCCGACATGGCCGAGATCGACGCGCAACTGACGCAGCTTGGCAAGAAGCACGAATTTCACGCGTATGACGGCGCGGGCCACGCTTTCCAGAACTTTACGGACGAACGCTACCGTCCTGAGGCTTCCGAGGACGCGTGGCGCCGGTATCTCGCTCTTTTCAAGGAAACGCTTTGACGCACGCCGACATCGCCAAGGTCAACGTCACCGAGCTGGTCGTTTCACAAGTCCGCGGCATCGATTCGAAGAAGCTCCCCGCCGATGTCCTCGAAGCGGTGCGGCATTCGCTGCTCGATTGGTGCGGCATCGCCATCGCCGGCGCTACCGAGCCGCTGGTGCTGAAGTTGATCGAGGAAGCGCGCGAGCAAGGCGGCCATCCGCTCTGCACGGTCATTTATCATGGCGCGCGCACCTCGCCGGCCTATGCCGCGCTGATCAACGGCTCGGCGGGCGATGCGCTCGATTTCGCCGATTCGAATCTTGCGATGCGCGGCCACACCACACCGGCTGTGGTCGCAACCGCGCTCGCCGTCGGCGAATGGAAGGACATCTCCGGCCTCGATCTTCTTGGCGCGATCGTCGCCGGCGTCGAGACGGGCTGCCGCGTCGGCACGCTGGTGAACTTTCCGTTCCTGAAAAAGGGATTTCATCCGACCGGCAATCTCGTACCCTTCGGCGCGACGGCGGCGGCAGCGCATATCCTCAACCTCTCGCCGCAGCAATGGGCGCACGCCCTCGGCATCGCCGCGACGCAGGCGGCGGGGCTGCTCGCTTCAGGCGGCACGATGTCGAAGCCGTTCCATTCCGGCAAGGCCGCGACCAACGGCGTGCTCGCGGCCAATCTCGCCAAGCGCGACTGGATCGCGCGCCCCAATGCGATCGAAGCCAATGACGGCTTCATCGAAACGCATGCGGCCGGTGCGCATGTCGACCGGTTGCGTGAGGCGGAAGGTCGGTTCTTCATCCTCGATACACTCTTCAAGGCGCATGCGGCGTGTCAACTCACCCACAGCACGATCGAGAACATGTTGGAGCTGAAGCGCATGCAAGGCGTGACGCCGGCCAACGTCGAAAGCATCGACGTGCAGGTGCCCCCGACTTTCCTCACCGTATGCAACATCCAAGAGCCGAAGACCGGGTTGGAGTCGAAGTTCAGCCTGAGCGCCGTCGCGGCAATGGCGCTCCTCGGCGACGATACGCACGACATCGCCTCTTACAACGCCGCGCGCGCGAACAGCCCCGATCTCATCCGGCTACGCGACCGCGTCCATGTCTCAGGTAGCGACAGACTGAGTGGCGGTGTGGCGATCGCCAACGTCCATCTCAATGACGGCCGCAAGCTCAGCGCGACCAACGACTGCTACAAGCCGCTGCGCGATCTCGACAAACAGCGCGAAATCGTGTCGGCGAAATTCATGCGTCTGGTGACGCCCGCGCTGGGAAAGGACCGCGCCGGCACGCTGCTGCGCCAAATTCTTGAGGTCGAGAAGCTTCGATCGGTGCGCCAGCTCCTGCCCCTCACCTTGAAACAGGGCTGAGCCATGAGCCGCATTTTTGGTCCGATCCGCCAGATGGCTTATGTCGTGCGCGATATCGAGCCAGCGATGCGGCACTGGATCGAGGTGATGGGCGTCGGCCCGTTCTTCTATCTCGAGAACCACCTAGCGCCGAACTCGACCTATCGCGGCGAGCCCTCCAGCCTGCGGCTCAGCATCGCCTTCGCGCAATGCGGGGCTATGCAGATCGAGCTGCTACAACCGCTTAACGACGCGCCGTCGCTGCTCACCGATTTCCTCAAGGCCGGACGCGAAGGCTTGCAGCATCTGGCGTTTTGGACGACGACCTTCGACGCCGATATCGAGCGCTATCAGAAACTCGGCTACACGCTCGTGCAAACCGGCGGCATGGCCGGGCCCAACAACGGCAACGCCTTCTTCGAGGCGGAAGGCTATCCCGCGGTCGCGCATGCGATCGAGATTTCCGATATCAGCGGCAGCAAAGGTCAGATGTTCCGCCGCATCGCTGACGCCGCCGAGGGCTGGGACGGGCGTGATCCGATCCGCAAGCTGAACTGAGGCGCGTCCGATGGAAGCAAAGCAGGCACTCTTCGTCGCGCGCGGCCAAATCTCGCTCGAGCCGGTGACGGTCGGCGAGCCAGACGAGAACCAACTCCTCGTCGAGACGCTTTACACCGCGATCAGCCCCGGCACAGAGCGCGCCTTCCTTCTCGCCGAGGCGAACACGATCACCAATCGCCGCGGCTTTCCCTTCCCGCCCGGCTATTCGAACGTCGGTCGCGTGCTGGCGATCGGCGGCGCGGTGACACATTTCAAGCCTGGGGATCACGTGGCGACGCGCGTGCCGCATGTCAGCCACTACCTCATTCCAGAGACCATCGGTCCCGGCGAGGTGGCGCCAAAATACCGCGAGCAATTCCGCTCGCCGATCGCGCCCGAAGCGCCTGCCATCGGACTGCATTACCTCTGGAAGCTGCCGCCCGATCTCGGCGAGATGAAGCTCAAAGAAAGCGCGCCGTTTGGCATCGTCAGCGTCGGCGTCACCGGCGCGCGCTACGGTCGCATCGATCTCGGCGAATCGGTCCTGGTGATCGGCCTTGGCCCCGTCGGTCTCTATGCGGCGCAATGCGCGCGGCTTGCCGGGGGCTTTCCGGTGCTCGGCCTCGATCCAATCGCGGCACGGCGCGAGCTGGCCCTGAAGCTTGGGGTCGATGCTGTTTATGCGACGCCCGAAGAGATGGCGAAGGGCCATCCACTGATGACTGGTACTGCGCCGCGAATCGTCATCGAAGCGACGGGCCGGCCCGACGTCGTCAACCTCGCCTTCAAGCTTTGCGGCCGCAACGGGCGCGTCGTGCTGCTCGGCTCGACACGCGGCACGACACCCAATGTCGACTTCTATACCGATGTGCATCGCAAAGGCCTGACCCTGATCGGCGCACAGGTGCTGACCCGGCCGACCCTCGACAATTCCGACGGCCGCTGGAACGCTTGGGACGAGGCTGCTCTGACGCTGCGATTTATCGCCAGCGGCCGGCTCGATACCCGGCCCTTGATCGAGCATGAATTCGCGGCGACGCGCGTCGCCAACGCCTATCGCTTGATCGAGGACTCGCCCGAGACGCTGGGCGTGCTGTTGAACTGGCGGAAATAATTCAACGACGACGGCGCGCCCGCAGCGCGCCCACGACGCAAAGGGGGAGTGATGCGCAAGGCGGTTGAGAACCGGTGGTGGGTGGTCTTCGGCTGTTTCGTCGCCTTGATGGTGAACAACGGCGTCGTCAGCAATTTCACCTTCTCGGTGTTCTTGAAACCGGTTTCCGAAGAACTCGGCTGGGGACGCGCCGACATCACCTCCGCGATGTTTCTCGCCGGTGTGGTCGCCGCTTTCGTCACACCGGTCGTCGGCAAGCTGATGGACGTTTACGGCGTGCAGCGCGTCACATTGCCCGGCCTGATCCTTTATGCGCTGCTCTTCAGCTCATTTTCGCTGCTCCAGCCTTCGCTGCTGATGCTCTACGCGATCGCCGGGACCGCCGCCATTGCGGGGCATGTGCAGACGCCGATGGGTTATTCCAAGGTCATTTCGAGCCGCTTCGAGGATCATCGCGGCATTGCCCTCGGCATCGCGGTCTCGGGCGTCGGCGCGGGCACAGTCGTGATCCCGCAGATCGCGCAATTCCTTATCGCGCATTTTGGCTGGCGTCTTGCCTATGTCGGCGTCGGCGTCACCGTCCTCATCTTCGCTCTGCCGATGGTCTATTTCTTCCTCGGCGAGCCGGGCCGCTCGAGCCCGGAGCGTGCCGCAGGCGTCTCGCTCGACATGCAGCCGGGGCCGACAGTCTCGGCCATTATAAAGGGTGACAAGCGCTTCTACCTGCTGCTGTTCATGTTCTTCTTCTCGGCCATCGCGATCAACGGCACGATCACGCACATCGTCGCCTCGATGACCGACCGCGGCTACACGGCAGCGGTCGCGACCGGCGTGCTGTCGTCCGCGGGGGCCGCGCTGATCGTCGGCCGGCTGATCTCCGGCTATTGCCTCGATCGCTTCCACGGTCCCTATGTCGCAACCGTGTTTTATCTGATGGCGGGATCGGGCATCGCCCTCATCGCCAGCGGCGTCGGCGGCCTACCGACGGCCTTTGCCGGCACGATCCTCTGCGGCATGGGGCTTGGCGCCGAGGGCGATTTGCTTGGCTATTTCGTCAGCCGCTATTTCGGGCTGCGCTCCTTCGGCACGATCTACGGCTTCATGATCGGTATCTTCTCGCTCGGCAACGGTGTCGGCCCGTTCCTGATGGGACTGTCTTTCGACAAGCTCGGCTCGTACCTACCGGCTGCGCTCGGTTTCGAGATCCTGCTGCTGGTCTGCTGCGGCCTGGTGCTGTGCCTCGGTGCCTACACCTTCCCGGCGCGTCGCCGCGGCACCGCTGGCGCGACTTTGGCCGAAGCGAAGCCTTAAGGCGGTCCGGGCTCGATCTCGGCGTCGTAACGCACTTCGATCACGATCGGCCATTGGATCGAATGTCCGACGCTCGACAATCCACCGTCGCTCGCGATGGTGACGTGATCCATCGTGACCGCGTCCTCGTCATTGCCGCCTACGACACTGAGCACATTATCCTGGCGCGCGACGGCGATGGCGCAATGGCCCGGCCAGAAACCGCCCATTGGCAGATCGCTAAAACGCAGCCCGGACGCCCATTCGCGACCGAAACACAAAAGATCACCGAGCTTCGGCGTATAGGATTGCGGCGCATGCGCCCGAAGAATGGGAGAGTGGCCTGACGCTGCCGCGTTCACATAGCCCGCGTGGTTGGCGGCGTAGGGAAAACGATCACCCGCGCCCGCAATGCGCATCACATAGGAGATGAACGCTGCCGACCAGGCGTAGCGTTCATCGTCTATCGCCGGAAAGGCGTGGCCATTCTCGTCATGCTTGCCGGTCCAGCGCGCTTCGCGGCCCCGCCCGCCGAGCCCCAGCCACCAATATTCGCCGACGCGTTCCCAGAGCCCCGGCGCCCGCTCCGGCTTTGCGACCGCCGGCTCAGGTGCGCCCGGCAGATCGCTCAGGCTGCCGAACAGGCGCCATTCGCGCAGCGCGATCGCGACAGCGTCCTCGCGATTGAAGATCGTGTATGGCTTGGCGGCGAAATCGGGCACGACGCTGGCCGTTGCGCAACCCGCCAGTGCGGCGGCGAGAAAGGCGATCGCGATCCGATGCCACATGGCCTGCTCCCTACCCTTTCTCCAACAATCTAGAGGCCGGCCGCGCGCCTCGCCATTGGCGCTACATGCGGTGTCGCCTAGACTTCGGCGAGGCCGTTGTGGGAGGAAATCATGCAGCCCATCGTCGAATGGCATACCCATGTCATCCCGCCCGAAGACACGCTCGATCCACATTGGCGCGGCAAATGCCCGCTGACGATCGAGAACGTCATCGAGGCGCATGACAAGACCGACATCGCGCTGTCGGTGGTGACGGACTCGATCCATCAGCTTAAGGATTACGACAAGCGTAAGGCTCTCGACACGCTGAAAGCTTGGCATGATCGTGCCGCCGGGCTGCAGGAGAAATATCCGCGTAAGGTCGTCTGCTTCGCCTCGACGGTGCCGACCGCGGGCGATGATTTCAATAAAGAGCTCGAGCGCGCTTTCACTCAGCTCAAGCTCAAGGGAGTGTTTATTACCTCCAGCATGTGGAAGACCTACCCTGATGACGACGAGGCGCTCGGCTTCTGGGAGGTCCTGACGCAACATGACAAGCCGGTCTTCATCCATCCGCCGGCCAGCGCCTATGGCGAGGAGCGGATGCGCAATTACGGCCTCAATTCGTCGATCGGCCGGCCGGCCGACAATATGCTCTGCCTCGCGCGGCTGATCGTGCGCGGTGTTCTCGAGCGCTTCCCCACGGTGAAGATCGTCGGCTCGCATCTCGGCGGCGGCATCTCCGAAGTCATCGGCCGCATGGATTACGCTTATGAGATGCGCGAAGACAGCTTTCTCGGCTCCTATTCGCCGGTGCTGATCAAGGCACCGCCAAGCCACTACCTCAAGAAAATGTATCTCGACCTCGCCTGCTACGCGCTTCCCGCCGCGAAATGCGCGATGGAGACGGTTGGCGTCGACCACGTCGTCTATGGCAGCGATGCGCCGCCACTGACCTGGCTGAAGCCCCGCGCCATCCAGCTCGTCAAAGACCTGCCGGTTACCGAGACGCAACGCGCGCAGATTTTCGCCGGCACAGCACTGAAGCTCATGGGCCTTAAGAAGGACGAGCTGCCCGAAGTGCTGCAGCCGCTCGCGGCTTAATCCGCGGTGACATCGGCGGCGCGTTTGCGTTTCGCGGCGCGGCGCGCTTCCTCGAAGCGCTGCAAGAGGACGAAGAAAGACGGCACGAACAGCACCGCGAGGCAAGTCGAGGCGAGCATGCCGCTCGCCACCGAAATGCCGATCGAGCGGCGCGCATTGGCGCCGGCGCCGGTAGCGAGGACCAGAGGCAGCATGCCGAGAATGAAAGCGAAGCTCGTCATCAGGATCGGACGGAACCGCGTTTGCGCGGCGGCAACGGCGCTTTCGATGATGGCGAGCCCCTCGGTCCGGTGCTGGCGCGCCACTTCGACGATCAAGATCGCGTTCTTCGCCGCCAAGGCAATGAGCAGCACCAGGCCGATCTGCGTGTAGAGATTGTTGGCGACGCCAAGCCCGTGCAGCACCAGCACGGGCCCAACCAAGGCCAGCGGCACGGAGAGAACCACCGCGATCGGCGCGATCCAGCTTTCATATTGCGCGGCGAGCAGCAGATAGACGAGCAGCATCGCTAGGCCGAAAACGATGTAAATCTGTCCGCCGACCAATTGTTCCTGATAGGACATGGCTGTCCATTCGCTGGCCGTGCCGGGTGGCAGGGCATCGGCCGCGATCTGATCCATCAGCGACAACGCCTCGCCAGAGCTTAAACCCGCCGCCGGCTGGCCGAGAATCGTTGCGGCCGGATAGAGGTCGTAGAGGCTGATCAATCCGGGGGCGACGATCGGCTCGACCGTCAGCAGCGAGCCGAGCGGGATCAGGCTGCCGGCGTTGTTGCGCACGGTGAGTTGCAGCAACCCACCGAGGCTGGTGCGGAACGCGCTATCGGCCTGCACATAGACCTGATAGACACGGCCGAAAAGCACGATCTGGTTCACATAAGACGAGCCGAGATAGCCGGCCATGGTCTGCAATACGTCGTTTAGTGCGACGTGCAGCGATGCCGCCTTGGTACGATCGATATCGACATGGAATTGCGGCGCTTCAGCGCGGAACGAGCTGGCAACATGCGTGACGCCGCTTTGCGATGAGGCACGCCGGACAATCTCGCGCGCCGCGGCTTGCAATTCGGGATAATCGAAGCTGCCATTGCGCAGCTCCGCCACCATCGAGAAACCGCCGGAATTGCCGATGCCTTGGATCGCCGGCGGCGGGATCACGAGCGTTTGCGCCGTCTCGACCGGCGCGAGCGCGGCATTGAGATTGTTGTAAGTGGGAAGCAGGCCTTCGTCCTTCCCGCGCTCGCTCCAATCCTTGAGGATCACATAGGCAACGCCGGCGCTCGAGAGGCTGGCATTGTTGTCGAGGGCAGAGATACCTGCGATGGTCAGTACCTGCGCGACACCCGGCACTTTACGTATCCGTTGTGCGGCGTCATCGAGTACGGCCTGGGTGCGTTGCAGCGCCGCGCCATCCGGCAGATTGACCGCGACGAGCATATAGCCCTGGTCTTCGAGAGGAATGAATGCCGTCGGCAGCTTCGCAAGGCCGTAGACGCTGAGCGCCATGATCGCCAGCGCTACGCCAACCATGATCGCGGCGCGCCGTGTCATTGCGCCGATCAGCCGCGTGTAGAAGCGCTCGAACGGATGGTACAGGCGATTGAAGCCGCGGAACACGAAATTGCGGCGCGCCTCGGGTACCGTCGGCCGCAGCCAAAGCGCGCATTGCGTTGGCTTCAAGGTCGCGGCGTTGATCGCGCTGATCAGCGCCGTCGCCGCCATGACGACGGCGAATTGGGCGTATAGCCTACCGGTCAGCCCCGGCAGAAACGCCGCGGGAATAAAGACCGCGAGCAACACCAGCGTGATCCCGATGATAGGACCGAGCAGCTCCTCCATCGCCTTGATCGCGGCGGCCGCCGGCGCCAGACCACGCTCAACATGACGTGCGGCGCCTTCGACGACCACGATCGCATCATCGACGACGATGCCGATGGCCAGGACCAACGCGAAGAGCGTCGAAAGATTGACGCTGAAGCCGAGCGCCGCCATAGCCGCGAAGGCGCCGATGATCGTCACCGGTACTGTTGTCGCCGGCACCAAAGTCGCGCGCCAATCCTGCAGGAAGAAAACGATGACGACGAGCACCAGCACAGCCGCTTCGATCAGCGTCTTGTAGACCTCATCGATCGACGTGCTGACGAACTTCGTCGTATCAAAAGGCGCGGCATAAGTGACGCCTTGAGGGAAGTTCTTTGCGAGCGCTGCCATCTTGGCGCTGACGGCTTTCTCGACCTCCAGCGCATTGGCATTCGGCGACTGATAGATGGCGATACCGGCCGCCGGCTTACCGTCGAGGGTGAAGATCTGGCCATAGGTTTGGGCGCCGATCTCGACGCGGCCGATGTCGCGCACCCGCGTCACCAGCGTGCCGGTGTCGTTGCCGGTCTTCACGACGATATCGCCGAATTGCGCCGGATCGCTGAGCCGGCCTGCGACGTTGACCGTGAATTGGAACGCCTGATCGGGTGGTGCCGGCGGCGCGCCGAGTTGTCCGGCCGTCGCTTCCTGGCTTTGGCTCTGGATCGCCTGGACGACGTCTTGCGGCTCCAAATTCAGCGCGCGCAGCCGCTCGGGATCGAGCCAGACGCGCATCGCATATTGCCCGGCCCCGAACACATTCACGTTGCCGACGCCCGGCACGCGCGCCAGCTCGTTGACGAGATTGAGCGTCGCGAAATTGCTGAGATAGAGCCCGTCATAGCGCGGATCGCCGGAGCTCAGAGTCACGATCTCGAGAATCGAGGTCGATTTCTGCTGGACGTTGACGCCTTGCGCCTGCACCGCCTGCGGCAGGCTGGCGAGCGCGGCGCTGACGCGGTTCTGAACCAAGACCTGCGCGAAGTTGAGATCGGTTCCGATATCGAAAGTGACGATGAGGCTATAAGTGCCATCCGAGCCGCTGGTCGATTGCATGTAGAGCATGCCGGGCACGCCATTGACCTGCTGCTCGATCGGCAGTGCCACGGTATCGATCACCGATTGCGCGCTGGCGCCGGGATAGCGCGCCGTCACGGCGATGGTCGGCGGCACAACATTGGGATATTGGCTGACCGGCAGCCCAAAGATCGCGACCACGCCGATGAGGAGCGTCACCAATGCGATGACGTTGGCAAGAACGGGCCGCTCGATAAAGAATTTCGAGATCACGCGGGGCGGCTCACGGAGCGGCCGACGCGGTCTGGACTTGCGGCTGTACCTTCTCGCCCGGCACCGCCCGTTGCAAGCCCGCCACCACGACATTGTCGTCAGCCGCGAGGCCGCTATCGACCACCCGCATCGCGTCGACCGTCGGGCCGAGGGTCACGCGCTTTTGCTGCACGATATCCCCGCTGCCGATCGTGAGCACGTAGCTGCCGGCCTGATCGCGACCGATCGCGGCGGCCGGCACCAGTAGCGACGGCACGTCTTGCTGCAACGGCACGCGCACCCGGACAAAACTGCCCGGCGGCAATCCCCGCGCCGCATTCGCGAATTCCGCGCGGACGGCGACCGTGCCGGTCGCGTTGTCGACCAACGGCGCGACGTAATCGATCCTGCCGCTATGCGGATAGCCGCTTTCGGTCTGCAGCCCGACCTCGACGGGGATCGTCCCGAGCTGGGCGACCGTCACGCCCTTCGCGGCTACCGCGGCGCGATAGCGCTGCAGTTCCTGATCGCTGACATTGAAATTTACGTAGAGCGGATCGAGCCGCAGGATCGTCGCCAGCTTGGTTGGTCCGTTCGCGCCGACCAGCGAACCTACCGAGACGACATGCGCCGTCACCACGCCATCGAAAGGCGCCGTTACTTGCGTATAATCGTAATTTATCTGCGCGATCTGCGTATTTGCTTGCGACGCGGCGAGATTGGCGCGATTGCTGTCGCGCAAAGACCGCGATTGATCGAGCGCGCTCTGCGATGCGAAGCTGCTCTTGGCGAGATTGGCATTGCGATTGTATTCGGCATCGCTTTGCGCGACCAAAGCCTGCGCCGCGTCCTGTTGCGCCTGGGCCTGATCGAGCTTCGCCTTGTAGGGCTGCGGCTCGACGGTGAAGAGCAGATCGCCCTTCTTGACCGCCTGGCCATCGGTATAGTTCTGCGAGACGAGGAATCCTTGCACCCGCGCCATCAAATCAGCTTGATCGATGGCCGCGGTATTGCCGCTGGTTTCGTAATACCGCGTGATGTTGCGCGCCTCGGGACGGGCGACGGTCACGGCCGGTGGCGGCGGCGCGACGTATTTGTTGTCTGGCTTACACCCAGCCAGCGGCGCCAACACGATCAGCGCGGCGACAGCCGCGCGAAAGCCCGAACCTTGAGTTCGTACCATCGCATATGCCCCCGTCTCACACAGGAAAGAACGTACTCCACTCGCCCGTCAGCGGCCAGCGGGGGATCGCGTTAGGGCGAGACTTCCTCTAGCACACGCTTCGTCGTCTCGGTCATGAAGATCGCGGCGAGCAGGCCGATCACCGTAATGAGCGAGAAGAGGAAAAAGACACCGCTGATGCCGTAAACCGGAAGAACCCAGCCGACGAGCACAGGACCGACAGTCGCGGCAAGACGCAACCAGAACGTCGCCCAGGAAATACCCAGCGCGCGCATGCGTGTCGGATAAATTTCGGCCGTATAGAGGAAGATGCTCATGCTCACCGAACCGGTCCAGAGCGAGCAGAAGCCATAGCCGAGCATCAAGCCGTAGGCCGTGTTGGATCCGATCAGCCACAGCTCGATCAGCCCCGCGACGAGCAGCGCATAGGCTCCGACGAACCAGCGCCGCCGGCCGGTACGATCGATGAGAAAGGCGCAGAGCAGCGCGCCGAGCACCGTGCCGACCGGCGCTGCAACTGCGTAATTCAGCGATTGCTGCAGGCTGAGGTGATAGACCTCGCGATAGAGCGTCGGAATCCAGCTCTGCAGCCCTTGCGACACGAGATAGGTCGACGCCCACAGCACCCAGACGATCAGCGTGCGGCGAAGATATTGGCCCTGGAACAGTTCCTGCCAGCGCGTGCGCTCGCCGAGCGGCTGAGCCGTGATCGGTACGACCGGTGGCAGCGGATCGCGCCCGTTGCGCGAGACCTTGTTTTCGATCTCGACCATCACCGCATCGGCTTCGTCCGTCCTTCCCTTCTGTGCCAGCCAGCGCGGCGATTCCGGGCAGTAGCGACGCAGGACGAGGGAGACCAACGCCGGGATCGCGCCGATGATGAACATCCATTGCCAGCCGAGATTGGGCACGACGATCGCGCCGATGACCCCGGCACCCAGCAGCCCCACCGGGAAAATGATTTGATAACCGAGGAACGATCCGCCGCGGCGATCGGCGCGCAGAATCTCGCTGATATAGGTCGAGGCAACGGGTATTTCGCCGCCGAGGCCGATGCCTTCTAAGAAGCGGCACCAGAACAGCTCCTGGTAATTCGACGTGAAAGCGCAGACGAGGCTCATCACCGCGTAAAGCGCGATGGTGATCTGCGCCGTCCGGACACGGCCGATACGCTCTGCCAGCCACCCGAAGAAGAGCGCCCCGAGCGCCTGGCCAAGATTGGCGATGGAAATCAGATAACCGGCATTCGCCGGCGGGAAATGCCATTCGCGGATCAGCACGGGCAAGACATAGGCCGTGGTCAACGCATCAAAGCCGTCGAAGAATATCGCAACGCCGAGGAAGGACGTAACGATGACATGCCAGCGCGAATACGGCAGCCGCTCGAGCCGCGCGGCGATCAATCGGTCGGAAATCAGCGACACCTCGGACATGAATCCCCCCGGTAACCAGTCGCGCTCAAAAGGCGGCGCCTAAAACGCACCATCGCATGGCTCGTGCGCGAAGCCAACCCGAGAAAGCGTCCGATTAGCGGTCCATCTTGCGTGGCGGTTGCGCACCCGCATGCGATGTCTTCGGGATGGTAAGCGCCGCGCAGACCGCGCTTGCCACTGCCAGAACCGCGCCGGCGAGCATGGCGGCCCGAAACGCAGCGAGGAAGGATGTCTCGAACATCATCGCAACCGCTTGCCTCGATTCGGCATCGATGCCCGGCGGCACAGCGGCTTCGGCGAGTTTTGGGATTTCCGCCAAGACCGCGTTGCGCAGATCTGGCGCGAGTTTCAACGAGGCAAGCGACGTATCGAGGGTTTGGGCGAAAGCGCCAACGGCGAGCGCGCCGAACAGTGCAACGGCGAGCATGCCGGCAATCCGCGCGACGGCATTGTTGATACCCGAAGCCGCGCCGGCATAACGCTGATCGACCGCCCCCATCACCGCCGTGGTCAGCGGTGCGACGCTGATCGTCATGCCGAGGCCGAGCACCAGCATCGGCGGAAAGAATGTCGTCCAGTAGGAGCCGCCGATGCCGGGCAGTGCGAGCAGCGCAAAGCCCGCTGCCACGATGATCGGCCCAATCGTCAAGGGTAGCCGCGCGCCGGTCCGATCGACCAGCGCACCGGACCAGCGCGACAGCCCGCCCATGATGAGCGTGAACGGTAGAAACGCGGCGCCCGCTTCCGCCGTCGAATAGCCCTGTAAACGAATGAGATCGTAGGGCAGAAAGAACAGTGCGCCGCTGAGCGCGGCATAAAGCAGCAACGTCATCGCATTCGCGCCGCTGAATGCCGCACAACGAAAGAGCGCAAGCGGCACCATCGCTGACTTCGCCCGTGCCTCCCACCAGAGGAAAAGCGCGAGCACACCGGCACCGCCGAGCATCGGTCCATAAACAATTGCATCGGCCCAACGGGCGCTATTGGCAGCGCTCGCGCCATAAGCGATCCCGAAGAGGCCCAGGCTGACGAGCACGCCACCCAGCCAATCGATGTCATCGGTTTCGGTATCGCGGCTTTCCGGCACATGACGCCGCGCGATCCCAAGCGCGATCACGGCAACCGGCAGGTTGATGAAGAACACCGCACGCCAGCTCAGCGCATCGACGAGTGCGCCGCCCAGGACAGGGCCAAGCGCCGCGGTCAGCGCAGAAAATCCTGCCCAAGTACCGATCGCCCTACCGCGCTCTCGTTCGGGAAAGGTCGCGCTGATGATGGCCAGGCTTTCCGGCACAAGCAGCGCGCCGCCGATGCCTTGAAACGCCCGCGCCATGATCAACGTGCCGGCATTCGGCGCCAGCCCGCAGACCATCGAGGCGGTGGTGAAGAGGATAGTGCCGAGCATGAAGATGCGCCGGCGTCCGAAACGATCGCCTGCCGCACCGCCGACGAGGATCAGCGCGCCGAGCAACAGCAGGTACGCGTTAACTACCCATTGTGCGGCCGCGACCGAGACCGCCAACTCGGATTGGATCGCGGGCAGCGCGACATTGACGACCGTGCTGTCGATGAAAGCGAGGCTCGAGCCGAGGATCGTCGCCGCCAAGACCCAGGGCTTGCTGCGCGGAGGACAAAACGGCGGGGCGGCGCTGGCGACGATGACCTCAATCTCCCGTCGGCCGTCGCTACGTCACAACGCGTGATTGGATCTCGCCATCGCAAACGACCAGCAACTCGCCCCGGCGCAAGGGTGTCCATTCCTCATGCGTCAGCGGCACGCTGGCCGCCAGAAGGACTGGATGATCGATCTCTTCGACGGTTACGCCGCCCTGCCCCGCGACCGGCCGCCCGTTATCGGCATCGCGCTGAACGGTGAATTGCAGGCCAGGCGTATCGTTGAGCCGATGATCGCCGTGAAGAAAAGCGTATTCGCCGTCGGAATAGAGAAAATTCGCCATGCCCTCGCGCCGCAGTTGCGCAGCGAAATCGCCGATGATCTCGATCCGCCGCTCCAGCGTAAGCGGGCGTCCGGTCGACCCGCGCGCGACGGCGAGCCGCTCCAGCAGCGCGCAAAACGCCCATTCCGAATCGGTGTCGCCGAGGGGATGAAAGCGGCCGAGCGCGAATTCCGGCGCAGTGAAGATCGACGACAACGAGCCGTTATGCGCAAAGACATGCGGCTGACCGCCGAGTTCGCGCATAAAGGGGTGCGTGTTGCGCAGCGCGACAGCGCCTGTGGTCGCACGCCGGATATGCGCGAAGACGAGCTGGCTGCGCAGCGACAGGCCTTCGACGAAGCCGATCCAGGGGCTCGCGTAAGCCGGGGCTGCATCCTTGATCAGGCGGACATCGCCGTCCTCGAAATAGGAAATTCCCCAACCATCCTTGTCGGGACCGTCGCCGCCGCCATGGCGCGCGAGAATGCCGAGCGCGAGATTGACCGTTGCCGGTTGCTGACTCGACATCGCCAAAAGTTCGCACATGCTTCGGTCTCCCCGAGGCGGAATGATGCGAAGAAACACCGCGCTGTCAATTCGCCGACGCCTGTCGCCTGCGCGTCACAAAGGCACCTTGCCTTGCCAAGCTTTGGCACCGCTTCTATCGTCGCACCAAACTTCGGGAATGGGAGGTCCTGATATGAAGCTTCTATCTTTCGACAAAAACGGCACGGCGACGGTCGGCGCGCACGTCGCCGAGGGCGTGGTCGACCTGACCGCGTGTCTCCGGACAACCCATCCCAATGTCGGCACGGCGCAGTCGATGCTGCAGATCATCCAATCCGGTCTCGATATCGACCGTTTCGGCGAGGAGAGCCTCAACGAGCTGCGCAGCAGCGACCGGCTCGCGCGCTTCGTCGTCGAGAAGCCGAGATACCTGCCGCCGGTGACCAACCCGCCGAAGATCCTCGCCCTCGCGCTCAATTTCCAAGAGCATATCGACGAAACCAATCTCAAATTCTACGAAGAGCCGATCGTCTTCGCGAAATATCCCAGCAACATGATCGGCCACGAAGCGGAGATAGAGCTGCCGCCCTTCCCGCAGAAGGTCGACGAAGAACACGAACTCGGCCTCATCGTCGGCAAGGATTGCCGCCACATCCGCGCCTCGCAAGCTGCCGACTATGTCTTCGGTTGGACGATCTGCAACGACGTCTCGGCGCGCAACCGCCAGCGCGAGCGCAGCCAGATGGGTCAGCCCTATGCCTACGCCAAGAACCTCGCGACCTTCGCGCCGATGGGCCCGTGGATCGTGACCAAGAAAGAGCTGCCCGATCCGCGCAACCTCAAGATGGATGTGCGCATCAATGGCAAGGTCACGCGCAGCGGCACGACGGCCAAGATGATCTTCGATCCCTATCAGGTGCTCGCCTACTGCTCCGACTATACGCCGATGCAGGCCGGCGACATCATCTCGCTCGGAACTTTTGCCGGCGACAAGGAGATCAAGGCCGGCGACACGGTCGAGCTCGAGATCGAGAAGATCGGCATCCTGCGCAACAAGGTCGTCCCGGCGAAAGCGGCTTGGCCGAGCTTCACGCCGGACAAGCCCACGGGGCCGCTCGTCAAAGAGAACAATCGCTAGACCTTATCCGCCTCGTCGCGAGGGCGACCCAACCAATCGCTGTTCGCGATGGCCGGGTTGTCCGCAACGACGAATCAATAATTAGCAAGGGGGCTCGTCGCTCGCATTGCAGACGGGTGGCGGCACCAGGCGCGGCGGCATCGGCACGACATAGCGCTTGTCGACGATGGTCTCGCCGTCGACCGAACTCTTCAGCATGCCCTGGCTCTTGAACCAAGAGATCTGGTGCATCACGTCGCCGACATCGACACGTATCTGGCGATCGATATAAGGCACAGCGCGCCCACCTGATCGGGCGTTTGGCCAATATATTTCGCGATGATCTCCAGCACCGCCGGCGCGCTCGGTTGGTCATCGCGCCGCTCGTACTGGTTGGTAAAGGCATCGTGATAATCCTGCACGCCGCGCTGATAGGCACGCAGGAAGCGTCGCACCTGATCCTGATTGCCGTCGGCGATCTTCGACGAGGTGAAGACCGCGCCCAATTGCCACGGCACGACATCGCCGGCGAAGCCGAGGAGCTTCACCTTCCCGTCCTGCAGTGCGCCGGTGAACACGGTCGACGGCATCATCGCGGCATCGACCTGGCCGCCGATGACCGCGGTGAGCTGATTGGGGTTGGATTGCAGTGCGACGACATGCACGGTCTTGAGATCGATGCCGAAATGCTCGGCGATGAGGGCCCAGGCATAATGCGGCGCGCCGCCGATCTGCGTCGTCGAGACCGTTTTGCCGCCCATATCCCGGAACGAGCGGAACCCTTTCTCGTAAGCGGCGAGCGATACCACCGCGCCATTCGCCTGAAAGCTCGGCCAATCCATGATGTAGCCGCCGATGATCCGAAGCGCACCCTGCCCCGCGAGCGCGTAGAAGCCGGCGGCCGGCGGTGTCGCGCCGTAATCGACATCGCCTGAAACGTTTGCGACCGCGATCGGCTGTGCCGATTCGAAGAACACGAATTTCGGCGTCAGCCCTTCGGTGGCGAAATAACCGCGCGCTTCGGCGAGGAACATCGCGCCCGCACCGGCGACCTTGATCGTGCCGATCTTGATCTCTTCGGCCGAGACGCCCGGCGTCCAGAGCGCCAGCAACGAGAACAGGAAAAACGCGCGCCTCATCGCATCACATCCTCGTGGAAAGTCTGGCCGAGCAAGTGCGCGCCCCACTCGCGGCCATGCATCTCGTGCTGATTGGTGACGTGCTGCCGGGCGGCATTGATGTCGGCGAGGATGCGGCCGAAGCGATGCTGCGAATAAAGCCCCGCCGCACCAGCGACTTGGAACAGCCGCGTCGCCAGCGTGCGGCAGCGTTCGGTCGATGTCGCCATGTGGAATTTGTATTTCAAGCGCTCGGCCTGCGGCGGCACCTCGCCACGCTCGGCATAGGCCGTCAGATTGCGCACATTGCGATGCAACAACAGCTTCATCTCGTCGATCGCATGATCCGCATCGCCGACTGCCAGCAACGCGTCGGGATCCTCGACCGTACGGCGATTGCCGAGCCGCATACGCGGCCCGGCATAAGCGCGGAAATCATTCAGCATGCCCTGTAAAGCACCGATCGCCGCGTAAGCAACGCCGCCACCGAAGACCTGACCGAAGGGCAGACGATAGAGCGGCGATGTATTGACCGCCTGGCCCGGACCCGAGCAATCGATATTGCCGGTCATCAGGAACATGCGATAGGCCGGCACGAACGCGTCCTTGATGACGATGTCGTTGCTGCCCGTGCCCTTGAGACCGGAGGTGTACCAGGTATCGATAATCTCGTAATCGCTCTTCGGCACGAGATACATGCGCCATTCCGGCATGCCGTCGGCGCGCGGCCTGGCCGGCGGCACGAAAGCGCCGAGCAATGCCCAATCGCAATAGAGACAGCCGCTGGCGAAGGGCCAGCGTCCGCTGATTCGGAAACCGCCATCGCCCGGCACGATCTTGCCGGCGGGCGCGAGCGAAAGCCCGACCAACGTGTTCGTGTCCTTGCCCCACACATCCTGCGCCGCGCGATCATCGAGCAGCGCCATCACCCATTGCGTGACGCCGACGACGCCGTAGATCCAGCCCGCCGACATGTCGCCTTCGGCGAGCGCCATTTCGATCTCGTAATAGGTGCCGACATCGGCTTGGTAGCCGCCCCAGCGCTCGGGCTGCAGCGCGCGAAAGAGACCCGCGGCGCGTATCTCGTCGAGCAGCCGATGGGGTATGCGCCGCTCGCGTTCGGTCTCGGCGCCGCATTCGATCAGCTTCGGAATGAAGTTCCGCGCACGCGCGAGCAACTCGGCCGCCGTTGGCGCTGCATCATCACGGGACATGACGGCATCCTCCCGCCGCGAAGCCTATGGGGAGGCGCTCATTTGGGCAAGAAGCTGCCAAAGCCGATTGGCAGCCGACTCAGCCCAATCGCTTGCGGAAATAGACGACGCGCTCGGTCTCGGCGAAACCCCAGCCGCGATGCGCGTCCTGCGAAGCGAGATTATCGAGCGGCGTGTCCGAGCCGAGCTCGGTGAAATCCCGCGCACGCAGGAACGCTTCGAGATGCGCGATCAAATGCGCGCCGACGCCGCGGCGGCGCGCCGATTCGGCAACCCAGATGCCTTCGAGAAATGCGACCGGTTGGCTGTCGCAGCCATTGGCGTAAGGCCGGATCGCAACCTCGGCAAAGCCGGCGGCAGCGCCCTCGATTTCGGCGATGAAGCCCCACGCATCGCCCCGCGCGAGCAGCGCATCGATGCCGCGCCCATGCGCTTCGGCATCCTCTTCCGGCCAAAGCGCGACGCGCATCGTCGCCCAGATAGCGCGATCTTCCGCGCAGGCCGCGCGAATGACACAGCGAGCGTTGCCCGACATTGCGTTTAAGGCAGATATCCCTTCTCGCGCCAAAAGCGCTCGGCGCCGTGATGGAGCGGTAGGTAAAGCGGTCCTTCGATGCTGTCCTTGCACATCGTCTCGAGCGCCATCGGCCCCTTGCCGTACCAGGGAATGCGGTCCTTGCGCGCTTCCAGCGCCTCGCAGAATTTATAAATCATCTCTTCGGGCGCGCTTTCGAGGCAGAAGACCGGCCAGCCGCTAAAATCGAGCGTCGGCACGTCTTCCGGCAAGCTGGCGAATTCCTGCTGCGTGATCATCGCGCGTTTGAGCCCATCCGCCTCGAGCGCCTTGAGCTGCGGCGCGTCGATCGCGAGAAAGCGCATGCCGAGCTTCAGCGCTCGATCGGCGAACATCGGCAGCGCTTCGTCCCAGAGCGCATCGACCTCGCCGCGCTCCACCGCGCCGATGCGGTCGGGCGCGTTCGGCAGGCCATCGCTCGGCACCAGCTTGCCGCCCCAGGAGACGATGTCCTCGAGCGACATGCCGTAGGCGGCAAGCACGCAATTGCAGATGAGATGCACGGAATGATCCGGCTGGCCGCGCAACGATATCTTCAACGGATATTTCGTGCGCTTAAGATCGGCGAGCGTCTTGAGTCCGGTCGATGCGTTCACCGCGAAGCCGAGTTGATCGAATTGCGGGATCGCCATGATCGAGCGCAGCTTCAGCGGCTTGCCCTGCCACGGGCCCTTCCCGTTTGCCGCCATGGCAAGCACGCTACCCGGATTGCAGATCGCGATATCGGCCTCGTGATTCGCCACGGCATCCACCGAGCCCGGCGCATCGCTGGCGAAGAAGCGAATTTTCCACTCGCTGCCGCCTTGGACGCGGAAGAGGATCATCGTCTGCTTGTCGGCCCATTCATTCGCGGCGACGAGCTCACTCGCTACTTCGAGCATGAGTCGCGAGCGCATGATCACCGGCGTGCGGATGGGATTGGGAATTGTGAGCAAAGCGGGGCCTCCTACAGTGCATCCTCGTTCCGGGAGGGGACAAAGGCTGGAATCGATTTTCTAGGGCAGAGGTATCACATATCGTTTATCGATAATACTTTCACCTTCGAACTCGCTTTTCACAAGGCCCTGAGCCCTAAACCAATTGATCTGATGCAGGATGTCATTCACGTCGAGCCGGGCGTCAGCGTCGACATAAGGCACGTTGATCGACTCAGGAGGCTCATCGACGTATTTTGAAATTATTGCTAGGATTTCGGACGCTTTCGGCCCGTCCTTGCGTACCTCGCCTGGGCCGGTGAAGGTGTCATGATAATCGCGCGTACCGTTGCGAATAGCGCGCAGAAACCGCTCGACAGTCGTGGATTTCTCGCCCGCGGTTCTCGCCGAGGTGAATGCCACGCCAATCTGCCATGGTATTTCCTCCCCGATCCAGCCGATGAGTTTCATATCCGCGCGCCGAAGGCTCGGCGCAACCACCGACGCCGAAATCACTGAAGCGTCAGCTTGCCCGCCCACGACCGCAGAGACCGCATTGGGCAGCGATTGCAAAGGTAAAACCCGAATGCTTTTGAGATCGGCACCGTATTTTTCGGCGAGGAGCACAAGGCTGTAATGGCTTGGCCCACCCATTTGTGTGATAGCGAATGAGTGGCCGGCGATGTCCTTGTAAGACGTCAATCCCGCTTCGTAGGCGCGATTTGACGCGACAAACGCCTGATTCTGGAATCCCGCTGCCTCACGAATCATGCCGGCGATAATGCGCAGCCTACCTTGACCCCCAAGGTTGAACAACCCGGCTGACGGTCCGGCGACGCCAAAGTCGATGTCGCCAGCAGCGACCGCCACAGCGACCGGTTGCGCGCCCTCGAAGGGGACGAGGCTCGCCGTAAGGCCTTCGTCGGCGAAATACCCTTTCTCCCGCGCAATGAAAACCGGCCCGTACCCCGGTACTTTTACAAAGCCGATCCTGATCGTCTCGGCGCGCGCAAAGCCGGGGAATGCGACGACGAAAAGCAGTGCGACAGCGCCGCATAGAATGGAGGTCATCGCGGAGCGGTATTCGCGACGATCAAATAGCTTCTGGAACATCGCTTCCTCCTAAACCTTCCCCGACTGAAGAAGGCAGGGAAAACGCTAACCGCGGGGAATAATAGGGAGTAGGCTGATATTTCCTTCCATCCCATAGGCTGAAACCTATGCTAAAAAGAATCGAGTGGGAGACGCGGATCGGGCGACAACCCAGTTTGCGCGACCTCCACGTGTTCATCTGCGTCGCGCAGTCCGGCAGCATGGGCAAGGCAGCGCGGCAACTCCGCTTATCCCAACCCACGGTATCGGAAGCGATCGCCGATCTTGAGTACCTGTTCGGCGTGAAGTTGTTCGATCGTGGCGCGCGCGGCGTAGAGATCACCCCTTATGGTGCCGCATTCCTCAGACGCAGCGTGGCCGTGTTCGATGAACTTCTGCAAACCAAGAGAGACATCGAATTTTTGGCGAACTCATCGACAGGTGAACTGAGGATTGGAGCCTCGGAATCGAACGCGGCGACATTCTTGCCGGAAGTGATACGGGAATTTTTTGAACGCTATCCGGGCGTGACGCTGCACGTCGATGACGTCCCTCCGCCGGCGTCAGGCTCGTCCGTATTAAGGGATCGCAGTTGCGATCTGATTTTGACGCGCCCCCGCGATCATATTGTCGAAGACGACTTGAATGTTGAGATCCTATTCGAGGACGAGATGATGGTTGCCGCAGGCCCAAACAGCCGCTGGATACGCCGCCGCAAGATCGCCCTGGCAGAATTGATCGATGAACCCTGGATTCTGACCGGACCGAGCACGTGGAACCATGCGCGCATCACTGAAGCGTTCCTGGCACAGGGGCTAGCAATGCCGAAAATCGCGCTAGTGACCGGCTCCGTTCATCTCCGTACGCATCTACTCGCGAATAGCTCGTTCATAGCCGCGTTCCCACGCTCGGTGCTTCGGTCCGACGGCGATCGTTTTCTGCTGAAGCCGCTGCCGGTCGATTTGCCACACCGCCCCTGGCCGGTCGCGATCGTGACTTTAAAAAATCGCACATTGAGTCCGGTCGTCGCGCGCTTCATCGAATGCGCGCGGGAAGTCGCTAAATCGTTTGCGAGCGCCTAACCGGCAAACAGCGCCGTAGAGACAGCGTCGTGCACCGATTCGACGGCACGTTGGAATGCGATTGGCGGCGCGAAGATCTGGTGGTCACGATCAAGCTCGCCACCGACCGGCTGGCGAAGTAGCTCGCCGCGAACAAAAGAAACGGCCGCACCCGATCGAGCGCGGCCGTACGTCTGTGATAACGATCTCACCGCTGGCCGAAGACCGCGGTCACCTTTGTCGCGTTGAAGATGTAAGTCGGCAGGATGTTGGACCAGACGACCCTCTGATTGAGCTCCTGCATCGCGCCCATCAGCGCGAACCAGTTGAGCGTCTCGTGGCCGCCGCAATCCTCGACCTGCTCCAAGGTCATCTTCTTCCAGACATCGTAATTGCCGGTGACCATGGCGTCGTAGAGCTTCATGTCGGTCTCGATATCCGGGACCATGCGCCAGGTTTTCTTCGTCAGGAAGGAATGCGACCAGCTCGACGACGCCATCAGCGCGACGCGATACGGACTTTCGCGCGCGATCTGCGCCACCGCCTTGCCCAGCGCGAAGCAGCGGCTCGGCTTCGGCGAATGCGGATCGGGCGGCGGCTTGTGGCCGAGATTGTCGGCGAACCCGTGATAGCCGATCACCTCGCGCCCGTAGCAATTGATCGAGCACGGCACGATGCGATGCGGGAAACCTTGGCGATAGTAGTCGAGATAGAGGGCCGCATTGAGGAAGGCATGCGCCAGGCCCGGATGCTCGTTCGGCTGGTACGAGTACGAAATATCGAAATCGAGATCGAGCAGATGCTCGACGAAATACTTCGCCGCCTCGCGATGGAAATGGAGCTTGAACTCGAAATCCATCGGCTCGTTCCAGACATTGGGCTTGCCCTTCATCGAGCCGGATTCCGAAGCCTGCTGCCAGGGCTTCACCGTCATATCGCCGTCATAAGCGAGGATCGAGAAAGGTGGGATGATGCCTTCTTTGTAATTCTCGTACTGATCGTCGCCCCACATGAAGATGAGATCGGGCTTGAAATCGTCGATCACTTTGCGCGCGCGCTGGAAATCGGCGAGCATCGCCTCGTGATGCGCCGCGCCGGCGGCCGCGCCGCGATCGTCGCTCCACTCCTTGCGCATCGCCTCCGGCCATTTCGACTGGTCCTTCGCCGAATCCGGAATATCGGGGTCCTTGAGCCGGACGCCGAGCAGGAACGCCATATCGTGCTTCGGCCGGCTGAACAGCGGCGAATGCGAAATCCCGATACCCAAAACTTCGCCCATCGGTATTCCCTCCTCGGGTGAACTGCCTTTACTGCGAGGGTAGACCTCTGCCCCTGCCATTTCCAGTGTGCCACCGATGCCCTAGAGTGCCGCGAACCGGAGCAATCAGACTCCTTCGAGGAAGGCGCCAAATCTCATGAAAATCGGTATCGCCGATCTGCCATGGCCATTCCTGGCCGAGCCGCGTGTCCTTGCGCAAAACGGCGCCGGCACTTGGCACGATCTGCATACGCTAATGACTCAAGCCGGGCTGGCCATGCCCGACCAAGCCACGAACATGAGCGCAACGCTATCGCGTCTTTCCGCCCTCGGCGGCGGCGGTCGCAAAAAGCTCGAACGCGCGCTCGGCCATGCCAAGCATCCTGTCGCCAGCCCGACGCTTGCCGCGCCGATCGATCCGCTGGCGAAGATCCTGCTGACCGAAGGTCGCGTGGCCCTCGCCCGCTCCAACGATCAGCTCCCGGCGAAGATGGTCGTCGGCTTCTCGAAATTCGCGACCGCCTGCGCCGCCCCCGGCGCCACGGTGCACCTGCCCGATCCGAGCGCACGCTACGACGTCGAGGCCGTGCTGGTCGCGGTGCTCGGCAAACCGGCCGCACGTGTCTCCGCCGGCGAAGCGACGCGGAGCATCATCGGCTTCACCTTGATGGCCGAGATCACCAACCGCGACATGTTCGATCGCGAATGGAAGACCAGCAACAATCTCTACGCCAAGAACCATCGCGGGCTGACGCCGCTCGGTCCCTCGATCTGGGTCGCGAGCCCGAGCGAGCTCGATTCCGCGACCGAGATCACGCTGACCCTCAACAGCGCGGTGAAGCAGCGTTTCGCGGTCTCCGATTTCGCCCACAGCATCGCCAACGCGACCAAGGCCTGGTCGCGCACCGTGCTTGAGCCGGGCGATATGGTCGCGCTCGGCGCGGCGATCTCGACGCCGCGGCCGGGCAACGAGGTTGACTCACCCGTCGAGATCAAACCCGGCGACAAGATTGAAGTGGCCTGTGCGCCGATCGGCACGCTCAGCGCCACCATCGCCGGCTAGGAGTTAAGAGAGAATGCGCTTCGTCACCTTCACACCGGCGCCAGGCATCGAGCGTTTCGGCCTCGTCCTCGCCAACGGCAATATCATCGATATCGAGGGCGCCTGCGCTGCGATGCTGGCGCGCGAGTTCCCGCTCGATCGCGCGCTCGTGCTCGCGCACGCGATGGCGCCACCGAACGCGCAGGATTTCATCGCCACCGGACGCTTTGCGCTCGATGCCGCGCATCAAGCGCTGCTCTTCGCCGAGGAACACGCCGGCGCGATCAAAGGTCCGCGCGGCGAGAAGATCGCTTTCGCACCGAGCGAAGTAGGTTTGCTCGCGCCGGTGCCGCGGCCGCGCAAATTCATCGCCGCGGGCAAGAATTACTTCGAGCATCAGGACGAGATGGGCCGGCCGGCGGATGCGAAAGTGCCGCAATTGCCGATCGCCCATGTGCAATTCGCGTCGACCGTCGTCCCGCCGAACGCCACGGTTGCTATCCCGCCCGAGACCAAGCATCTCGATTACGAGGTCGAGATCGCGGCGGTGATCGGCCGGCCCGCCTACCGCGTCGCGAAAGAGCACGCGCTCGACTATGTCTTCGGCTACACCGTCTATAACGACCTCTCCGACCGCGACACTTATCGCGGCGAAGCCAGCAAAGGCGGCGGGGTCGGCTGCCTAGGCAAAAATCTCGCTGGCTTCTCGCCGCTCGGTCCTTATCTCGTCACGCCCGACGAGGTCGGCGATCCGCAGCTCCTCGCACTGAAAAGCCGCGTCAACGGCGCTATCCGTCAGAACTCGACGGCGCAGCGCATGATGTACAAAATCGACGAGCAGATCGCGCATTGGTCCGGCATCGGTCTCGAGCCGGGCGACATCCTCGGCACCGGCACGCCGGGCGGCGTCGCCGCCGGCCGCAAGCCCGACCAAGAGCAATGGTGGCTCAAATCTGGCGACGTCGTCGAAGTCGAGGTCGAGAAGCTCGGCACGCTCGTCACCCATATCGCCTGAAGCAAAGGAGAGAGACATGGACGCCAAGCAGCGCAAAGAGATCGAGCAGGAATGCAAAGATCTCGTGATCGCGATCACCCAACACGGCGATCACAAAGAGACCGAGAAATGCATCGCGCTCTTTTCCGAGGACGGCACGTGGCTACGCGGCGGCAAGCCCTATAAGGGCCATGCCGAGATCCGCTCATCGTACAAGGCCTCGACCCAGGTCGTGCGCCACATCAACGGCGGCTGCATGGTCAATGTGATCGATGACAGCCATGCCGAAAGCGTGACCTATTACATCGCGCTTCACTACGACCCGAAGACCGACAGCCCGAAATTCCCGCTGCCTTTCGACCCGCCGTTCAGCATGGGCGAATGGCACGATAAATTCGTGAAGACGCCGCAAGGCTGGCGCTTCTCGTCGCGCGAGACGAAACGCCTCTTCGAGCGCCAAGGCGGCCATTGATGCGGCTCAGCAGGATCGCGCTCGCACCGGTCCTGCTGCTTGCGCTGTGCCTTCCCGGCATGGCGCGAGCCGAGAAGACGAACCTTTCCTACGTCACCTGGAATGCCGATTTCGGCTACATCATGGCCGCGATCGATAAGGGCTATTTCGCCGCGGAAGGGCTCGATGTCGATCTCACCTCGGCCGGCGGCGGCGTCGCCGTGCCGGCGGTGATCTCGGGCAGCCTCGATTTCACCGGCTCGGGCTCCTCCGCAATCAGCGCGATCCTCAAAGGCGCGCATATGAAGGTCGTGCTGGTCGGGCAAGACCGCCCCGGCTGGCAGCTTTGGTCGGTGAAGCCCGAACTGAAGACCCTCGCCGATCTCAAAGGCCAGCCCGTCGCGGTGATCAGCCGCGGCGATAGCGGCGAGATCGCGCTGCGCTATCTGCTCAAAAAGCATAATCTCCCGCGCGACTATTTCGCCTTCACCCCGCTCGGCAACGGTACGGCACGCCTCGCGGCGATCTCGAGCGGCTCGATCCCCGCGGGCATCATGGTCTGGGGCGAAGTCGAGAAGCTCAAGACCTCGGGCGGGCTCGAGCACGGGCATCTCATCAGCAACCTCACCGAGGAGGTGCGGATGCCGTTCAACGGGCTTGCCACCAGCGACAAGCTCATCGCCGAGAAGCCTGACCTAGTGCTCCGTATGGTG
Organism: Allostellaceae bacterium; assembly: GCA_036490955.1. Classification (GTDB taxonomy): domain Bacteria; phylum Pseudomonadota; class Alphaproteobacteria; order ATCC43930; family CGMCC-115725; genus CAIKMD01. Next base: position 969 of record DASXCX010000162.1, on the reverse strand, counting down.
CGCGCGCTGCTCAAAGGGCAGACCTATATCCGCACCTATCGGCTGCAGGCGATCGCAATGATCGCCCGTTATGCCAAGACCGAGGAAAAAGACGCGGAATCGGACTATGATCACATCCAAGGCGGCATCGCGCGCGACGGCACGGTGCCGGCCACGGTGCAAGCCGAGGAGATCGCGCTGCGCAGCGAGATGGTAGACGTGCCGCCGGCGCAACAAATGAAGCCGGCGGCGATTTTCGATTTCGGTCCGGCGCGCAAGGCTTTCGCCGAGCTCACCGCCAAGGGATGGAAGCCGCAGCCTTAAGGGGGCAAGCCATGAAGAAGTCCGAGAATGAATTGCTGACGCAGATCGGGCCGGGCACGCCGGCGGGCAATATGCTGCGCCGCTATTGGTGGCCGGTGGTGCTCGCCGAGCATCTCGGCAAGGAACCGATGGTGATCAAGCTGTTGGGCGAGGAATTCGTGCTGTTTCGTGCCGGCAACGGCAAGCTCGGCCTGCTCGACAAGCATTGCTGCCACCGCAACGCCTCGCTCGAATATGGCCGTGTCGAGCAGGAAGGGCTGCGCTGCTGCTATCACGGCTGGCTCTACGACACTCAAGGCAAATGCCTCGACCAACCCTGCGAGCCCGTTTTCAGCGACTTCAAGGACAAGGTCCGCCAAGGTGCCTATGCCGCGCGCGAGGTCTCGGGCCTCATCTTCGCCTATGTCGGCCCGAAGCCGGTGCCGGAATTCCCGAATTACGATCTGCTTTTCGGTGCACAGTGCCACAAAATCCTCAACGCACGCGACATCTACGGCAATTGGTTGCAGCGCGCCGAGAACATGGTGGACTCGCTCTACGTCATGGCGCTGCACGCCAGCGTCTATCCCGAGCTCGCGATGCAGCGGCCGGATGTCTGCCAATGGATCGAGCGCGATTACGGCATCGAGATGTATCTCGAATATCCGAACGGCGTGCATGACCGCC
>DASXCX010000161.1:0-11547 GCA_036490955.1 Allostellaceae bacterium | reverse complement strand
GCCGAACACGCCGAAGCCGATCAGCAGCCACTTGCGCCCGATCCGATCGGAGATCGCGCCGTAGATCGGCTGCAGGCACATCGCGAAAATAAGCGAGCCGGCGGTGACCCAGGTGGTCTGCGCGTCGCTGAGATGCACGGTCAGCTTCAGGAATTTCTGCATGTAGGTGGTGTAGGTGTAGAAAGCCGTGGTGCCGCCCAAGGTCAGGCCGACCACCAGCAACACTTCTTTCGGATAGTTGCGCAGCGCGATCAGCGGGTTTTCGCGTTTCGCCGACTTTTTGACGGCCGCGAATTGCTCGGTCTCGAACAAGCCGACGCGCATCCACGCGGCGATGATCGCAAGCAGCGCGCCGATCGCGAAGGGTATGCGCCAGCCCCAGGCCCTGAGCTCGTCGCCGGTCAGGAATACTTGCTGCAACAGCAGCAGCACGATCAGTGCGGTGAACTGACCGCCGATCAGCGTCACATAGAGGAAGCTCGAATAAAAACCGCGATGCTTTTCGTCCGACACTTCGGTCATATAAGCCGCGCTGATGCCGTACTCGCCGCCGAGGCTGATGCCTTGGATGATCCGCGCCGCGCCGAGCAGGAGGGGTGCCGCGAAGCCGATCGTCGCATAGGTCGGTGACAACGCGACCATGAACGAGCCGAGGCACATGAAGACGACGGACCAGATCAGCGAATTGCGCCTGCCGTGGCGATCGGCGACATAGCCGAAGATCCAACCACCCAAGGGGCGCACGAGGAAGCCCGCAGCAAACAGCAGCGCCGCATTGAGCTGCTGAACCACGGGATCGTTATTGGGGAAGAAGGCCTGCGCGAAATAAAGGGCGAAAGCGGCGTAAGCGTAGAAATCGTACCATTCGACGAGATTGCCGATCGAGCCGACGAAGATCGCTTTGAGGCGGCGCCGGACATCGGCGAAATCCGTCCCGTGCTCTCCCATCCCGGTGGTCGCCTCGCGCGTTACCATGCGTTTCCCCTCTTAAAGCCCGTGACAGGATAGTAGAAGCTAGGCTGACTCGCGACCCGGCTTTGGGGACTCGGGCGGAACCCGGTTGGGCCTGGAATTTTTAACGTGGCTAGCCGTTCTCTTGCTGGAGACCGACCCGTGACATCATCGTCCCTCTTCCGCTCTTTGTTTGCTGCTGCGCTTTGCCTCGCGCCGCTCGGGTGGGCTGCCGCCCAGGACCAGCAGCACGACGATCAGCATCGGCACGATCAGCAGGACCAACATCAACAGCAGCACCCGCCGCAAACGCCGCAGCAGGGAACGACCACGACGACGCCAGGTCAACATCCGGGCGGGACCGGCGGCGGGCCGCAGTCCCAGCGCCCGGCGCAAAACAACACGACGACGCCGAACCCGCAATCCTTGCAGCGTCCGGTACAGAATAATGCGGTGCGGCCAAGCCCGCCGACCGGCGCGACCGCGTCACCGACCCCGCCACCGAGCCAGAATCTGCGCGTTCAAGGACAGCCGCAAAACGGCGGCACGGCGCCGACAACGGTTGCACCGCAACAGCAGCAATTCCAGCAGCGCTCCGTCCAGCGCGGCGGCGCGCCGACCGGCGCCGCGGCGCCGCAAGCGCAAGCCCAGCCGACTACGACCGCGCGCGGCAATTTTCAGGGCGCCGCGCGGACTGCCAATCCGGCGGCTTTCGCCCAGCATCACGGCGGCGCGGCGCCAACGCAATTCAACAGCGGCCGCTTCTACGGCCGCGACTATGCGCATTTCGGCCCGCGCGAAGCCGAGCTCTGGCATCGCGGCGCGTGGCATCGCGAATTCCACGATGGCCGTTTCGGCTGGTGGTACGCCGTCGACGGCATCTGGTACTTCTACGACCAGCCGATCTACCCCTACCCGACCTTCGTTCCGGACGTCGTCTATATCCCGGAGGAAGAAGAAGCGCCGCCGCCGGTCTACGCCGACGCGCCGCCTGAACCGCCGCCGCCGCAATACGGTCAACCGCAGACCAATTACTATTATTTCTGCCAGGACGCGCAGACCTACTACCCCTATGTCACGAGTTGCGCTTCGCCTTGGCAACCCGTACCGGCTGCGCCGCCGCAATAAGACCGCCTGTTGCTTTGCGGCTTTCTAACTTCGCGGAAATGTTAACCCCGCCGTAAGAATCGGCCGACCGCCCGTCGCGCAGTTTTCGACGCGCCGTGCGATTTCGCCTATAATCGCGGCAGCGCTCCGCTTTTCGCGAAGGTGAATGAATTCCATGCGTCTGCTCAATCTCGTGGCTTCGGCCGCGCTCATCGCACTGCTTCCGCTGGCGGAATCCGGGGCCGCATCCGACGCTGACACAAATCAAGTCTCGTTCTCGCTCGTCAAGGAAATCTACGATCAGGTGAAGGCGAGCTATGTCGAGCCGGTCACCGACAAGAAGCTCGCCGAGGGTGCGGTCAAAGGCATGCTGGCCGCGCTCGATCCGCATTCGAGCTACATGGATGCGAAAGAATACAAAGAGATGATGGTGCAGACCCGCGGCGAGTTCGGCGGTCTCGGCATGCAGGTCACGATGGAGAACGGCCTCGTCAAGGTCGTCTCACCGATCGACGACACACCGGCCGCCAAAGCCGGGGTGAAACCCAACGATCTCATCGTGGCGATCGACGATACACCGGTCACGGACATGACCTTGGAGGAAGCCGTCGACAAGCTGCGTGGACCGATCGGCTCGCAAGTGAAGATCACCGTGCGCCGCGCCCAGGTCGATCCGTTTCAGCTCACCCTGACGCGTGCGGACATCAAGGTCGATCCGGTCAAATATTCGCTGCAAGGCAACGATATCGCCTATATTCGCATCACCAATTTCAGCGAACGCGCCAGCAGCAACCTCGAGGCCGCCTATAAGGATTTGCAGGCCAAGGCGAACAACAAGCTGATCGGCGTCGTGCTCGATCTGCGCAACAACCCGGGCGGGCTGCTCGACGAAGCGGTCTCGGTCTCGAACGATTTTCTCGACAAGGGAGACATCGTCTCGATCAAGGGCCGACTGAACCGCGACAACCGCCGCTTCGAGGCGCAGCCCAGTCACGACATCACCCATAGCCTGCCGATGGTGGTTCTGATCAATGGCGGCTCGGCCTCGGCCTCGGAGATCGTCTCCGGCGCGCTGCAAGACAATCACCGCGCCGTCATCCTCGGCACGCAATCTTTCGGCAAAGGCTCGGTGCAGACCGTGCTGCCGGTGAAGGAGAGCGGCGGCGCGATGCGCCTCACCACCGCGCTCTATTACACCCCGTCGGGCCGCTCGATCCAAGGCACCGGCATCACGCCCGACGTCGCCGTCGAGCCGGCGCGCATCGAAGAGGTCGCCGTGCCGCAGATCCAGCACGAAGCCGATCTGCGCGGCGCGCTGAAGAATACCGGCTCCGAGGGCGCCGGCACCGCGCCGGCGACCCCGCCGGCAACGAAGCCGCCGGCCAGTAGCAGCGCAACGCCGCCGAGTTCCAACGCCGCGCCGGCCGCGGCGTCATCGACGAACGCCGCGAAAACTGCCGGTATGCCACCGGGCGCAACGCCGCTGCCGAGGCCGAGCGACGTGCTCGACGCGAATAATTTCGGCACCGACAAAGACTATCAGCTCGTTCGCGCGCTCGATCTGCTGCGCGGCGTCACGCTGTTCAAGAGCATGGCTGCGGCGCAGTAACGCGCCGCGCGTCGATAATTCTCGCCTCCCCGGACAAGCCCGCCTAGCAGCGCGATCCGGGGCCCATTTCAGAACCGCTCGATCGAGAAATGGGCCCCGGCTTTCGCCGGGGAAGCGATGGAGATAAGGACCAGGGAGGAAAATATGTCGAAGACGCTGAGCCGCACCATCGTCGCCGTGCTCATCGCGCTCGGCGTTGCCGCGCCGCAGGCTCGGGCGCTCGACAAGATCAATGTCAGCGCGATCAAGGCAGCGACCTTCGGCGGCGTCTTCATCGCGCAAGAGCGCGGCTATTTCGCCAAGGAAGGCTTCGATGTGAGTTTGGTCTATTTCGACGCCTCGCCGCCGATCGCCGTCGCGACCGTTTCGGGCAGTCTCGATTTCGGCATGGCCGCCACCGCGGCCGGCTTCTTCAATCTCGCGGACAAACTGCGCATCATCGGCGGCTTCGCGCGCGAGGCCGCGGGCTTCCAGGGCATGACTTTCGTCGCCTCGCTCAAGGGCTGGAATAGCGGCATTCATTCGCTGAAGGACCTCGGCGGCCACACGATTTCGATCGGCACGGTGGGCTCCTCGCCACATTGCAGCCTGTCGCTGATCGAGAAGAAATACGGCATCGATCCCACCAGCATCCGCCTCGAGCCGCTGCAAGCTGCGACCAATCAGGCAACCGCGGTCGCGGGCGGCTCGGTCGATGCGGCGGTCACCATGTCGACCATCCTGATGCCCGGCGTGCAAAGCGGCCAGACGAAGCTCTTGGGCTTCGTCGGCGATGAAGTGCCGTGGCAGCTCTCCTCGATCTTCACCACGGTGAAGACCGCCGACAATGTCCCTTTCGTCGAGCGCTTTCTGCGCGCCTATAAGAAGGGGGCGCATGACTACATCGCCGCTTTCGTCGGGCCCGACGGCAAGCGCGCCGATCAGCCGACCGCGCCGGCGGTGCTCGAGATCATCTCGAAATATGTCGGCCAAAGCCCGGAACAGGTCGGCAAAGCGATCGCCTACGTCGATCCCGATGCGCGGCTCGATGTGAAAGATTTGCAGAATCAGGTCGATTGGTACGTCTCGCAGGGCATGCTCAAGACCCGCATCGACGTCGATACGGTGACCGACAAGCGCTACGTCGTGGCTCTGACCGACTGAGCCGCATCGTGGGCGCGCCCGTCTCAATGCCGCTCGAGGGAAAGATCGCGCTCGTCACCGGCGCCAGCCGTGGCATCGGCCGCGCCATCGCGTTGCGGCTCGGCTCGGACGGCGCGCTAGTCGCGGTGCATTTCAACCGCGACCGCGCCGCCGCCCAGGCGGTCGTCGGAGCGATCGCCGCCAACGGCGGGACGGCTTTCGCCATCGCCGTCGATTTCGCCGAGCCGTCCGCCGCGGAGCAGCTTTTCGTCGCTTTCGATGCCTCGCTGCGTCAGCGCGGCGACCGGCCACGCCTCGATATCCTCGTCAACAACGCCGGCATCGGCAGCCGCCAGCCGATCGAGGATGTGACGCCCGATGACTTCGAGCGCATGATCGCGATCAATCTGCGCGCGCCGTTTTTCGTCATGCAGCAGGCGGTGCCGCGCCTCGTCGACGGTGGCCGCATCGTCAACATCAGCTCGACCGCGGCGCGCATATCCTATGCCGAAACGCCGCTCTATGCCGCGGCCAAGGCCGCACTGCAATCGCTGACGCTTTCGACTGCCAAGCGCCTCGGGACCCGCGGCATCACCGTCAACGCGGTCGCCCCGGGCGCGACGCGGACCGATCTCAATCCCCTCGCCCGCGATCCGGCATCCGCCCAGCAGATCGCCGCCGAGACGATTCTCGGTCGAGTCGGCGAACCGGAGGATATCGCAGATGTCGTCGCCTTCCTCGCGTCGGCGCAGGCGCACTGGGTCACCGGCCAGGTGATCGAGGCGAGCGGCGGCTTGCGGCTTTAGGGAAGGCGGGCGGGACTAGAGCTGGGAAATAACGGCGCGGGCGGCGTTGGTGATGGAGACATCGCTGGCCGTGGCGCTGGTCGCCTCGGCATACCACTGATCGACGGCTTGGGAGAGCAGCAGGCTGCCGCGCTTGCGCAGATCGGCGCCGACGATCGCCTCCAGCGAGCGAATTCGGGCAAAGAGCTTGCGGGTCGCCGCCTTGCGGCGTTCCTCCGCCTGGGCTGCGGTGGCGACCTGGCCGGGGTTCAGCGGCCGGACGGCGGCAGGCCGCGGCTGGGAATTACCTGATGACGTCGCTAGTTGGACGGGGCGCCCGGCGGGCGCTGCAGCGATCGGGGCGAGCGCATTTGAAGCGGCGGGTTTCCGGACGGGTGCGGATTTCTTGGTCGCCTTCGTCGCGGCCTTTTTACCGGCCGGCTTCCCCGCTTTCTTCTTGGGAGCCGCTTTTTTGCGGGATGGCATCGCTTTCCTCCAACTGGTCCCAGCAGAGCCCTGGGTCGCCGCCAAATTGTAACCGGGGCGAACGGAGAGCAAGAGAAAATCGCGCGAAGCTATGGTTTTTATTCAAGCTTTCCGATTCGTCCCCCACCCGGCCTCCAATCGGAAAGTTCCTTACTGAGAAATCCTGTTAAATTGAGACAAGAACTTCCTGTTCTAAAAAGAAGAAGCCCTTAAGCGAGTCGCTTGTCGAGCCCCGGCTTTTGGCTCGACCGTCTACGCGAGGTCCTCCGCGGTTTTCGTTGCCCTCTACAACGAACCCTGGAAACTGGTGGTATCGACGATTAGAGTAGCATCCGTCTAGTACGGGGGGCTCATGAAATTCGGAAATCAGGCCGCGGTTGCGGCCCTTGTCCTGCTGTTGGCTGGCTGCGGCGCGGGCAAGAACTTCACCATGCCCGCGAAAGGCGCGCTGCAGCTCGGGGTCACCACCCCGCAACAGGCGACCGCCATGCTGGGCGACCCGCTGAGCAAAAATAGCTCAACCGTGGCCTCGGTCGAAACCGCGACCGCCCCGCCCGCCCCTCCGATTTTTACGTCGGTGAAGGTGCCCGGACACTACGACAACATGGTCTACGGCTATATCGACACCGTCGGTCAGCAGCTCGTCGGCCAGTTTGCCGGCGTTCGCTCGCAGAGAACGCTGCACCTCGAATTCCTCGACGGGAAGCTGGTTGGATACAGCTCCGCCAGCAGCTTCGACAACGACTCGACGAATTTCGACGACGGCAAAGTCGGACAGCTGCAACGGGGGATAACCACCCAGGCTGACGTGACCAATTTGTTCGGCGCGCCCGCAGGCGAGGTCATGTTCCCCGTCATCTCGATGCAAAAAGGCCACGCCGCGCTCTATAGCTTTGTGCAAGACAACATCACTGCGCGCGAGCGCGCGACGAAATTCCTCGCCGTCTATTTCGACGATGGGGGGGTCGTTCGCGATTTCGAATCGACCGATGCGACGAATCCCCTGCCTGTGCCCGTTTCATCCGGCACAACCATCGTTCCCATCGTCATCCCGCGCGGCCGATGAGGCTAGCGGCGCTATTTGCCGTTGGCCTTATCGAGGAACTCCGTCACGAAGATCTTCTTGAGATCGATCGGCTGGCTTGGACTCAGCCGCCCGGTATCGAGCACCTGCTGATAGGCGTTCTGCTGTTCCAGGCCGGTCGTTCGGCCATCGGCGGTATAAATGCCCTTATTGGCGCTGAGGACCTTGTCGAAGATATCCTTGTCGCCGCCGTAAAACTCACTGGGCAGAAGCCTCACGATTTCTTCGTTCGGGGCGGTGTGCAACCATTTCACAGCTTTCACCAGTGCATTGACATAGTGCTGGACCAGATCGCGATGGGTCCGGACGTAATCCGCCGTGGTGGTCGCCCCTGCAAGCGCCGCCGGCCCGCCGTAGACGAAGGTCTGGCCGGCCAGAGTCCGCGTGTCGACAACCGGCAGGATGAAGCCATCGACCGTCAGCCGCATGATGACCGGATCGGCGAGGACGATGCCCTGGATCTTGCCGGTCTCCATGGCCGCGATCGCCGTCGCGCCCGACCCCACGCCGACCGAGGTCACATCGGTCAGTTTCAATCCGCCCTTGTTCAGGATAATGCGCAGCATGTTCTCGGCCGCGCCGCCGGGGCCCGTCACGCCGATGGTCATACCCCTCATATCGGCCGGTCCCTTATAGGCGCGCGCCTTGTCGGGCGGCAGGCCGAGGACGATCGCAGAGAGGTTGGCGCCGAGGAACAGCGAGACGATATCGACGCCCTTGGGCTGTAACAGGAAGGCGTAGTCGATCGCGCCATAGACCATATCGGCACTGCCGCCAACCAGCGCTTCGACCGCTTTCGGCCCGTTCTGCACGTCCTGGATATCGACATCGAGACCTTCGGCCTTGAAATCACCGTGATAATAGGCGATCGGCAGCGGCAGATAGGCGATGATCGTCTTGCCGCCGACAGCGATCGTGAGCTTGTCGCTCTGTGCCTCGGCGTTTCCCGCGACGAGCAACGCGAGGCCCGCAGCCATCAGGCTGAAAAACGTCCGCATATCGTCCCCCCGTTCGGTTTTTGCTTTATGGAAAGAGCGGCGCGCGGCCCGAATTCGGCTGGCGATCCCAGCGCGCCTCCAGCGTCGTGAGATAGGCCCAGGTGCGCGGCGCCACCATTTCGAGCGTGATTTCCTTTTCCAGCGATGCCACTTCCTCGGCACTCAGCGTCCCGAGCTCGCCAAGGGTCGCCGCCTGCAGCGTCTTCAGCGCATCGTTCTCCAAGCATAGCGTGATGTGCAGCATCTCCGCGATGTTGCGCGCGACGACGGTGATGCCATGGCCGCGCTGGAAGGCGGCGCGCTTGTCGCCCAACGCCGCTTTCAAACGCTGGCCGCGATCGACGCTGGTGATGAGATGCGCCTCGCGATACGTCGCGATGCCCTTGCCGAAAAGCCCGCTATGCATGGTGATCGGCCGGTATTCGCGCTGCGAAATCGAGAATAGTGTCGCGTAAGGCGGATGGAGATGCGCGATGGCAAGCGCGTCGTCGCGCGCCGCGTGGATCGCGGTGTGGATCGGCCATTCGAGCGGCGGCCGCTTGCCGTCCACGGCCTTGCCGTCGAGCCCCGCCAGCACCATGTCGTCGGCGCAGAGATTGGCCTTGTCGGAGCCCGCGCCGGGCGAAATCAACATGCGCTGCGTCTCCGGCTGGAAGACGCTGATATGGCCATGCAGGCCGAGCAGGCCCTGCATCGCCATGATGCGGGCGCAAGTCGCAAGCTGCTCGCGCAACTCGGTTTCGGATGCCATCCCTCATCTCCTCTGGGCAACGGCCGTCAATGCAACGGCACGCCGTAGCGTTTATCGATCAATTTATCGACGGTGATATCGCCTTTCACCATGCCTTGCGACCGATACCAGTCGATCTGGCGCGCCATATCCTTGACGTCGAGGCCCAGATGCGGGTCGACATAAGGGATTTGCGTGTCGAGATCGGCGGCCGTGCCGCCGAGATACTTGACCATGATCGCGAGCGCAGCCGGCGCGCCCGGCCCGTCGGCGCGCGTCTCCTGGGCATTGGTGAACGCGTCGTGATAATCGCGCGCGCCTTTCGACAGGGCCGCCAGGAAATGCTTGAGCATGTCGCCTCGCTCATCCGCCGTCTTGGTCTGAACGAAGATCGAGCCGATCTGCCACGGGGTTTCGTCCCCGACCCAGCCGAGAAGCCTGGCGCCGCTTTGTTCGATTTGCGTCTCCATCGTGCCCGCGGCCATCGCGGCGTCGGCCTGCCCGCCGATCACCGCCGCGGCGCTGTTGCTGTTGTTCTGCAACGGCAGGATACGCACGCTGTCGAGCGGGAAGCCGTATTTCATTGCCAGCATCGCGACCGCGTAGTGGGTGGTCGAGCCGACGGTCGTGATCGCCATCGAATGCCCGGCAACGTCTTTGAGCGAGATAAGGCCCGCAGCATAAGCACGTTTCGAAACGAAATAGCCGAGCGTATGGAAGCTGGGCACTTCGCGATGCAGTCCGGCAATGACGCGAATCTGACCGCCGCTCGCAAGGTTGTAGAGACCAGCCGTCAGGCCCGTGACGCCGATATCGATGTCGCCGGAAGCAACCGCGACGGCAACCGCCTGGCCAGCACCGAAATTCTCCAGCGTGACCTCAAAGCCTTCCGCACCGAAATAGCCGCGCTCCTCGGCAAGATAGACCGGCCCAGACGCGCCGACTTTCAGAATACCGACCTTGATCGTTTCCGCCCGCGCGCCGGTCGCGAACAGCAAACCGGCCAGCGCCCATGCACCTATCCGCACCATCACCCCTACCATTCGCACCAAGCCCCTCCCCGTCGGGCCGTCGTCCGGATTAGGATCATACAAAAGAGGAGCAGTTGATGCGATTTGATGTCGTGACTATCGGCGGAGGATTTTCTGGTCTGGTTACGGCGTGCCGCGCGGCGCAACTCGGTCAGCGCGTGGCCGTGCTCGAGCAAGGCAGCGATGAGCGTTATCTCTGCGCATCGCGCTGGACGAACGGCGTCATCAACGTCATGGGAAGCTCGATCCTCAGCGATCCGGCTCTGCTCGAAGAGGCAATCCTCAAGGGCGGCGGCGAAGCTGCCCGACCCGAAATGGCGCGTGCCGTGGCACAGAACGGCAAGCGGACGCTCGAATGGCTCGGCGCACAAGGTGGTCGCTTCGTCCAGCGCATACCGGATAAAGACCAGCCAGCCCATCAGGTGTTGGCGCCGCCGCGACGCCTTCAAGCCGGGCTCGATTGGGAAGGTCACGGTGGCGATGTCACGATGCGTCTGCTCGAAGCACAGATCAAGGAACGAGGCGGCGAGGTCCTGCGCGGCACGAAAGCCGAAAAGCTGATCGTCACCGACGGCGCTTGCAGCGGCGTCGAGGCGATCCGTCACGGCGAGCGCGTACGAATCGAAGCGAGGGCCGTCGTGATCGCCGATGGCGGCTTTCCGGCCAATCACGAAATGCTGGCGCGCTATATCACACCGCATCCGGATCGCGTGCTGTGCCGCGCCTGGAGCGGTTCGCAAGGCGACGGGATCCGCATGGCCGAGGCGGCCGGCGCCGCGATCGGCGGCTTCGGCAAGTTCTACGGTCATGTTCATCACAAAGACGCCATGACGAACAATCAACTATGGCCCTATCCGCATTGCGACGCGGCCGCCGAGATTGCGATCCTGATCGATCGGAGCGGCCAACGCTTCACCGATGAAGGGGTCGGCGGCGTATGCATGGCAAATGCGATCGCGCAGTTGGCCGATCCGCTGTCGAGCCATCTCATCATGGACGACACGATTTGGCGGAATGAGCCAAAGATCAGCCTCCTACCGCCTATCAATCCGACGATGACGAACGCGGGCGGAAAGGTGACCACGGCGCCTGACCTCGCGAGCCTCGCCGCGCAGATCGGCGCGCCGGCCGACGCGCTTGCCGCGACGGTTGCCTCCCATAACGACGCCGTCGCGCGCGGCGATTTCGCGGCATTACCGGTGTCGCGCAGCGTCCGCAAGCACAAGCCGATGCCGATCGCCAAAGCACCTTTCCACGCCGTGCCGCTCTGCGCCGGAATCACCGGCACGATGGGCGGTGTCGTCATCGATGCGAACGCACAGGCGCAAACGCCTGCGGGCGCGCCCTTCCCGGGGCTTTACACCGTCGGCACACCGGTCGCCGGGCTTGAAGGCGGACCGCGCGCCGGCTATGTCGGCGGCTTGTCGAAAGCCTTCGTGCTCGGCTTGCTCGCCGCCGAGCACATCGCCGCGAACTAGAATTAAGAGACGCGCTCGGTCATCATCTTCGCCCAACGATTGCCGGGTCGCGCCGTCAGCCGCTTGCGCAGCAGATCGCGCGCGATGTCGTTACGGCCAGCCTTCACCGCGGAATCGATCAACAGCTTCATGAAAAAATCGCGTTGCGCGTGGCTGCCGCCGATGC
>DASXCX010000160.1:0-15184 GCA_036490955.1 Allostellaceae bacterium | reverse complement strand
ATGAGCGGGATCGATCGACCACCGCGTCGCGCGCACCAAATCCTCGAAGAAATCGTCGAGCGCGACGCGATTCTTCGCGAGCCAAGGTGTCCGCGCCACGTAGAGCGACAGTTGCGTGACGCCAAAAGCATCGGCCTGCGTGAAGAGCGTATGCGTCCCGGCTTGAACTTGCGGCTTGAGCGCGTCGGCCGGCCCGATAGAGGTCACATCGACCTTGCCCTCCATCAACATCGGCACGAGATTGGGCAGCGGCGCCGCGACCACCGAATAATCCCGCCGGTCCTCCAGCCTGTGCTGGCGCAACATCAAGCGCGAGCCCATATCCGTCGCCGAGCCGATGCCGTTGCTGCCGACGATCTTGCCCTTCAGATCCTCGACGCTCTTGATGCTGCTGTCGTTCTTGATCCGGAATTGATAAGTGAAATAGCCCGGCACGCCGTCGCGGAGGCTCTCGGCGATCATGCGGATATCGTCGAGCTTGGCATTCTCGATGGCGATCGCGAGCGAGGAATAGGCAAGATTGCCGATATCGAGATCGCCGCTCGCGAGCGCCGTCACTTCCTCGGACGAGGCCGCGAAGCGCACCGGCTCGAGCTCATAAGAAGTACCGACATGCGGCACGATGTCCTGGCGATGCGCCAGCATCGTCAGGAACTTGTCCGGCGGCGTTTGCATGCCGATGCGAATCTTGAGCGGGTCTGCCCCCGCGGATGACGCGAAACCGAGCCCCAGAAGAAGGACGACGAGCGCCGCGCCCCTCGGCGCGACGAGACTCAACGGCCCTCTCAATGAGCCGACGGCGCGCTCACCCCGACCCCGATCGGGCAGCTCACGCCGGTGCCGCCGAGCCCGCAATAGCCGCCTGGATTCTTGGCAAGGTATTGCTGGTGATAATCCTCGGCATAGTAGAACGGCTGCGCGTCCTTGATCTCGGTCGTGATAGCGCCGTGACCGGCCTTGCCCAACTCTTTGGCAAAAAGATCGCGCGAAGCGAGCGCCGCCGCCTTTTGCTCCGGCGTCGTCACGTAGATCGCCGAGCGATATTGCGTGCCGACATCGTTGCCCTGGCGCATCCCCTGCGTCGGATCGTGGCTTTCCCAGAACACCTTGAGGATCGAATCGAAACTCACCTTCTTCGGATCGAAGACGACAAGTACGACTTCGGTATGGCCGGTACGGCCGGAGCAGACTTCTTCGTAAGTCGGGTTCGGCGTGTGGCCGCCGGCATAGCCGACCGCCGTCGTATAGACACCGGGCACTTCCCAGAAAGCGCGCTCCGCGCCCCAGAAGCACCCCATGGCGACGACGACACTTTCAAGACCGTCTGGAAATGGTGGCTCAAGCGGATGACCATTGACGAAATGCGCCGATCCGACCGGCATCTTCGCGTGTCGCCCCGGCAACGCGTCCTCGCGGCTCGGCAATTCGAGCTTCTTGCGCGACATCAAGGACCACATGATGAAATCTCCTCTCGCATCGAGGCTTGACGGGAGCCTAGCGCGGGTTCTTGGTTTAGGCCAGCAAGAGGCACCTGCAGAAGAGCGAGGCGAGCATGGCATTGACGATCGTAGTGATCGCGCAAGGCGAGATGGGCGCGGCGGTGGGCCAAAGGCTGCATTCGCGCGGCGCGGCGGTGCGCACCTCGCTCAAAGGCCGCAGCGAAGCAAGCCGAACGCGCGCGCGCGAAGCCGGCATGGTGCCGGTCGATGACGATGTCGCACTCGTCACCGGCGCCGATTTCGTGCTCTCGATCGTGCCTCCCGGCGACGCCAAGGCTTTCGCCGCGCGTATGGCGCCGGCGCTGGCGCAGCTCGACCGCAAGCCGATCTTCGCCGATTGCAATGCGCTCGCCCCCGCGACCGTGCGCGAGGTCGCGGAAGCACTCGCGCCCAGCGGTTGCGCCTTCGCCGATATGGGCATCCTCGGCGCACCGCCCTCGCCTTCGGGCGCCGGCGGCCCGCGGCTCTATGCCTCGGGCCCGGGCGCGCGCACCGCGCTGGCGTTGAAAGACTATGGCCTCGACATTCGCATCGTCGAAGGCGGCATTGGCGAAGCCTCGGCGGTGAAGATGGGCTATGCCTGCCTCACCAAAGGCACCCAGGCGATCGGCGCCTCGATGATGCTCGGCGCGATGCGCAACAATGTCGCGCCAACGGTGCGCGAGGCGCTCGCCGACAGCTTGCCCGATATCTTCGGCTATGTGTCGAAGCAGATGCCGCGCATGTTTCCCAAGGCCTATCGCTGGGTCGCGGAAATGGAAGAGATCTCGAAATTCCTCGCTGCCGATCCGGGCGCGAGCCAGATGCTTGCGGGCGCGGCGCAGCTTTATGAGCAGATCGCGGGCGACTTCCCTGACCGAAAGGAAGGCGGCGCGGTCGGCGCGATCGAAGCTTTCCTCAAGCGCTGAGCGTGTCGCAACTCGGCTGCGCATGCGCGCTCCTATTTGCCGAGGCGCGCCGCGAGCACTTTCACAACCGCCGCCGAAACCGGCCGCCTGTGCCGCGTCATAGACCGGCGCACTGGCCGCGAAAGTCGGCACCGCGACACCCAGGGACTTGGCGAATTCGGCGATGATCGCCATGTCTTTCTGCCAAATATCGATCTTCATCGTCGGCGCGTAATCGCCTGCGGCCATCAAGGGTGCGCGCAGCTCGAAAACGCGCGAATTTCCGGCACCCGAGGCGATCACCTCGACGATAGTCTCGGGATCCAGCCCGGCTTTCATGCCGAGCACCATTGCTTCGGCACTGGCGACGTTGTGCACCGCGACCAGCAGATTGGCGATGAATTTCATCTTGCTGCCGTTGCCGAAGGCACCGAGATAGTGCGTCGCGCGGGCGAAGCCGTGGAACACCGGCTCGGCGCGCACGTAGGCCGCGCGCTCGCCGCTGGCGTAGACCGCGAGATCGCGCGTCAAGGCCTGCGCGCCGGTGCCAGAAAGCGGACAATCGAGCAGCGTGATGCCGCCGCCGGCAAACATCGCGCGCGCTTTCTCTTTGGCTTCGATCGGCAAGGTGCTGAGCTCGGCGACGACGAGGCCCGAGGCTTGCGCGGCGAGCAGGTTCGCGACGGTTTCCTCGAGGGCCTTGATGCTCGGCAGGCTCGTCAGCACGATATTCGCGCCCTGCGCCGCCGCGCCCGCCGATGCCGCCGCTACGCCAGCCGGCTTTAGCGCATCGAAACGGGATGCATCGATGTCATAACCGCGCACGTCGACGCCTGCGGCGAGAAGATTGCGCGCGATCGCGCCGCCCATGATGCCGAGCCCGACGATGCCGACGGTGGTCATTCGCGATCCTCACAGCCCCAGATAGAATTTCCGGATCAGCTCGTTGTTGTTGAGCTCGTCCGCCGATTTGCCGGCGAAGGCGATTTTGCCGTGGACGATGACGTAGCCGCGATCGGCGATGTGGATCGCCTGGGCAAAATTCTGCTCCGCCATCAGCACGGTGAGCTGATAGTCGCGCTGCAGCTCCTTGATCTTCTCGATCACGCGGCGGACCAGCAGCGGCGCCAAACCGACCGAGGGCTCATCGACGAGGAGGATGCGCGGCGCCGACATCAACGCGCGCGCCAATGCCAGCATCTGCTGCTCGCCGCCGCTCATGCTGCCGGCGAGCTGGCGACGGCGCTCGTAAAGAACCGGGAACGTGTCGTAGCTGTGCTTGAGATTGTGCTGCAGCCGTTCGCGCGCGAGCTTGCGATAAGCGCCGAGATGGAGATTTTCCTCGACCGTCAGCTTCGGAAAGAGCCGCCGCCCCTCCGGCACCAAAGCGACGCCGAGATCGACGATCTCTTCGGTGGTGAGCTTGGTCAGATCGTGGCGCTTGCCGTCGAGCTCGGCGCTGACCGCGCCGGTGCTCGGCCGCAGCAAGCCCATCACGCATTTCATCAGCGTGCTCTTGCCGTTGCCATTGGTGCCCAAGAGTGCGACGGTCTGGCCGCTTTCCACCTCGATCGAGACGTCCTCGAGCACGCGCACCGCGCCATAGCCGGCGGAAAGGCCTTCGATGTGGAGACTACTCGCCAAGATAGGCTCGCTCGACTTCGGGATTACGCACAACCTCTTGCGGCTGGCCGTCTGCAATCTTCTTGCCGGCAACGAGGCAGACGAGGCGCTCGGAGAAGCTCATCACCGCGCGCATGATGTGCTCGATCAAGATGACGGTGACGCCCGATTGGTTGAGCTTCACCAGCAGCGCCAAAATGTCGTCGACCTCGGAATGCGAGAGGCCGGCCATCGCCTCATCGGCGATCAGGAGCTTCGGCGCCGCCGCCATGGCACGCGCCAATTCGAGCTTGCGCATCTCGATCTGCGTCAGATCGCGCGGCTGCATCCGCGCCTTGCCGTCGAGCGCCACCAAGCGTAGCAGCTCCGCGCAGCGCGCATCGATCTCCACCGTGCTTAACCGGGCGCCGCCGCGATGCTTGGCCGTAAACAGCAGTGGCACGTGCAGATTTTGCACGACGGTCAGGCTCCGAAACGGCTTTGGCAATTGAAAGCTGCGGGCAAGGCCGAGCCGCGTGCGTCGATAGGCCGGCAGTCCGTCGAAAGCGTGACCGTCGAAGCGCACCTTGCCGCTGTCGTGCTTGAGCGTGCCCGAGAGGCAATTGACCAAGGTGCTCTTGCCCGAGCCGTTCGGGCCGATGAGGCCGACGCGCTCGCCCTCTCTGATGTCGAGCGAGATGTCGTCGAGCGCCACAAAGCCGCCGAAGCGCTTGCCGAGCCCCTGGACCTGGAGCAACGGCTCGTTCATGACCCCTCTCGCGCACGGCGCCGCGGCCGCCACAAACCGATGAGGCCGTTGGGCGCGACGACGACGAACAGCACCAGCAGCACGCCGACGAGCAGCAGATTGAGCGACGAGGAAATCGTGACCGTCGCCGCCTGCTGGATCGTGCCGAGGAAGATCGCACCCAAGAGCGGCCCGACCCAACTCGTCATGCCGCCGATCAGCGGCATCGCGATCGAATTGACCGCGTAGGCGAGGTTGAAGCCCGACGTCGGATCGAGATAGGTGACATAATAGGGCAGAGGCGCGCCGGCCATGCCCATCAGCGCGCCCGACAAGGTCGTCGAGATCAATTTCAGCTTCAACGTCGGCACGCCCGCGGCTTCGGCGGCTTGCTCGTCATCGCGCACGGCGGCGAGGCCGAAGCCCAAGGTCGAGTGCTCGACGCAGCGCGCCAGCGCGATCGCGAAGCCGGCCAGCGCCAGCATGACCAGGAAAAGATAATGGATATAGTTGCCGAGCAGCGGCGCGGTCGCCGGACGAATGATGTAGACGCCGCGCGAGCCGCCGACGAAATCCCAGTTCGTCACGAAAGTCTGCACCACGATCGCCAGCGCCAGCGTGCCGATGGCAAAGAACACGCCGCGCAGCCGCAGCGTAAGCACGCCCATGCCGAGACCGACGAGACCCGACAGCACGCCACCGACCACGATCAGCAGCGGGATCGGCGGACCCCACAGCTTGTGCAGCACCACCGAGGAATAAGCACCGATGGCGAAGAAACCGGCGGTACCGAAATTGATGTAGCCGGTATAGCCGCCGAGGACGTTCCAGGCTGTCGCCAGCACGATGTATTGCAGCACGACATAGCCGGCAAAGAAGAAATAGTCGTTGGCGAGCGTCAGCATCGCGACGGCAAAGATCACGATAACCGCGGCCGCCGTCAGCAAGCAGAAGGCGCTGTTCTTCATGCGCGCCCCAAAATACCGGCGGGGCGCAAGGCCAAGGTCAGCAGCAGAATGCCGAAGGAGACGGCCGGCGCCCAGGACGGGCCATAGAAGGTCGCGGTGAGGCTTTCGGCGACGCCCAAAAGGATCGCGGCGCAGAGCATGCCGGGAAAGCTGCCCATGCCGCCAAGCACGACGATGGCGAAGACCCGGCCGATATAGTCGCGCCCGATCGAGGGTTCGACCGGCTGGATGATGATGAGCAGAGCGCCCGCGATCGCTGCCGTCGCCAGCGACAGCGAGAAAGCAATCAGCTTCACGCGGCTCGGGTTGATCGACATTAATCGCAGCGCCAGGCTGTCCTGCGACACGGCGAGAATGGCACGGCCGATATAGGTGCGCGACATGAAGAGCTGCAGCGCGCCGATCATGGCAAAGGCGGCGATGCACGGCACCAGCGTGCGCCATGCCAGATCGACAAAGCCGATATGCAGCGTGGCATCGATATAGGAGGCCTGGACGAAGCGGTAATCGACGCCGAAGCCGAGAATCAGCGCGACCTCGGTAATGAAGAGGATGCCGAAGAAGAAGGCGAGCCCGCGCAAGCCTTCTTCGCCGCGGCGCTCGAAGGAATAGTGATAGATGCCGTAAAGCCCGGCGCCGAGCACGAAGAAGAACGGCGTGATCAGGATCGCGCCGATCAACGGGTCAATGCCCCAGCGCTGGTTCAGCACATAGACGCAGAACGCGCCGAGGATGACGAAAGCCGGATGCGCAAGATTGCCGATATCGAGCATACCGAAGGAGATCGCGAGCCCGACCGAGACAGCCGCGTAGAAACCCCCGAGCACGATTCCGGACACGATCGCATTGAGCAACAGCTCGGTGAACATGCTCCTCCCCGACGACGTCCGGCGCCGTCTCTATGGTCCGGCCGTCTTGCTTCGGCCGCTTTGGCTTGCGGCCAGTTTGTCGCAAGCGTCTGCGCTTTGCCAGTGCCCGTTGTGCCGCGCTCTTTCGCGGCAACCGGCCCTGCGCTAGGTTTTTTACACTCGCGCGAAAGAGGCTCGTATCGCCATGCCGCAACCGATCGATCTGCAATTCGCCCATGTCGGCATCTACGTCACCGACCTTGCGAAGATGGCCGATTTCTATCATCGCGTGATGGGCTTCCCGGTCACCGACGAAGGTCCGCTGCACGGTGCGCAGATGATGTTCTTCAGTCGCAATCCGAAGGAGCATCATCAGGTCGTGCTGGTCGCCGGCCGGCCGCCCGGTCATGGCGACAAGGTCATCAACCAGCTTTCCTTCCGCGTCGGCTCGCTCGGCGACGTGCGCGAATTCTATCGGCGCGTCCGCCACGAGGCCGCGGCGAGCGACGTGCATCCGATCTGCCACGGCCATGCCTGGTCGATCTATTTCCGCGATCCCGAGGGCAATCGCATCGAGGTCTACTGCGACACACCCTGGTACGTGCATCAGCCGGTCCGCGAGGAGATGGATTTCGCCCTGCCGGAGGATGAGATTTTGCGGCTCAGTGAGGCGCTCGCCCGCTCCCTGCCCGGCTTCAAGATGGCCGAGGACTGGCGGCGCGAGACGGCGCGCGCGATCGCCGACTACGCGCCGGACTGAGCGATCGGACGCTTTAACGATAACTCAGCCCGCCGCGTTAACTATAATTTCTGCGCTAACCAATAATTCTCGTATCGAAGATGCAATTTGTATAGTAAATGTCGATAATTCAATTGAATTTCGTTTTGGGAGGCATAAGCTCCAACTTCGTTCCGTTCGATAGCGGGTTGAGGTTGTTGACAATGCAAATCTTCACCGTGACCTGCGATGGCCGTCCCGCCGCGATGGTGCGTGCGACCGACAAAAGCGAAGCGATCGCCGCCACCCTCGACCTCGCCGAGCAGCGTAACCTCTTCAGGCTGGTCTCCGGGTCGCGCCGCTTCGAGGCGCGCGAGCCGGCCGATGCCGAGATGATCGAATGGTTCCGGCATCCGATCGATCACCTAATCCTCGGGGAGTCGACTGCGGCGTGATCGCAGCGTCAATCTTCGCGATGAACGATTTCGACAAAAGCGAAGCACGGCGTATCGCCGAAGATTTGGTCAGCAAATATGGCGCCGATGCCGCCGATTATGTCCGCGCGCGCGCCGAGCGTGCGGTCAATATCGGCGATGAGATCGCCCAGGCGATCTGGCACAGGGTTCTCGCCGCGACCGCGGAGTTGCTGCAGCGTTGACGTTCCGCCGAATGCGGCGTCGCGTGGGCTAGTGTAGCGGATTTGGAGTTCGTAAAATCCCGCGGCAAGCGCCGATCCGAGCTTCAAATCCAAAAGCCACACTGGGATTCAAAAGTTTGCTAGTGTCCTTTTGACTTCAAAAATTCGCTTCGGCCTTGCTGCGCGGTAAAGCGAGCTTTCGAATCGGGACACGAGCCAGATGACGGGATCCTATCAAACCATCCTGACCGATACGCCGGCGCCGCAGGTGCTGCGCGTCACGTTGAACCGCCCCGAAGTTGCAAACGCGTTCAACACACAGATGATGCGTGATCTTCTTGCGCTGTGGCAGGAACTTGCGTCCGGAGACGCGCCGCGCTGCGTCGTGTTGACTGGCGCGGGCAACCGCGCCTTTTGCGCGGGCGCCGATCTCAAAGAGCGCAACACCCTCAGCGAAGCGCAATGGATGGCGCAGCACGTCGTCATCGAGGAGCAATTCAGTGCGCTGATCGAATGCCCAGTGCCGGTGGTCGCCGCCGCCAATGGCCATGCCTTTGCCGGCGGGCTGGAAATGTTGCTCGCCTGCGACTTCGCCTATGCCGTTAAAAGCGCGCGCTTCGCACTGACGGAGGTGACGCTCGGCCTGATGCCCGGCGCTGGCGGCACACAGACTTTGGCGCGCACCGTCGGCGAGCGCCGCGCCAAGGAGATCATCCTGACGGGCAAGCCTTTCGGGGCGACCGAAGCGCTGGAGTGGGGTGTGGTCAACGCGCTCTATGAGCCGGACGCGCTCATACTGGCGGCGCTCGAGACCGCGACGCTTATTGCGAGCAACGCGCCGGTCGCGGTGAAGGAAGCACGGCGCTCGATCCATGGCGGACTGCAGAAAGACCTCGCCACCGGCATGCGCTTCGAGATCGAATGCTACAACAAGCTGGTTCCAACCGAAGACCGCCGCGAAGGCATCCGCGCCTTTAATGAAAAGCGCAAACCCGAATTCAAGGGTCGCTGACATGGCCGAGATGGCGCTCGCGCTCGGCGAGGATCATCCCGATATCCGTGCCGGGGTTCGGAAGATCTGCGAAGGCTTTCCCGGTGCTTATTGGCGCGGCCTGGACGAGCGCCAGGACTATCCGGATGCATTCGTCAAGGCGCTGACGGACGCAGGCTATCTCGCCGCGCTCATTCCCGAGCGGTATGGCGGCGCCGGCCTGCCCTTGCGCGCTGCGAGCGCGATCCTCGAAGAGATTCACGCCGCCGGCTGCAACGCGGCTGCGTGTCACGCGCAGCTCTATATCATGGGCACCTTGCTGCGCCACGGCAGCGAAGAACAAAAGCAGCGGATATTGCCACAGCTCGCGGCCGGTGCGCTCCGGCTGCAGGCGTTCGGCGTCACCGAGCCCTCGATCGGCACCGATACGACACAGATCAAGACCCGCGCCGAGCGGCACGGCGATCACTACATCGTGCATGGCCAGAAAGTATGGACCTCGCGCGCGTTGCAATCCGATCTGATGCTGCTGCTGGCGCGCACGACGCCCGCCGACAGGGTGCAGCGCCGCGGCGACGGGCTCTCCGTCTTCGTCGTCGACATTCGCGCCGCTCTCGGCCACGGGCTCGAGATCAAGCGACTGCCCGCGATGATCAATCACAACACGACCGAGCTGTTCTTCGACAGCCTGAAAGTGCCGGTTTCAGCCCTTATCGGCGAGGAGGGAAAAGGCTTCCGCTATATCCTCGACGGGATGAACGCCGAGCGCATCCTCATCGCGGCGGAAGCGCTGGGCGATGCGCGATGGTTCATCCGCACCGCGACGGAGTATGCCAAGAACCGCGTCGTCTTCGAGCGGCCGATCGGCCAGAATCAAGGCGTGCAATTTCCGATCGCACGCGCCTTCGCCGAAACCGAAGCCGCCGACCTCATGGTGCGCAAGGCGGCAGCGCTGTTCGATGTTGGCGCGGCCTGCGGCGCCGAAGCCAACATGGCGAAGCTGCTCGCCGCCGATGCGTCGTGGCATGCGGGAGAAGCCTGCCTGCAGACGCATGGCGGCTTCGGCCTGGCGCGCGAATACGACGTCGAGCGCAAATGGCGCGAGACACGGCTTTTTTCGATCGCGCCGGTTTCGACCAACCTCATACTCGCTTACATCGCCGAGCACCTGCTGGGCCTGCCACGCTCTTACTAGGCGCACTCCTACTCAGCGAACATCGCTTCCGCGGCGACGCGGGGGGGGGGACCGCGCTCAGAGCTTCTCGGGCGGATCGATCTTGGCCTTCGCGGGCCCGTTGCGGTCGATGACGAGCCAGGCGGCGAGCGCGATCAGGCCGACACTGACCAGCGCCGCCGAAGTCTGCTGGATGCCCATGTCGTTCAAGGGAAACAAACGCAGATAACGCGTGTCGATCGAGGTGGCGATGGCGTTGAGGCCCATCACGGCGCCGAGCACGCCGAGGGAATGGCCGAAGGCGCGACCGAAAGTGACGGACCTGGCGGTGCGGCGGCGGATCATCGGTCTTCTCCTCCCGAAACAAAGAACCGCTGATGCCCAGGCAATAAAAGGGCCAGCCCCGCGAGATCAAAGTCTTAGCGGATATTAATCATGCCGCCCGTCGCAATTTGTAAAGCGGATGACAATCGCCGTCTCGGAACACCGTCAAGCCGATTCCGAAATTAAGCCGCAATCTCTCCACGAAACCTACACCGGCACGTCCTAGCGTCGGTCAACTCGGAATCGTCGGAATCTGCTCTGGGAGACAAAAGTCATGCGCGTTATTTCCGCCAGCTTCGTCGCCGCCTTTTTGCTTGCTGCCCCCAATCTCGCCCACGCCCAAGCCGCGACATCGCACATCACCTGCTCGCAAATCCCGGACGCTCAGCGCTTCCTCGACGGCTTGAAGCCCGGTCCCAATACCAGCGCGGCGCGGCAGCATCTCGACGCCGCCAAGCAAGCCGCCGATGGCGGAAACGACCGGCAGTGCGTGTCGGAGCTCAGCCGGGTGAATTACTATGCGACGCGCTCCGCCGCCGCCGACAAGCGTGCCGCGACACATCCCGCAACGCGTCGTCACGTCCTCTGCGCCGATGCGCTGCATCAGAACCGCCCGGGCGGCTCGGATTATCACGGCCCGGCGGTCGCGGGCTGCCCGCGGCGTACTCTCTAGCCGTCGCACGATTTGACAAAGATGCGCGGGCAGCGGCGCGACGCCGCTGCCCGCTTCGTTTGTCAGCATCGTTTCCAAGTCGCTTCGGCCCTTACGGCTCGGCGCCATTGCGTCTTGCCGAAGACCGCGAAAGATGAAATTCTCCGCCGCGCAGAAAATCCTCACGGGAGCAGCCGATGGCAGGCGTCCAACCTCCAACCCTTTCCTTTGCCGAGCGCGATCGCCGCTGGCAGCGCACTCGCGACTTGATGCGCAAGCACGGGCTGGACGGGCTGGTGATCGCCGGCTTTCGCACGCGCGAGATGTACGAGAGCTATGTCAGCGACGATTACAACGAGGGCTGCGTCATCTTCCCCCTCGAAGGCGATCCCGTCACCGTCACCTGGGCGCATCTGCGCGTGCTGCGCGCGCTGTGGTCGGCGGAGCGCGGCGACAAGCTTTGGATCGAGGATCAACGCGTCGCCACCAGCGGCCAAGCCGCAGCAGAGATCGTTAGCGAAAAAAATCTCGCCGATGCCAAGCTCGGCGTCGTCGGCCTGACCTCGCAGGCGCCGACCGAGACATGGGGCGGCATTCCCGCGACTTTCTGGGCACAATTCTCGACGGCGCTGCCGCAGGCGAGCTTCGAGGATATCTCGGAAGAATTCAGCTACCTGATGTTGGTGAAGAGCAAGGAAGAGCTGGCGCAGGTGCGCTATGCCGCCGCGGCAGCCGAAGCCGCCTGCAAGGTCGTTGCGGAAATCGCCGGCCCCGGCGTCGGTGAGGAAGCGATCATGGCCGAGGCGACGGCCGCCATGCTGCGCTTCGGCATCGGGCTGCGCTACCCGATGATCGTGATGAATTCCGGCCCGGCGACACTCTCTTGGGGGCCGCCGCGTTGGACGACGCGCGGCGAGGCACCGCGCGTTCTCGAACGCGGCGATCTGATGCAGGCCGAGCTGATGCCGATGTGCGGCAATCAGGAGGTGCAAGTGCAGATGACTGTCGCTTGCGATCCGCTCGACGAGACCAATCGCAAATGCGAGCGGATCGCGCGCGAGTGCTACGACACCGGCGTCAAGGCGATGAAGCCGGGCATGAAATTCAGCGACCTCACCGGAATCATGGAAGAACCGTTGAAAGCATCGGGTTGCTGGTCTTATACGCCGCTCCTGCATTCTGTCGGGCCCCATTTCCTGATGGGCCGCAGCGCCGTCAACGCACCGAATCTCGCCGCGCAAGGCGTGCGCTTCCAGGGCACGATGGATTGGCGTGTACGCGACGCGGTGCTGGAGGAAGGAATGGTCTTCGCTTTCGAGCCGAATGCCTGTATTGACCGGCATCGCGTCAATATCGGCGGCACGGTTGTCGTAACCGCCACCGGTTGCGAGGAGCTCAACCAGATTCCGACCACGGTCACACACAAACAATAAGGGAACAAACCATGCAAAAGAACACCCGCGCGAAAAGCCAACGCAGCCGCGCCAATAAGCGCAAAGGCAAGCTCAAGGCCTGGCGCAAGCGCCAACGCAAGCGCGCCAATGGCTGAGTAGGCGCGGCCTTGATGCCCCGGCGTATCCGCGCGGCGCTTGCGATCCTGCTGGCACCTCTCGCGTTGCTGCTTGGTGGCGCCGGCCCGGCGCAGGCCGAGACCATCAAGCTCGGCCTGCTCAAGACCGCGGGCAACGGCGGTATCTTCGTCGCGCAGGATCGCGGCTATTTTGCCGCCGAGAATCTGAACGTCGATCTTGTCTTCTTCGACGGCGCTTTGCCGATCGCGGTCGCGACGGTGAGCGGCGATGTCGATCTTGGCTCGACCGCGCTGACCGCAGGCCTCTACAACATGGCGGCGCAAGGCGCGATGCGGGTTGTCGCGGCGCAAAGCGCCGATGTGCCGAGCTTCCAGAACAACACCGTTATCGTCTCGAACCATGCGTGGGATGCCGGTCTCAAATCCTATAAGGATCTCGGCGGCCACGCGATCGGGATCACGACGATCGGCGGATCGCCGCAATATTGCATCGTGTTGCTCAGCGAGAAGTATGGATTCGGTCTCGACAGCGTACATTTTCTGCCGCTGCAATCGGTGACCAACATCGTCAGCGCAATCAAGGGCAACCAGGCCGATGCGGGCGTTGGACCGGCGGCGTCGGTGCTGCCGGTCGTACAGCATGGCGATGCGAAGCTTCTCGGCTATGTCGGCGACGAGGCGTCGTATCAGCTCGGCGCGATTTTCGTCTCGACCAAGACGGCGGACAATCGCGGCGACATATTGAAGCGCTTCCTCACCGCCTATCGCCGTGGCGCGAAGGATTACCACGACGCGGTGACCGGCCCCGGCGAGAAACGCCAGGACGGGCCGGGTACCGACGCGATGCTCGCGATCCTCTCGAAATATATCGGCCAGACGCCGGAGCAGCTGAAGCCCGGTATCTCCTATGTCGATGAGAGCGCTCGGCTCGATCAACACGACGTGCAGCACCAGATCGACTATTACAAGTCGCAGGGCGAGATAAAAGGCGATCTCAAAGCCTCGGTGCTGATCGACAAGCGCTACGCGACGATCCTGCCGGGCCGGGAGTAGCGGCTCCGCGGCGATGGTGAATTCGCCGACCTACGATCTCTTTGCCCGCGCCATCAGCGAGCGTAAGCAGATCGTCTGCGTCTATGAAGGCCACCCTCGCGCGCTTTGCCCCATCATCCTCGGTCACTCGCGTAATGAGGAGAAAGCGCTGACCTATCAATTCGGCGGCAGCAGCAATTCCGGCCTGCCGCTCGGCGGTGAATGGCGCTGCCTCTGGCTCGCCAAGGTGCGCGAGGCCGCTTTGCGCGACGGGCCGTGGCAAAGCGGCTCGAGTCACACCCAGCCGCAAGGCTGCGTCGAGATCGTCGATCTCGACGTCAATCCGGCAAGCCCCTACAAGCCGAAGCGCGCCGCGACCAAGCGGAAACGATCCCGCGAGCGCAAACCATGACCGCCATCTATATCGACGCCGATGCCTGTCCCGTCCGCGACGAGGTCTATCGCGTTGCCGAGCGGCTGGACATCCGGGTCTTCGTCGTCTCGAACGGTTCGCGTCCCATCCGGCCGTCGCAAAATCCCAATATCGCCATGGTCATGGTGAGCGACGGCGCCGACGCAGCCGATCACTGGATCGCCGAGCGTATCGGGCCAGGCGATATTTGCGTGACAGCCGACATTCCGCTCGCCGCGCGCTGCCTCGACAAGGACGCGCTCGCCCTGGCGCCAAACGGCAAGATCTGGACGAAGGACAATATCGGCAATGCGCTCGCCGGCCGCGACGTCTCGCGCCATCTGCGCGAGCTCGGCATGACCGGCGGGGGCGCGGCGCCCTTCTCGAAGGCCGATCGGTCGCGTTTCCTGCAGGCGCTCGACAAGCTCGTTCAATCGGCGCGCCGGCACGCCCCCCTTCATCCCGCGCCGTAACGCTTGCGCAACCCCGGGCTGGCATCATCGCTTCGCCGGAGCGATGATCGGACAGATACCGGCGCGACCTAGGTTGCTTAGACGGGATCGCACGAAGATCAGGCAAATTCTCGGGGGATTTGATGGATTTCCAGACGCCATTCACGATCACGGTCAGCGTCTTCGTGCTGATCATTCTGTTCAGCTTGCTCAAATCGGGACTTTTCGTCGTTCATCAGCAGACGAAGGAGGTGGTGGAGCGGCTCGGCAAATTTCATCGCCTCGCCAATCCCGGCCTCAATTTCAAATGGCCGATCATCGACAAGCGCGTCTGGAAGGTCGAGTTGCGCGTGCAGCAATTGATCGTCACGGTCGAGACCAAGACCAAGGACAACGTCTTCGTCAAAGTGCCGGTCGCGGTGCAATATCGTGCCATCCCCGACCGTGCCGCCGACACCTATTACCAGCTGAGCGACGATCAGAAGCAGCTCACCTCCTATGTGCTCGACGTGGTACGCGCACGCGTGCCGACGCTCAACCTCGACGAAGTGTTCGAGAAGAAAGACGACATCGCTGCGGCGGTGAAAGAGCATCTCGACGAAACGATGAAGAATTTCGGCTGGGAGGTGCTGGGCGCGCTCGTCACCGACGTCGACCCGGCGGAGAACGTCAAGGCGGCGATGAACGACATCCAGGCGCAAACCCGGCT
>DASXCX010000159.1:0-7708 GCA_036490955.1 Allostellaceae bacterium | reverse complement strand
TCGCCATTGCGGAACACCGCCTCGCCGTCGCGCGCGAAAATCTCCTCGATGCTCGCGCCTGCGGCGGATTCGATTTCGGCATCGGCATCCACGAAGGGCAGGCCGATCGCCTGCGCGAGTCGCCGCCCGATGCTCGACTTGCCGGCGCCCATCAGCCCGACCAGCGCGATCGTCTTCGGGGCATGCCAGGGCAGGGCATGCATCATTGTCGCATCGCTCCGGGGCGCGCGAGTATCGTTGAAACGCGCAACTTGCGCCGATAGACTGCGGCCAAATAGTTCATGGCTGCAGCCTAGCATACCGCGAGGATGCTTCGCCAATCGCGCTTCCCCGTCACCAGTTTCGGGCAATAAAAATGAGTCGTCTCCTCCTGATCGTTGTGGCGCTGGTCGTCGTTATTCTGGTTGGCGGCACGGTATTTCTTATGGTCTGGAATGTCCCGGCGCCGACGACTCGTGTCGAAAAGGTGATTCCGGATGCGCGTTTTCCGCGCTGAGCGGAGCTCGGTTGCCTTCCTGCTGATCGCCCTGGCCGCTGGCTTCGTACCGGCGCCGGGGTTCGCCCAATCCGGCGGTCCCATCCCGCTTTACCCGCCGAATACGCCCGCGGCGCCGGATGCGGCTCCGGTGGCACCGCCGCCGCTGACCGCCCCGCAGCCGGGCGATGACAATATCCAGACCGAAACGCTGGCGCCGATCGATCCGTCCTGGACCGGCACGCTTGGGGCCGCGGATCGCGCCTTATCGCGTGACATGTGGTCGACCACACCACGCAGCTTCGTCGCGGCCGCCTTGCCCCTGCTGCAGCCGACGACCTCGCCCGTCTTGCAGGAGCTGACGCGCCGTCTATTGCTCAGCGACGCGAATGCGCCACGCGGCCAGGACCCGGCCGACGGGCCGAGCTTGATCGATCGCCGTGTCGATCGGGTACTCGCTTTCGGCTATGGCGACGGCGCCGCGCTCGTGACCGCCTTGCCCCAGAACAATGCCAGCGAGGCCTTCGATCGCGATACGGTCGAGCTGCGCGTTGTGGCCGGCGATCTCGGCGGCGCTTGCGGCGCGGTGAATGAGCGCGCACGCCGCTACGCCACGGGATGGTGGAATGAGGCGTTGATCGGTTGCCAGGCGCTGACCGGCGCTTATGACCAGGCGAGCCTCGGCGTCAGCGCGATGCGCGAACAAAAAGCGGATCGCGATTCGGTCTTCGAGACGCTGATCAACGCGATCCTGGGCCATCGCGCCAAGCTGGATAAGTTCCCCGATCCGTCGCCCTTCCGCATGACCTTGCTGGCCGCCGCGAAATTGCCGCTGCCCCCCGAGGCGTTGGCGAATGCAGGCCCGGGGGCGCTCGCGGTTTGGGCGACGAGCGATAAGGAACCGATTGCGGCGCGGCTGGCGGCCGGCGAAAAGGCCGAAGCGCTTGGGGCGTTGCCCCCGGCAGGGCTCGGCCTGCTCTACGGCGCGGTCGAATCGAAGCCCGAAGAGCAAGGCGCGCTGTTGAAGGGCGGCAAGCTGCCCGACGACCCTCGCAGCCGCGCGATCCTCTATAATCTTGCGCGCACCAATGAGCCGGGCGCGCTACGCGTTTCGGCGCTCGCGCCGCTGATCGCCGATGCACGCCACCGCGGCGCTTTCGTTCCGATGGCGCGGCTGCTGGCGCCGCTTGTCGCCGAGTTGCAACCATCGCCCGATTTGCAGAACTTCGCGTCCGATGCGGCGCGCGTGCTGCTCGCGACGGGCGCCTACGATCGCGCGACCTCCTGGCTGGCGCTTGCCGGCCGGCCCGAACTGCGGGTGATCGCCAATTTTGCGCAGACCGGCGAAAACGAGGATGCCTCGCTTGCCGATGCGATCACTGCGTTGAAGCCCATCGATCCGGACATTGCAGCACGGCAAGCCGATCTGCTCGTCACGCTCGGCTCGGCTCTCGGCATGCCGCTCAACGGCGTCGATCTTTCCGTGCTGCTGCGGTCGACGCATTCGGGCACCCTGCCGAACGGCGCGCTGTGGCTCGATCAGCAGCGCGCGGCCAAGGCAGGCCGTCTTGGCGAGACGGTGCTGACGACGGTGTTGCTGGCCGCCGCCGGCGATCATCTCTCGTCCGATCCGATCGTGCTGGCGCAGGCAATCGCCGGATTGCGGGCGGTCGGGCTCGACAGCGATGCGCGCGCCCTCGCGGTCGAGGCCGCTCTCGATGCCGGGATCTGATAAGCGCAAGAAAGTGCGCGCGCTGGCGCCGGCATCGCGCCACGTCGATGCGTTTCTCGAGATGCTTGCGGCGGAGCGCGGCGCGGCTCGTCTCACGATCGCCGCTTACCGCAACGATCTCGACGATCTCGTGCGCTTTCTCGGCGGCGACATTGCGCGCGCCGAGAGCGACGATTTACGGCGCTATCTCGCGAATCTCGCGCGCGCCGGCACCGGCGCGCGCACCGCAGCGCGGCGGCTTTCGGCTTTCCGGCAATTCTTCCGCTTTCTCGTTATCGACAACATCCGGCGGGACGATCCGACACAGGCGATCGACAGTCCCCGATTGCCGCGTTCTTTGCCGAAGCATCTCGAGGAAGATGAGGTCGCGGCATTGATCATGGCGGCGCAAGGGCGCGACGGCGCCGAAGGCGTGCGACTTACCTGCATCCTCGAATTGCTCTACGGCGCAGGCTTGCGTGTGTCGGAGCTCGTCGCGTTGCCGCTAGCGGCAGCAAAAAGCGATCGGCCTTATGTCATCGTCCGCGGTAAGGGCAACAAGGAGCGGTTGGTGCCGCTGGGCGAGCCGGCCCGTGCCGCGCTCGCGACTTATCTCGATCAGCGCTCGCATTTCCTGCGCGAGGGCAAGGCGTCGCGTTTTCTCTTTCCGTCGCGCGGCCGCGAAGGTTTTCTCACGCGCCGCCGCTGCGGCCAGCTGCTGAAGGAGCTGGCGCTCAAGGCCGGACTCGATCCGGCGCGTCTGTCGCCGCATGTGCTGCGTCATGCTTTCGCCAGCCATCTTGTCGAGCGCGGCGCCGATCTGCGCAGCGTGCAGGAGATGCTCGGCCATGCCGATATCGCGACGACTCAAATCTATACCCACGTGCAGAGCGCCAGGCTGCAGCGTCTCGTTGCCGAGCGGCACCCGCTCGCGCGCAAGAAGCCGGCGAGTTAGGCCGGCGCTGTGGCTTCGACGGGGTGGCGCCCCGCCAGCGCTTATGCTAGGTCAATCGGGTGATGCGACAATTTCTCGAATTCGAGAAGCCGCTCGCCGAACTCGAAGGCAAGATTGAAGAGCTCCGCCATCTGGCCGACGGCGGCGATCTCAATATCGCCGACGAGGTCGAGCGGCTCGAGAACAAGGTCGATCGGCTGCTGCGACAGACTTATGCCAAGCTGTCGCCATGGCAGAAGGTGCAACTCGCGCGCCATCCCGAGCGGCCCCACGGCAGCGACTACATTGCCGGCCTGATCACCGAATTCACGCCCCTTGCCGGCGACCGGAGCTTCGCCGAGGATCGTGCGATCATCGGCGGGCTCGGCCGTTTCCGCGGTCGCGCTGTTGTCGTCCTCGCGCATGAGAAAGGCGCCGACACCGAGGCGCGCGTTAAACACAATTTCGGCATGGCGAAGCCCGAGGGCTATCGCAAGGCTATCCGGCTGATGCACCTGGCGCAGCGTTTTGGCCTGCCGGTGCTGAGCTTCGTCGACACTGCCGGCGCCTATCCGGGCATCGAAGCGGAAGAGCGCGGCCAAGCTGAAGCGATCGCGCGCTCGATCGAAGCTTGTTTGCAGATCGAGGTACCGATCGTCGCGACGGTGATCGGCGAGGGCGGCTCAGGCGGCGCGATCGCCATCGCTGCGGGCAACAAGGTGTTGATGCTGGAGCACGCGGTCTATTCGGTGATTTCGCCTGAAGGCTGCGCCTCGATCCTTTGGCGCAGCGCCGGCAACGCGCAGGATGCGGCCGAGGCGCTGAAGCTGACGGCGCAGGATTTGCAGAAGCTCGGCATCATCGATCAGATCGTTGCCGAGCCGCTGGGTGGCGCTCATCGCGACAAGGCCGCTACGATCGAGGCGGTGGGCAATGCCGTCGAGAGCGCGCTCAACCCGCTGCTCGATCTCGACGGCCCGGCGCTCCGCAAGCAGCGTCGCGAGAAGTTTTTGGCGATGGGAGCGGGCGCGGCATAGTCGCTTGCCGAGGGCGGGAGCGAGGGCACGAGCGGCGCCCGGTCGCTCTCTCAGGCCTTCAGCGTGTAGCCCGAGCCGCGCACCGTGTGCAGCAGCAGCTTGTCGAAGCCCTTATCGATCTTCTGCCGCAACCGGCTCACATGCACGTCGATGACGTTGGTCTGCGGATCGAAATGATGATCCCAAACTTTCTCCAACAGCATCGTTCTTGTCACGATGTGCCCGGCGTGGCGCATCAGATATTCGAGCAGGCGAAACTCGCGCGGCAATAGCTCGATCGGCTGCTCCGCGCGCGTCACCGTACGCGCCAAGAGATCCATCTCGAGATCGCCAACTTGCAGCTTGGTCTCGGCGCTCGAGCGCCGGGTCAGCGCTTCGAGTCGCGCCAGCAATTCGGAAAACGCGAAAGGCTTGCTGAGGTAATCGTCGCAGCCCGAGCGCAGGCCTTTGACGCGTTCTTCGACGTCGCCGAGCGCGCTCAACACCAGCACGGGCGTCTGGTTCTTGGCGGCGCGCAGCGCTGCGATGATCGAAAGTCCGTCGAGGCCGGGAAGCATGCGATCGATGATCAGCGCATCGAAATTTTCGCGCCGGGCGATATCGAGTCCGGTGCGGCCGTGATCGGCGAGATCCACGCGATGGCCGCTCTCGGTCAGGCCCTTAACCAGGTATGCGGCGGCTTCATTGTCGTCCTCGATGACCAGGATATGCATGGGATCGACCCAACCAGTAAAAAAGGAGAGAGACCGGCGCCGCCGGTCTCTCTCTTGTTCACATCAGCCGTTACTTTGATTGTTCAGCGACAGGGCGACGTATTGATTGACGCCGTTGCGGTTGAGCAGGATCAGCACGTTGTCATCGCCCTTGTTGTTCTTCGCGTTGTCGAGCGCCGAGGCCACTTCGCCGGGCGATGTGACCGGCTTCTGATTGACGGATTCGATCACGTCGCCGCGCCGCAGTCCGAGCTCGGCGAGCGGGCTGTTGTCCGAGACGCTCGTGACAACTACGCCCTTCACATCCTTGTTGAGGTGAAGCCGCTGCCGCCAGTCGTTTGACAGCGGCGCCAGATGCAGGCCCATGGCAGTGCTGTTCTGCGCCGTGGCACCGCCGTGATCGCTGTTGCCGCTGCCGCCGCGGTTGTTCTGCGCGATCTGCGGGTTCTCGGGCATCTGAGCGATCTTGGCATCGAGGTCGGTCTCACCGGATTTGCGCCAGACATGGACCTTGGCGTCGTTGCCAACCTGCGTTTGGGCGACGACGATCGGCAGATCGCGCACCTTGTCGATCTCATGTCCATTGAAGGACAGGATCACGTCGCCCTGTTGGAAGCCGGCTTTGGCGGCGGGGCCGCCCGGGGTGACATCAGCGACGAGGGCGCCTTCTTCTTTCGGCAGGCCGAGGCTCTTGGCGATCTCGGGCGTGACCTGCTGGATCTGTACGCCCAGCCAACCGCGATCGACCTTGCCGTGCTCGCGCAATTGATCGATCACCGGCTTGGCGAGAGACGACGGGATCGCGAAGCCGATGCCCACCGACCCGCCATTCGGCGAATAGATCGCCGTGTTGATGCCGACCACCTCGCCGTTGAGGTTGAAAGTCGGGCCGCCGGAATTGCCGCGGTTGATCGACGCGTCGATCTGCAGGAAGTCGTCATAGGGGCCGGAATGGATGTCGCGGCCGCGCGCCGAGACGAAACCCGGGCTGACGGAGCCGCCGAGACCGAACGGATTGCCGACCGCCAGCACCCAATCGCCGACCTGCTCGCTGTCGCTATTGCCCCAACTCACATAGGGTAGCGGTTTCTGCGCATCGATCTTCAAGAGCGCGAGATCGGTCTTGGTATCGCGGCCGATAACCTTTGCCGGATGCTCGCTGTTGTCCTGGAAGATTACCGTCACCTTGTCCGCGTTCTGGACGACGTGGTTGTTGGTGACGATGTAGCCGCTCGGATCGATAATGAAGCCCGAGCCCAGCGCGACCGTGTGGTCTTGCTGCTGGCGCTGGGATGGACGGCCTTGTTGCTCGAAGAAGCGGCGCAGCATCTCGTCGAAGGGCGATTGCGGGAAGCTGCGATCGGGGCCGGCATTCGGGCCTTGGTCCTGATCTTGGTCTTGGTCTTGGTCCTGATCCTGGTCTCCGTTGCCCACGTCCTCGCTCGCGGACGTACCCGGTTTCAACGTCGCCGAGACATTGACGACGGCAGGCATCACTTTCTTGACGAGCGGCGCGAAGCTGGGCAGCGACGCGGCAAGCGGCGAATTGCTTTGCGCATAGGCAGGCGACACGCCGGAGGGCGTGAATGCCAGCGATAGGGCGACGCCTGCTGCGAGGGTGGCGAGGCGTAGCTTGGGGACGGGTGAGCGGGAAAGGAGCGAAGACATCGGTTGGGACCTCTCGGGTTCGGTGATCGTCGCGCGGGTGCCTTCACCGCGCTTCCGGGGATAATGCTGTGCGCTAAACATGGACGAAGACGGGTTACGCATCGCCTTCGCTGCTATTAAATCTTTGTCATTCCGGAATGGTTGCCGTTCGGCAACCCAGCCGGGATGTTAAGCGTTCAGACGCGCCCGTGACAGTGTTTGAATTTTTTGCCCGAACCGCAAGGGCAAGGCGCATTGCGCGGCGTCTTGGCCCAGGGTGAGGCCGCTGCCTGTGTGCCGGGTGGCGCGACCGCGACGGCGGTATCGCCATCCTGCGCCGAAGCGCCGGACCATGCCGGATCATCCCGCGTCTCGATCATGCGCGGCCGCGACGGTGGCGGCACGGGTTCGCTGGGCGGCGGCGGGGCTTGCTCGTCCGCTCGCTGCACGCGGAGCTCGACATGGCAGAGCACGCTGGTCACCGCTTCACGCAGATGATTGAGCATCTCCTGGAACAGCACGAAGGCCTCGTGCTTGTACTCGTTCAGCGGGTCGCGTTGCGCATAGGCACGGAGATTGATGCCTTGGCGCAGATGATCGAGGGCAAGGAGATGCTCTTTCCAGGTTTGGTCGAGGATCTGAAGGAGCAGGCTGCGCTCGGCGAGACGCATCAGCTCGGGCCCGTACGTCGCCGCCTTCTGCGCCATCTTGGCGTCAGCGGCCTCGGTAACCCGCTCGCGGATATTGTCCTCGGCGATGCCCTCTTCCTTCGCCCAGTCGGCGATCGGAAGATCGACATTGAGCAGGCGGCCGATCTCGGTGCGTAGGCTTGCCGTATCCCATTGATCCGACAGAGAATTTTCCGGCAAATAACGTCCGACCAAGCGCTCGATCGTCTCATGCCGCATATCGACGATCATCGCGGCGATATCGGTCGCGCTCATGATCTCGCGGCGCTGTTGGTAGACGACCTTGCGCTGGTCGTTCATCACGTCATCGAAGCGCAAGAGATGTTTGCGAATCTCGTAGTTGCGCGCCTCGACCTTCTCTTGTGCCTTCTCCAGCGCCTTGTTGATCCAGGGGTGGATGATCGCTTCGCCTTCCTTGAGGCCGAGCTTCTGCAGCATCCCGTCCATGCGCTCGGAGCCGAAGATGCGCATCAGGTCGTCTTCGAGCGAGACGAAGAATTTC
>DASXCX010000158.1:0-10129 GCA_036490955.1 Allostellaceae bacterium | reverse complement strand
TCAACCACGTCGAGAACATCGTCGATATCAGCCATCTCGCCTGGCTGCACGGCTATACCTTCCCGGCTTATGGCGGGCGTAAGGTGAACTATCATTGGGAGCGCACGCCCTACGGCGCGAACAATGTGATGACGGTCGAAGGCCTCGCCGACACGCATGTTTCCTGCTACGGCTTTCCGACTATCAATCGCTTCGCGTTGCCGCCGGTCGATAAGAATGGCGAGCTCGTGCGCTCGATGATCTGGCGCGTGCCGGCCGACGAAGTCTCGACCTTGCTCTATTTCGTCCGCTTCTATCCCAGCGTCGAGCGCTCTTTCCACACCTCGAAGCGCGACGTGAAGCTCGGCGAATACGCGCCGCTCGCCAATGATTGGTGGGGCATCGACGTCAACGATCAGGACCGCATGGCGGTCGAGCAGCAAGGCGTGATCGCCGACCGGCCGAACGAGCATCTTGGCGTCTCTGATGGCGGCATCATTCAGATGCGCCAGATGATGCGCGAGAGCCTCGCCGCGATCGAGGCGGGCCGGGACCCGCTCTGCATCATCCGCGATCCGGCGCAGCAGAAGGTCGTCTTTCCGCAGAAATCGACTATGATGGCGCAGAAGTCGAAGGACGCCGACTACACGCTCGGCTTCATGGCGACGAAAGCGGCGGAGTAGCGCGTAGCGCCGGCGATCGAGACCGGCCCGCATCGTCTCCGCCAGGGGGAGAGAGACGATGCGTCTTCCGCAACCGGCCCTGGCCGTGCTGGTGGCATTCTTGCTGGTCTCGCACGGAGCGCGGGCCGCCGACCACATCAAATTCGGCGTGTTCAAGGTCGTGGGCACCTCGCCGGTTTTCATCGCCGAGGACAAGGGCTATTTCGCCGCCGAAGGCCTCGAGGTCGAGCTGGTGCCGTTCACGGCGCAGGAGCCGCTCGTCCTCGGCATCGCCTCCGGCGACCTCGATTTCGGTGCCACCGCTTTCACTGGCGGCTTCTACAATCTCGCGGGGCAGGGTGCCCTCAAGATCATCGGCGCGTTCATTCACGAAGCGCCGGGCTTTCAAGCGAACACGCTGATCGCTTCGAACCGTGCGTACGAGGCCGGACTGAAAAGTCCGAAGGATCTCGCGCAGCATTCGGCCGCGGTTCCCGAGATTGGCAATCCCGCGCAATACGGGCTGAGCCTCGTCGCCGATAAATACGGCATCGATCTCAACACCATCCGCTTCATGCCGATGGGTAGCAATCCGAACGCGGTCTCGGCCGTGGTCGGCGGTCAAGCCGATCTCGCGGTCGTCCCAATCAGCTTCGCGCGGCCCAGCCTGCAGAAGGGCGATGCCAAGCTCATCGCCTATATCGGCGACGAGGTGCCGTGGCAGTTGGGCGGCGTGCTCGCCGCGGCCAAGACCGCGAATGAGCGCGGCGATGTCGTCCGACGCTTCCTGCGCGCATATAAGAAGGGCGTCGCTTACTATTACGATGCCTTCATCGCACCGGACGAATCGCGCCGCGACGGCCCGGCGGCGGACGAGGTGATCGCGATCGCGACGAAGTATACGGGCCTGCCACCGGACCAAGTGCGGATTGGTATCGCCTATTACGATCACGCGGCGCGGCTCGATGTGAAAGACGTGCTGCGCCAGATCGCCTGGTACAAGGCGCACGGCATGGTGAAGGGCGAATTCGATCCGAAGAGCGTGATCGACATGCGTTATGTCGAAGCGCTGCCGGAATAAGGGGGTAATGATGAGACGAGCGGCCTTTGTCGCGTTGCTTCTCGCCGCGACGGCGATGCCCGCGGCGGCGGAGACGACGCTTACCGTCGCCAAGGCGTCGCCGACCTCGGATGCGATCATTCCGGTGAATGTCGGCGACGAGCTCGGAATTTTCAAAAAGCACGGGCTCGATCTGAAGATCCTCGAGCTCCAGGGCGGTGCCAAGATGGCGCAGGCCGTGGCTGCCGGCAGCGCCGATATCGGCGATGGCGCCGGCAGCGAGCTCGCTTTCGTCGCCAAAGGCGCGCCGATGATCGCGATCTGCGAG
Source organism: Allostellaceae bacterium (assembly GCA_036490955.1). Lineage (GTDB taxonomy): Bacteria > Pseudomonadota > Alphaproteobacteria > ATCC43930 > CGMCC-115725 > CAIKMD01. The sequence continues at coordinate 8,100 of DASXCX010000158.1, read as the reverse complement.
GACACCGCGCCGGCGCCTTTCCTCTCGGTCGGCGTGCCGTGGGATTCGCCGATCAAAACGGTCGACGATCTGCGGGGCAAGTTGATCGGCGTCTCGAATTCCGGCTCGTTCAGCGATTGGTCGGCTCGCGTGCTCGCCCGCAAGAAGGGCTGGGGCGAGAACGGCGTGAGGACCGTCGGCATCGGCAACGGCGTCGCGGCGGTCGGCGCGGCGCTCAAGACGCATCAGATCGATGCGATGATCACCGGCACCAACGTCTTCCTCGCTTTTGAAGAAAAGCAGGAGGGGCGGCTGGTGGCGCCGGTGTCGAGCTGGGAAGGCAATGTCGCCTCCGGCGCACTCTTCGCCTCGGACGACATCATCGCCAAGAATCCGGACGCGGTCCGCGCCTTTCTCGCAGGCTGGATCGAGACGGTCGATTACATGCGCGCCCATAAGGCGGAGACAGTAAGGATCGAGAGCGCGATCACACATTTCAGCGAGAGCGTCATGTCGCGCGAATACGATCTGGTGATCGGCATGTTCACGAAAGATTGCCGCTTCGATGCCGAATCGTTGGCGGCGCTGAAAAGCTCCTTCGCCGATCTGAAGCTGGTCGACGGCGATCCCGACATGTCGAAGCTCTACACGGACGCCTACTTGCCGAAGAAATAGGCGCGGCTCACGCCCGCGCGCAGAATTCGGCGACGCTTGCGGCGAAGATGTCGGGCTGTTCCTGGATCGGCAGATGGCCGCAGCGCGGCACCACGGTGAGTCGCGCGCCGGCGATCGCCTTCGCCCAAGTCTCGCCATAGACCGGCGGCAAGATCCGGTCGTTCTCGCCCCAAATAACGTGCGTCGGGACGCGAATACGAGAGAGCCAGCGCTGCAATTGCGGGTCGTGATAGCGATGCTGCCCGGCGAGCTTTGCAACGAGGCGCCGATTGGCCTGCTGCGTGCTCTCATTGCCGGGCGCCGAAGCACGCGCCCTGGCGTCGGCGGCGAGCTTGGGATCGAAATACGTGTCGCGGGTCGTTTGCTCCTCGCCGAGGAGCGTGTGGTCGCGCGGGGCGATGCCGGGAGCCTCGATGCCGGGCGCATCCATCAGGGTCAGGGAGGCGAGGCGGCTCGCATTGCGCACCGCGAGTTCCGCCGCGGTCCAGCCGCCGAGCGAGAGACCGACGAGATGGACCTGATGCAAATCGAATTGGTCGAGGAACTCGAGATAGAAATTCGCGAGATCGGCGATGGTCTCGAGCCAAGTCGGCGCCTCTGTGCCGCCGAAGCCCGGCGCCTGCGGGATGAACAACTCGAACTGCTCCGCGAGCTTTTGCATCGCCGGCAGGAAGCGCGGCGAGCCGCCGCTGCCATGCAGCACCAGCATCGGCCGGCCCGCGCCGGCCCGTTTCATCTCAATCGACGTGCCGCAGACCGTGATCGTCGAGTAGATCGCCTCAACCATGTGGCGATTGTCGGATCTGGCACGCGGCTCGTCAATCGGCGTGCTTCCCGTTCTTGCGTGCGGTCACGGTGGCGATAAAGGAACGCAGTACCGCCGAGCGATCGGATTGCCGCCAGACAAGGTCGACGCTGGTCGACGGCAGGAATTCCTCGACCGGGCGCATGACGAGTTGCGCTGTGATGCGCCAGCGCAGCGCAGAGCTGACGATGCCCACGCCCATGCCGGTTTCGACGAGGCTGAGCACGACGAGGCTTCCCGCCTGCTGCACGATCCGCGGCGTGATGCTGGCGGCGGTGAAGGCGGCGAGGACCGAGCGGTAGAAACCTGGATTGATGTGTTCGCCGACGCAGAGCAGCGGCTGATCGCGAAGATCCTGGAGGCGAAGGGTGCGCCGCCGCGCCAGCGGATGGCTGCGCGGCACGGCGACGAGCGCGGTCTCGCGCGACATCTCGCGCCAGGCGAATTCGCGCGGGTCGAGCGGGCGATGGAACAAGAACCCGGCGTCGACCTGCAGGGCGCGTAGGGCCTCGACCTGCGGCGTCGTGATCATCGGCAGCAGGCTGATCTCGACATCGGGAGCGGCGCGGCGGAAGCGGCTGATGCTGCGTGTCAGCAGGGGGTGACCGGAAAGCACGTCGCTGAACGCGACCCGCAGCCGGCCGCGCTGGCCGCGCGCCGTGCGGCGCGTGCGCTCGGCCGCTTCAGCGAGGTCGTTCATGATACGCGTTGCATCGGTGAGAAGGCTGCGTCCAGCTTCGGTCAGCCGGGCGCCTTGCGGCGAGCGCTCGAACAGGGCGACGCCGATCTCCGTCTCCAGCGCCTTGATCTGGCGTGAGAGCGCCGGCTGAGCGATCCGCAACGAGGCGGCGGCGCGGCGGAAATGCTGCGCCTCGGCGGTCGCGACGAAATATTTGAGCTGGCGCAACTCCATGATGTCGGGCGTGATAGCAATTCGGCATCACGACGGCAACAAACGAGTATTTGACTTATCAGGATGTCGCGAACAGGCTCCTGGGTAGCAAAGCGGTCGTCCAGCCAGGAGGAAACACGTCGTGAAAGCTGCGGAAAACGAGAAACTGACGCGCGTCGGCCCGGGTACGCCAGCGGGGGATATGCTGCGCCGCTATTGGTGGCCGATCGCCGTGACCGAGCATCTCGGTCCGGGCCCGCAGCTCGTAAAGCTGTTGGGTGAGGAATTCGTGCTGTTCCGCACGAAGAAAGGCGAGCTTGGGCTTCTCGACAAGCATTGCTGCCATCGCAATGCATCGCTCGAATACGGTCGCGTCGAGGAGAACGGGCTGCGTTGCTGCTATCACGGCTGGCTCTACGACACGCAGGGCAAATGTCTCGATCAGCCTTGCGAGCCGGTGTTCAGCGACTTCAAGGACAAGGTGCGACAGGGCGCCTACGCGGTGCGCGAGGTCTCGGGCTTCATCTTCGCCTATATCGGTCCAAAACCGGTGCCGGAATTCCCGCGCTACGACATTCTGTTCGAGCCGAACTGCAACAAGGTCGTCCAGGGCCGCGACATCCACGGCAACTGGCTGCAGCGCGTCGACAACATGCTCGATTCTCTGCATGTCATGGCGCTCCACGCCAGCGTCTATCCCGAGCTCGCGATGGTGCGGCCGGATGTCTGCCAGTGGAACGAGCGCGACTACGGCATCGAGATGTATCTCGAATATCCGAACAACGTGAAGGATCGCCACCATTACGTCTTCCCGGCGATCAACCGCGTGCATATCTGGCGCGTCGGGCGCGAGCCATACCAGTTCATGCAATGGGTCACGCCGATCGACGACACGAAATGCATCTCGTTCCAGATCTGGGGCTCTGAGCAAGAGCAAGGACCGTACACGATCAAGGCCGGCAAGTACCGTCACACCGAAGTCGGCGAGATCAAGCGCATCGAGGACGGCTGGTGGAATATTTGGGATCGCGATCAGGATGACGCGGCGGTCGAGAGCCAAGGCCTCATCACCAATCGCGAGAACGAAAATCTCGCAACGTCGGATCGCGGCGTCGTCATGATGCGGAAGATGGTTTCGCAGGCGATCAAGGACGTGGAGAAGGGCAAAGATCCGGTCCACGTGCTGCGCGGCGATCATCCCATCATTCGCCTCGAAGCCTTCAAGACGAATCTCGGCGATGAGAGCGGCGGCGTGCGCAATGCCGAACTCGGCAAGAAGCTGCAAGTGGTTGCACCGTTCGAACTCTGATACGCTTGGGCAAGGCGGCCGCGCCGGGATGGGCGCGGCGGCGTGGTTGATCATGCGATAAGCGTGCCGGCCCGTTGGCCGTGGGCGCAGGGTGGGAGGCGTGATGACGACGAGAGACGCTCGAGCGCGCCCCGGCATCGGGACGATTCTGGCGTTTGCGATCGCGCTGCTCCTGGCGGGCGGCGCGCCCGCGAATGCCGAGACGCCGAGCCCGGCTCTGGCCGAGCTGATCAAGGGTGCCGCCGCCGAAGGCAAGATCGACCTGCAATGGTCGAGCAGCTTGCTTGGCGGGCTTGACGGCGTGTCGCAGGCGGTCGATGGCATGAACAAGATGTTCGGGCTGCATCTCGATCCGCAGCTGACGCCCGATCCTGATTCCGTGCCGCAACTCCTCAACAAGGTCGCGGTGACGCAGAAAGCGGGTCAGCCGTCACCGACCGACGCCTTCGTCGGCACCACCGTCCATATTGCGACGGCGATCCAGCGCGACATGGTGCAAGGCGCCGACTGGACGGCGCTGCTGCCGGGCCGCATCACGGATGCGACACTTGAGGATAAGGGCCTGGCGGTGCGTGTTTTTACGACCTTGCCGGGCGGCATCGTCTACAACACGCAGCTTGCGCCGAATCCGCCGGCCGGCTTGATGGATCTGCTGAAGCCCGAATGGAAGGGCAAGATTGCCTCCAATCCCTACGGCGCGTCTTTTGAGCTGCTCTCCGCGACCGACGTCTGGGGCGAGGAAAAGGCGCTCGACTTCGCGCGCAAATTCTCGGCACAGATCAGCGGACTGATCGGTTGTCCGGATATGGAGCGCGTCGCGTCGGGCGAGTTCGTGCTGTTCGCCATGGATTGCTCGGGCCGCAATTGGGTGCAGTTCCAGCGCCAAGGCGCGCCGCTCGGCTTCGTCGTGCCGTCCGATTTCGCGGCGCAGCGCTATTACTACATGGTTATCCCGAAGAACGCCGCGCATCCCAACGCCGGCAAGCTTTTCGTCGCCTTCCTTCTCACGTCGGAAGGCCAGCGCATCCTGTGGAAGACCGGCGACTACGATCTGCACACTTTCCCGGATTCCGGAATGCACCAGGTGATCGCGGATTACGAAGCGAAGGGCATAAAATTCCGCGAATACACGCTCGATTGGTGGTCGCGCCATCCGGAAGTGGTTCCGGCGCAGCGCAAGGCCGTCGACATCATCACCAAGCAGCAATGAAGGCGCGCCGCGCATCCGGCCCGGCAGCGGCGTGATGTCGAGAGGCATCGGCATCAGGCAACCGCTCGGCTCGCCGCGGCCGCTTGCGGCAAGTTCGTTGCACTGGCCGCGTCTCGGCGGCGATCCCTGGCCCGGCCTCTTCCTCGCAATCGTGCTCTCGGCAAGCGTCATCATCCTCGCTATCCTCGCGATCGTCATTTGGCTCAGCTTCCGTGATGCCGGCGCCGATGGCGTCGATCATTATTCGGCCGCGCATTACACGGCGACCTTCCTCGATCCTTTCACCTATCGCGTGCTCTTGAACACGCTCGGCTTCGCCGCGACCACACTGGCGGTGGCGCTCGTTTTCGGCGTGCCGCTCGCATGGCTGGTCGAGCGCACGGATTTTCCCGGCAAGACGCTGCTTTTCACCGCTATGGCCATCGGCCTCGCGATCCCCGGCTTTGCCAGCGCGATGGGCTGGCTCTTCCTGCTCCATCCGCGCATTGGCCTGCTCAATTCGTGGCTGCGCCAGACCTTTGGGCTTCAGACCGCGCCCTTCGATATCGGCACCGTGACCGGGATGGGCTGGGTGCAGGGGCTCGATCTCGCGCCGGTGGCTTTCATTCTCACCGCGGCGGTGTTTCGCGCCGCCGATCCAACGCTCGAGGAGGCGGCGCAGATCGCCGGCGCGCGGTTTCGGCAGATCGCCCGTCGCATCGTCTTTCCGCTCGCCTGGCCCGGAATCCTTGCCGCCGGCCTTTATATCTTCACGATCGGCTTTTCCGCCTTCGACGTGCCGGCGATCATCGGCTGGGGCAATCGACTCTTCACTTTCTCGACCTATCTCGTGCTGCAGCTCAATCCGAACAACGGCTTGCCGAATTATGGGGCGGTCGCCGCGCTTTCGACTTTGCTGATCGCGCTCGCCGGCGTGCTGAGCTGGTGGTATGGGCGGATGCAGCAGCGCGCGCATCGCTATCAGGTCGTGCGCGGCAAGGCCTATCGCCCGCGGCTGCAAGCGCTCGGCGCGCTCAAATATCCCGCCTGGCTGTTCGCCGGCTTCTATCTTTGCGCCAGCAAGCTCGTGCCGCTTCTGCTGCTCGCCTGGGCGTCGATGCTGCCCTATTTCCAACTGCCCTCTGCCGCGGCGTGGCGCACAGCCTCGGCCAAGCGCTACATCGAACTGCCGTGGAACATCATCCGCGAGAGCGTCGTCAACACCGGCGTGCTGATGCTGCTCGTGCCGACGCTGACGCTGTTGATCAGCGTCGCCTTCTCCTGGATCGTCATTCGTTCGCGATTGCGCGGCCGCGGCGTCTTCGACTTCATCGCTTTTCTGCCGCATGCCGTGCCGAGCATCGTGTTCGGCGTCGGCGCGCTGCTGCTCACGCTGTCGTTGGTTCAGCCGGTCGTGCCGATGCTGGGCACGATCTGGATCCTGCTCGTGGTCTTCATCGTCGCGCGCACCAGCTATGCGACGCGCATGACCAATAACGGGCTGATCCAGATCCATCAGGAGCTCGAGGAATCGGCGCAGGTCAGCGGTGCCTCGACCGGCGTTGTCCTGCGCCACGTGCTCGGTCCGCTGCTCGCGCCGACCGCGCTCTATGCTTGGCTGTGGATGGCGTTGCTGACGATGCGCGAGCTGACGCTGGCGGTGATTCTCACCAGTCGCGGCAACATTACCCTATCGGTCGAGATATGGAATCTTTGGAATGCCGGCGGGCTCGGCAATGCGGCAGCGCTGGCGCTGATCATGGTCGCCATCATGCTGCCGCTTGTCGTACTCTATTGGGCGGTGGCCCGGCGCCACGGCCGCCTCGTCGATGCCTAGCTCGATTTAAGCCCGTGTTCGTCTCACTCGATCCGATCGGAGGAAGCGCACTATGGTCACAAAACTGGAAAACGAGCGTCTGACACGCGTAGGTCCGGGAACGCCGATGGGCGAGACCATGCGGCGTTATTGGATGCCCGCGCTGCTGTCATGGGAGCTGCCCCAGCCCGATTGCCCGCCGGTGCGGGTGAAGCTCTTGGGCGAGGAACTCGTCGCCTTCCGTACGACCGACGGAAGGATCGGCCTGATCGAGGAATTCTGCCCGCATCGCCGGGCGTCGCTCTGGCTGGGCCGCAACGAGGAGAACGGGTTACGCTGCGTCTATCACGGCTGGAAGTTCGGCATCGACGGACAGTGCATTGATCAGATGAACGAGCCGCGCCAATTCGCCTCGAAAATCAAGGCGACCGCTTATCCGACCTATGAGCTGAGCGGCGTGGTCTGGGCCTATATGGGTCCGCCCGAAAAGCAGCCGGCACCGCCGAAATTCGAATGGACGCAGATGCAGCCGACGCATCGCGCCGTCAGCAAAGTGAAAGAAGAGTGCAACTGGCTGCAGGCGCTCGAAGGCGGCATCGACACCTCGCATTTCACCATCCTGCATCGAGCGTTGAAGAAGGATGCGAAACAGCCCGGCATCTCACCGGACAATGTGGGCTTGCAGAGCGGTGCGCCGGCGCTCGAAGTTGATTTCACCGATTATGGCTATCGCTATTACGGCATCCGCCCCATGGGCGAGAAGCAATATGTGCGCGGCTATCACTTCGTCATGCCGTTCACGCAGCTTCGCCCCCCCGGCCCCGGCAAAGAGGAAGTCCACGGCCATTACTGGGTGCCGATCGACGACCATAACTGCATGGTGTGGAATTTCTATCACTCCTATGGCCACGAGCCGATCGGCGATCGCGAAGTCTCCGATACGAGCGGCAATGCCTATGGCACGCATGTCGATATCAACGACGGCTTCCGCTCGCTGCGCAATCGCGGCAACGACTGGGGCATCGATCGCGCGATGCAGAAGACCGAGACCTATACAGGCATCGCCGGCATCAACCAGCAAGATCGCGCCGTGCAGGAAAGCATGGGGCCAATCGTCGATCGCAGCCGTGAGAATCTCGGCCCCGCCGATAAGGCGGTCGTTGCGACACGCAAGCTCCTGCTCGAAGCGATGGAGACGGTGGAGCGCGGCGGCGATCCACCGGGCGTCGGCAGCAGCTATTACGAAGCGCGCGCCGCCGAACTCGTTTTGCCGAAAGTCGTGAACTGGCGCAACGATCTACTGCCGCTGATGAATCCACAAACCATCGGCAAGGCTGCCGGCGCTGCGCGCGTCACGGAAGGCGCACCGGCGCAGCGGACGGAGTAGCGATGCCGGCGCGCGCGTGTTTGTGGCTGGCGGCGGCGCTGCTGGCCG
>DASXCX010000157.1:0-22499 GCA_036490955.1 Allostellaceae bacterium | reverse complement strand
AGCGTCTCGTAGACGGTTTGATAGAACACCGCGGCTTCATCGAGCGGGAATTGATAGGGATCGAGCGTGCCGAACCAGTCGGTCACCGCGATGCGCAGCGTGTCGTCGGCCTTGTTGGCGAAGGCGCCGCTCGGTGCCGCGCAGGCGAGCGCGCAGAGCAACGCCGCGATCCCGAGCCGTAGCCTGGCCATCATCGCCTGATCCTCCCGTCACACATTGTTGCGCGCGGTGCCCGGCGACGGCAACCGCAATCGACGCTACGATATCGTTCGTCCAAGCCTGGTTTGCCCACGGGCCCGCCGTGGGATTGAGGGAGAGGCAGCGAAGGGAGCGCCGATATGAAAACCAAAGCCGCGATCGCCTATGAGGCGGGAAGACCGCTCGTCATCGAGACGGTCGATCTCGATGGGCCGCGCGCCGGCGAAGTGTTGATCGAGATCAAGGCGACGGGCATCTGCCACACCGACGAATTCACCCGCTCTGGCGCCGATCCCGAGGGGCTTTTCCCCTCGATCCTCGGCCACGAAGGCGCGGGCGTCGTCGTCGATGTCGGTCCCGGCGTGACGACGCTCAAGAAGGGCGATCACGTCATCCCGCTCTACATGCCGGAATGCCGGCAGTGCAAATCCTGCCTCTCGCACAAGACCAATCTCTGCACCTCGATCCGCGCGACGCAGGGCAAGGGCTTGATGCCCGACGGCACCAGCCGCTTCTCCCTGGGCGGCAAGGCGATCCATCACTATATGGGCTGCTCGACGTTCTCGAATTTCACCGTGCTGCCCGAGATCGCGGTGGCGAAGATCCGCGCCGACGCGCCTTTCGATAAGGTCTGCTACATCGGCTGCGGCGTCACCACCGGCATCGGCGCGGTGATCAACACCGCGAAGGTCGAGCCCGGCGCGAATGTCGTCGTCTTCGGTCTCGGCGGCATCGGCCTCAACGTCGTGCAAGGCGCCCGCATGGTCGGCGCCGACAAGATCATCGGCGTCGACACCAATCCGAAGCGCAAGGCGCTGGCCGAGAAATTCGGCATGACGCATTTTGTGAATCCGAAAGAAATCGGCGGCGATCTCGTCGCCCACCTCGTCGAACTGACGGACGGCGGCGCCGATTACAGCTTCGAGTGTATCGGCAACGTCGATGTCATGCGTCAGGCGCTCGAATGCTGCCACCGCGGCTGGGGCGTGTCCGTGGTCATCGGCGTCGCCGGCGCCGGGCAGGAGATCAAGACGCGGCCTTTCCAACTCGTCACCGGCCGGGTGTGGAAAGGCACCGCCTTCGGTGGTGCGCACGGCCGCAGCGACGTGCCGAAGATCGTCGATTGGTACATGGAGAAGAAGATCAACATCGACGACCTGATCACGCACCAGCTCGCCCTCGGCGACATCAACAAGGGCTTCGATCTGATGCATGCGGGCGAATCGATCCGCAGCGTCGTCGTCTACTGATTCTAGGCGGCGACAGAGACGATCAGAATTCCCAGCCGAGGAGCAGGTGGTCCAGCGAATAAGGGCCGCCGCCGTTGGCAGCGAAGAACAGCGCGGCGAAGAACCACATCAGCGGGAACTCGATCCCTTGCGTGTTCCAGAACCAGCCGTGCTTCCAGCGCAGGTGTGCGACGACGCCGTTGAGGAAAAACAGCGCCATGATGGCGCCAGCCGGCCGCGTGAAAAGGCCGAGCGCTAACATAGGCGCGACGACGAACTGAGTTGATGTGACGACCACCGACCAGAACGGTGCCGGCCAATAGCCCTGGCGCGTCAGCGAGGCAAAGCTCTGCTTGAAGCGCGAGATTCCCGGGATGCGCGGCGGCGCACCGCCGGTGGTTGGCCACAGGCCGAAACTGCTGCGTAGCCCGTGCGGCACCAGGGCCAGCCCGATGAAGACGCGCAAAAACGTCAGCGTCCAAGGAGCGATAGCCGCATAGAAATTACCAAGCTGCGGCCAGAGAAGGTCGGAGGGAGAACCGGTCATCGATGTTGATTTTACTCGGGAAGAAACCGAACAACGCTAGCATCGTGACCGCTCCGTTTTCAACCCGACGTTTTCGGCGGAGGCTTGCCTCGATCGTGCGCGCTCGGATATAGGCAAGCAAACGCGCCGTTCGGAGGCGCCGGCGACGTTATGAGAGGGGGAGGGCGATGGTCGGAAGCGTTTGGAGCGCCGTGGGAATCGGCTTGGCGGTCGGATTGGCGGCGGCACAGCCGGCAAGCGCCGCGGTCAAGATCGGGCTGCTGACCGATTTCTCCGGGACGCAGGGTGCGTTCGGCGCGCTTTACAAGGACGGCGTCGACATCTTCCTCAAGCAGCATGGCGGCAAGCTCGGCGGCCAGGATGTGCAGATCATCGTCGAGGACGGTGCGGGCGATCCGGCGACGACCATCGCCAAGGCGAAGAAGCTTATCGAATCCGACAAGATCGATGTGCTCTTCGGTCCGATCAACTCGGCGACCGGCGCGGCGCTGCGGCCCTATATCGTCGAGCAGAAGATGCCGACGCTCATCCAATCGACCACCGACGAGGTGATCGACGATCACTACATGTTCCGCACGTCTTTTGCCGGCAACGAGGACGCCTATCTCATCGGTTATCTGCCGGGCAAGGCGAGCTATAAGAAAGCGATCCTGCTCGCCTCGAACTACATCGCCGGCCAGAACGCCGCAAAATATTTCGAGCAAGGCTTTGTTGCCGCGGGGGGCACGGTGGTGCAAAAGCTGATGCCGCGGCTCGGCAATGCCGACTACGCGCCCTTCATCTCGCAGCTTTCGCCCGATGCCGATGTCATCATCTGCTTCCTGAGCGGCTCCGACGCGATCCGCTTCATGCAGCAGATCGCCGGTTACGACGCGAAGCTGCCGCTTTACGGCTATACGTCGGCGGTCGATGAGACGCTGCTGCCCGCCGAAGGAAAAGCGGCGATCGGCTTCGTCGGGCCGGCGACGTATTTCTCGACCATCGACACGCCGGAGAACAAAGCTTTCGTCAAAGAATGGGAGGCGATGTTCCCGCCCGACCAGCGGCCGTCCTGGCCCGGCATGGGTGGCTATGTCGCCGCGGCGGTGCTCGATCAGGCGCTGACCAAGACCGGCGGCAAGACGAGCGATACCGAGGCGCTGCTCGCCGCGTTCCGCGACGCGCATATCACCACGCCGGGCGGCCCCTTCCATTTCGACGAGCACCACAATCCGGTCGAGCCGCGCTACGTCACGCAGATCCGCGAAGTCGACGGCAAGGTGCAGCCCGTGGTGATCGGCGAGATTCCGGAATTCCTGCCGGTCCTCGCCCCGCCGGCGCTGCCGCCCGATCTGGTATTGCCGAAGAAATGAACTAGACTTCATTCGCTCGATATCATTCGGCACGGCGCAAAGCCGGCAAGGGAGGATTGTGATGAAGATCGTCGTCTATGGACTGGGCGAACGCGTTGGGGTGCTGAAGGACAATTCGGTCATCGATCTGTCTGGTGCTTACGCGAAATATCTGCACGAGGCGAAGGGCGAGACCCGCGCCGAGCAAGTCGCGGCCGCGCTGGTACCATCTGATCTTGCCAAGCTGATCGAGGGTGGCCGGCACGCGCTCGACGAGGCGCAGAAGGCGCTCGAGCATCTCGCCAATGCCAAGGATCAGGAGGCGGTGAACGGCGCCAAGCTGGTTCACGCGGCCAATGCGGTGAAGATCCACCCGCCGCGGCCCAAGGGAACGCGCGTCGCTTGCGCCGGGTCGAATTTCCAGTCGCATCGCGAGCGCATGACGGTGCGGTCGGGCCGCGAAATCCGCCCGCCTTTCATCTGGGGCTTTTGGAAGATCAGCGATCCGATCGGACCCGACGAGGACATGACCTATCCGGCGCGCTGTACGCGACTGGATTACGAGGGAGAGGCGGCGATCATTCTCGGCAAGGGCGGCAAGGATCTGAAGCCGAGCCAGCTCAAGGATTTCGTCTGGGGCGTGACCCTCTTCTGCGATTGGAGCGTGCGCGACCGCGAGCCACTCGGCCCGATGAATTTCGCGCCGGGCAAGAATTTCGACACGTCTTATTCGCTCGGTCCTGTCATCATCGTCGATGAGGCCGATTGCACGAACATCGATATCGAGACGCTGGTCAACGGCGAGCGCCGCCAAGCGCACAACACGAAGGAGATGACCTTCTCCTTCGCTCAGTATCTCGAATATTTGTCGCGCGATCTGACCTTGAAGCCCGGCGATATGATCGCAAGCGGCACGGGCGAGGGCACCGCCGCCGATTCGAGCCCGACCAACGCCGACGGTTCGCAGCCGCCGGACCGGTTCCTGAAAATCGGCGACAAGGTGGAGATCAAATCGCCGCAGATCGGCAGCCTCAAAGCGACGATCGTCGCGAAAGGAAAGTAACTCCCGCCGTCATCGCGATCGCTTCGCGGTTGGCGCCTTCGGGTTAATGACGACGGAAGGGCTTACCGCAAAAAGTAATGCGGTATCGCGAGCGCGATCGCCGGGAAGGCGATGATCAAGCCGAGGCGGAGGAAATCCCCCATCCAGAAGGGAATGACGCCCCAGTAGATCTGTTTCAACGGCACCTCGGGCAACAGCGATTTCAGTACGAAGATATTCATCCCCAGCGGCGGGTGCAGCACGCTCATCTCGACGACGATGACGAGCACGATGCCCCACCAGATTAGATCGTAGCCGAGGGCGCCGACGATCGGCACGAAGATCGGCACGGTCAGGAAGATCAGTGCGAAGCCCTCGATGAACATGCCGAGCAGCACATAGAAAGCCATGATGATGAGGATGATCTCGAGCGGCGTGGCGTCGAGCGCGTGAATGAAGTCGAGCACGCTCTCCGACATGCCGGAGATGTTAACGAACTGGTTGAGCACCAACGCGCCGAAGATCACGCTGAACACCATTGCTGTCGTCGTCGCGGCGTCGACCAGCGATTCATAGAAGATTGCCCAACTCATCTTTCGCCGCAGGAGCGCGAGGCAAAGCGAGCCCATGGCACCGATGCCGCCGGCCTCGGTCGCCGTGAAGATGCCGAAGGTGATGCCTCCCATGATCACGAGGAACAGCAACACCACGCCCCAGACCTTGTAGAGGCCGCGCCAACGCTCGGGCCAGCTCGCGCGATCGGCGCATGGGCCTGCCTGCGGTCGCAGGAAGGTCACGACGAAGATCACGAAGAAATAAACGGCGATCGACGCAACCACGGGCCCGAGCGCGGCGAGGAACAGCTTCGCGATATCGGTTTCGGTGAGCAGTCCGTAGACGATGAGCGCGCCGCTCGGCGGTACCAGCATGCCGAGCGCGCCGCCGGCCGCGACCGTGCCGGTGCTGAACCAGTCGCTGTAGCGATAGCGCCGCATCGAGGGTACGGCGACGCGCGCCATGGTCGCGGCGGTCGCGATCGAGGAGTGGCAGACCGACGCGAAGCCGGCGCAGGCCGCGATGGTCGCGAGCGCCAAGCCGCCGCGGCGGTGGCCGAGCCAGCGATGCGCCGCTTCATAGAGGTCGTCGGAGAGGTTGGCATGATTGACGAAGCTGCCGGTCAGAATGAACAGCGGCAGGACCGAGAATTGGAAATCGAGGGTCAGGCCGAGGATTTGCTGTCCCGCCATCGCGGCGGCGGCGGGGAGGCCGGCGGGATGGATCAAGGCGAAGCCGAAGAAGCCGACGGTGAAGAGTACGATGCCGAGCGGCACGCCGAGAAAGAAGCCGGCGAGCATGACGGTGAAGCCGGCGAGCGCGGTCAGCATTAATCGGGGCTCGCGATGTCGATGTCGGTCCGCTCATAGGCCTCGGCAAGCTGCTCTCCACGCAACAGCGCGACCAGCAAGACGAAGGCCACGATGCCCGCGGCCGCCATCAAAGCGGCATAGACATACGTGAACGGCGCTTCGGGGATTTGCAGGAAGGTGCTGAGCGTTCCCTCTTCGTCCAATTGTGCGGCTTGGAGGAACAGCAGATAGGCCATGAAGCCGAAGCCGAATCCGGTCAAGGCAAGCACGAAGGCGCGCTGCGCGAAGGCTGCGGGTCCTTTCAAGAGCGCAGCAAAAGAGCGCACGGCAATGTGGCGCTGATGGTAGGTGACGAGCGGAATACCGGCGAAGATGATGAAGCCGAGAAGGAAGGACTGGATCTCTTCCGCGCCGGCGATCGGGCGGTTGAAGAAATAGCGCGCGACGACGCCAACGAAGGTCAGCATCATCATGCCGAAAAGGCAGATCGCAGCGATCGGCCCCAGCAATCTCAACGCCCAGCCCGATCCAAACGGGCCGCGCGGCGGCGCCGCGATCCGCGCCAGCTCATCGGTCAACTGATCGGCCATCTCGGAATCGTTATGGCTCATTTCGCCATGTCGGCGGCGACCTGCTTCGCCTGCTGCGCGAAATAGTCATACGCCGCCTGCGGGTCGATGCCGCGCGACTGGGCGTCCTTGAACCAGTTGTCCTTGAAGAAGGCGACGCGCGATTCGAGCTGCTTCATGAATTCGGGGCCTGCGACGTTCGTTTGGATGCCGTTCTCCTTGATCAGCGGATCGGACAGGTTGTCTTGGTCGACGAAGCCCTGTCCCGCCATGCGCGAGAGATTTTCGTACGACACCTTGTCGATCACCGCCTTGTCCTCGGGCGAGAGGCTGTCGTATTTGCGCTTGTTCATGAAGAAGGTCTCGGCGTTGTAGCCGAGCTGGCCGGGGAAGAAAGCGATGAATTTGGTGTAGTGCGCGAGCTGGAATGAGATCAGCGAGCCTTTCCCGGTCACCGCGCCGTCGACGATTCCGCCGGACATGTAATCGAACATGCTGTTCGCGGCGGCGCCTGTCACCGGCGTCGCGCCGAAATCGCCAAGCGCCTGCACCATATTCGGGGTCGCGACCCAGACCTTGAGGCCTTGGAAATCGTCCATCTTGGCGACGGGCCGCTTGATCGTCTGCAGCGTGTTGCCGCCATTCACCCAGAGGCCGAGGAGCTTCACGTCCTTATATTCGTTCGCCTTGGCGAAATATTTCTCTTGCGTGCGCCAGATCGCGACCGAGGCGGCGACGCCGTTCGGCGCGAGGAAAGGCAACTCGGCGAGGAAAGGCAGCTTCACCCGCTCGCGGATGTAATCGTTCGGCGTCAGCGCGACATCGGCGACGCCGCTCGTCACCATCTCCCATTGCCGTGGCAGCGGCGCCATCGAGGCCGCCGGGATCGTGACCTTGATGCGGCCGTTCGATTCGCGCTCGACCGCATCGGCCCAAGGCTTGTAGACGCCGATGAAGAACGACGACGCGCGCGGCATCACCACATTCATGGTGAGAACCGCATCGGCGCGTGCCGATGCATTCCATCCCGCCAGCAGCACAGCGCTCGCTAGAAAAAGCCTGCCAATTGCACGTACGGCCATGTTGTTGTCGTCCCCCCGCCTTTTGCTTTAGGCCTTTTAGCAAACCTATGCGACCGGCCGCGCCCTGTCGAGCGCGACGATGACGGGTTGATTTTGTGGGCGATCACTCGCCAAGCTGCGGCAGGCCAAGTTGCGACCAGCCAAGTTGCGATAGGTGGGCAAAGCGTGGAGGCGGTACTCATGATCATCGACATCTACAACCATTTCATGCCGAAGCGGTATTTCGACCGGCTCGGCGATCTCATTCCGGGTCACGTCGCGCTGACCGCCTTTCCGCGCCTCGCGACGCTGGTCGATCTCGACGCGCGGCTGAAATTGCTCGACCGGTTTCCGGACTACAGCCAAGTCCTTTCGCTCGCCAATCCGCCGCTCGAGATGGTGGCTGGGCCGGAGCAAACGCCGGAACTCGCGCGCATCGCCAATGACGGGCTCGCCGAGCTCTGCCGCCGCGAGCCGGCGCGCTTTCCCGCCTTCATCGCTTCGATGCCGATGAACAATGTTGCCGCATGCCTCACGGAGATCGATCGGGCCATCAACACGCTCGGCGCGCGCGGCATCCAGATTTTCACCAACGTCAACAACAAGCCGCTCTCGGCGCCGGAATTCCGGCCGATCTTCAAGAAGATGCGCGAGCACGATCTACCGATCTGGATCCATCCGATCCGCGGGCCGAATTTCCCCGACTACGCGGGCGAAAGCACCTCGGAGGCCGAGATTTGGTTCACGTTCGGCTGGCCTTACGAGACGACGGCGGCGGTGACGCGGCTCATCTATTCCGGCATCTATGATGAATTGCCGGGGCTGAAGATCGTCACGCATCACATGGGCGGCATGGTGCCGTACTACGCCGGCAAGATCGGCCTCGGCTTCAGCCAAATTTTCTTCGGCGAGACTGATCGCAATCCGGCGGCGGCGCAGGCCGGGTTGAAGCTCAAGCCGGTCGAGTATTACCGCATGCTTTATGCCGATACGGCGCTCAACGGCAACATTGCCGCGACGCGCTGCGGCCATGATTTCTTCGGCAGCGAGCATTGCCTCTTTGCCAGCGATGCGCCTTTCGACGCCGAGCGCGGGAATTGGCTGATCACTGGGACGATCGAGGCGGTCGGCGCGATCGAGACCGGCGCGGCCGATCTCGCGCGCATCCGTGCCGAGAACGCGCGCAAGCTGCTGCGGCTGGCCTAAGGCGACGCGATCCAATGGCCCAACTGCTTGAGAAACTCGGCCTCACCGATATCGAGCGCGCCGCGCGCGATCGTATCCTCGCCGGCGACGTTGCCAATTTTGCCGGCGCGGCCGAAAAGCCGCTGCTGCGCGCGACCGTGCTTGACGCGCTGGCCAATGCCGCTCCGCCGCGCGGCATCCGCGTCAAACACGCGCGGATCGATGGAGCGCTCGATCTGAGCGACGCTTCCTTGCCGGCGCTCGCGCTCGATGACTGCGATATCGCCGCGCCCCTCATGCTCGACGGCGCGCGGCTCGGGCGCTTGTCGATGATCGGCAGCCGTCATGGGGGCTTGCGCGCCCGCGCGGCCAGTATCGACGGGCAAGTCGACTTTGCCGGTGCTAAGCCGTTCGCGCAGCAATCCTGGATCGATCTCGGCGCGGCGCATATTCGCGGCTCGGTGGACGGCTGCGATGCTCAGCTCGAGGCGCCGCTCGCGCGCGCCAAGGAAAACGTGCCGCCCTGGGATCACAACTACGCGCTACGCCTGTCCGATGCGCATATCGCGGGCAGCCTCTTTCTCAACGGCAAAGTCGTCGCCAATGGCGGGCTCTGCCTCGACAACGCTCATGTGAAGGGTTCGGTCTGGGCGCGCGGCGCCACCATTATCGCCGGCGAGGGCGACAGCTTCCATCCCGGCGACGCGATCCATGCGCATTGCGCCGCGATCGACGGCATGCTCGCGCTCAATTTCGATTTCCGCGCCCAGGGCCGTGTCTGGCTGCTCGGCGCCCGTATCGGCGATCGCCTCACCGTCGGCTTCGGCGCCAAGCTGGCGCGCGTCGGCGAAAGCTGGGATTGGGACAACCGATTGATGAACCAGACCGTGCTGCTGCTTTTCGATCAGGCCGAGATCGGGGGCAGCGCCCATATCGCCGATTTCGCTTTCGGCGGCGCGATCAGCCTGCTGCATGCGCGGATCGGCGCCGGGCTCTCGATCATCGAGGGCAAGATCGGCAACCGCACGGCCGACGGACGCGGCGCCGCGATCGCGGCCGACGGTGCGCAGATCGAAGGCGGTGTCACGATCGGCAAGAAGCTTGTCGCCGAGGGCAAGGTCTCGCTCGCCCACGCGCATATCGGCGGCGCGCTCGATTGCCGCGGCGCGACGATCGAGAACGCGACCGAGGATGGCAAGGGCGTCGCGCTCGATGCGCAATACGCGACGATCGCAGACGGCGTATTGCCGGCGGGACTCGCGGACAAAGGCGCCGACGAAGGCTTCGCCGCCGACGGCCGCGTCACCTTCGCGAATGCACGTGTGGGGCGTTAACCGGCGCTGCCCGGCATCAACCGCGTCATTGCGGGCGAAGCGCAGCAATCCAGGTGATTGACACAGACTGGATTGCTTCATCCGCCGTTGGGCCTCCGCGCAATGACGAACTGATTTAATCGTATCCGACGCGCTCGGCCGGCTGTGCGGCTTTCTCCGGCGAAGCACCGCCGAGATCGATTGCCAGCGGATCGCTCGGCGTCGCCTGCGACGTAAATTGCGGCATCACCTCTTTGACGAAAAGCCGCATCGATTTCTCGGTTAGCTTCTTCCGCTCGTCGTCGTAGAGGCCGTTGTTGAAGGACAGCAGCACATTGCCGAGGCCGACATCGGCGAGCGTCTGCATCTTTCGCGCGATCGTGTCCGGGCTGCCCCAGAGGCACCAGCGCGTGTAATAGCTGGGATCGGTCGCGGGCGGGCGGACTCGCAGATTGGCCTGGCTGACGCCGCCGACGCGCTCGGCCTCCTGCATGAACGGCAATTGCCTGAGGCGGAAGCGCTCATGCCCTTCCATCGTCGCATACATGTCCTTGAAAGCCTGCTCGTCCGTCTCGGCGACGAAGATGCCCTGGAAGGTCTCGGTCGTCCATTCCATGCAATGCTTCAGCATCGCCGGTGAATGACCGGCGGCGGCGAGCTCGTGGCGGTATTTGCGCAAGGAAGCGATGAAGCGCTCGCGGCCCATGAAGCCCGAGACGAAGACCGGCCAGCCATTGCGCGCGGCGCGGGTGATGCTTGAATCGCGCGACGCGACTCCCATGATATGGGGCCTTTTTTTCCGGTAGGGCGCCGGCACGATGCGTTCGAAGAGCCGGCCCGAATAGTTGGGCGTCTCGAAATGGTAGGGTGGGTCGTCGAGTGTGTGATCCCAGAGCTTCTCGGCGATCTCGAGGTTCTCCGTCGTCATCGATTTGATCTGATAATCGTAATCGAGGCCGAAGCCGACGCCTTCCTCGGCATGGATGCCGCTGCCGACGCCGTAAAGCACTTTGCCCTTGGCGAGATGGTCGAGGAGATTCATCTGCTCGACGAGATGGACCGGGTGGTGCAGCGGCACGACCACGACGGCTATGCCGAGCCAGGCCTGCTTCAGTTGCGGCGCGACGTAAGATGCGATCTGGAACGGCGCGCTGCCGGTCGGCGAATAGCCGTGGAAATGATGCTCGGGAAAGAAGACACCCTTAAAGCCGAGTCGGTCGGCCTCGAGCGATTGCTCGACGATGGTGTCGATCACGTGCTCGTCCTGTGCTGCGTCCCACGAGCGGGGGAAATGGATGATCGAGAATTCCATTATTCCTCGGTCGTGACGGTGCAAAGCAGCATGCCCGCTTTATAGCAGGACGATGGACGGGCGTCTCCGGCGCCGGCCATGAAGGGAGATGCGACCGTATCCGCGTGCGGCTTGCGAACATGCACAAGGACGTACCGGAATGCGAATATTTGTCCTCGCTCACGGCGGCCTTCCCCGAAGGAAGGGGTCGGCCTGCGACAAGGGTGTCCTAGTCGCGGCGTGGGCGGCGCAGGGTGAAGGTCTCGAATGGCGACAGCTGACCATCGGTCCCGACGACGTCGTAGTAGGTGACGGTGATAGTGGTGAAGCCGCCGCGCTTTCCCGGGTCGAGGGCGAAAGCCGCGAAGCCGTAGGAATGTGCCGCATTGCGCACCGCCGACCACGGCGCGTCCTCGTGCACATAGATCGGCGGACGTTTGCCGGTTGTCGGGTCCGGCGCGCCCACGGCAGTGATGACGCGGCAGGCCGGCGGGTTGAAGAACAGCTTGTTCGACGGCGCGGAGGTTCCGCCGCCGCCGATCACCATATGCACTGTTCCCTTGGTCGTGTCGATCACATCGGTGGCGGTTGCCGCCGGGATCGGCGTCAGCGTGGCATTCACCTGTTGGCCGCGGATCGGATGCGAGCGCTCGTAATGATGCTCGTGCCCGCAGACCACGAGGTCGACGCCGTATTGATCGAACAACGGTACCCATTCCTGGCGGATGCCGAGATCGGCGCCGTTGAATTGGTCGACGGTCGAGATGGCGACTTGGTGCATCACCACCACGATCCAATCGATGTTGCGATTGGCACGAGCGAGCGCCAATTCATGGGCGAGCCAAGCTTTCTGAGCGCCGCCCGAATAGCCGCGCACATAGGAATTGCCGCCGTCCTGATAGACAATGTCGTCATTGGCGACGCTGATTACATGCATCGAGCCAACGGTGAAGGAATACCAAAGGCCGCGCGTCACGTCGGTTTGGCCGCTCGCCGGGGGAAGCGAGAAATAGGTCTGATACGCGCGATAGCCGATCGGACCGTTGCCGAGCTCGTTCTCGTGATTGCCGGCAGCCGGCATCCAGGGACGATTGCGCGCGCTGCGGCTGTTGTTCGCCCAGAAATCCCACCACGTGCGCACGCGGTCGGTGGCGAGGTTGGCGTAGCAGAGATCGCCGTTGAGCAGATGGAACAAGGGGGCCACCCGTTCCACGCCAAGTGTGGTGTCGGCTCCGGCCGGTGCGCCGAGATTGTCGTTGACGAAAGGCGGGCTTGGCAGCGTCACACCGGCCGGCGGCACGAAGACCTTGCCCAGCGTCGGCGTTCCCTGATCGCCGAAGCTGGTGAAGGTGAACGGCACCCGGCCACGCGGCGCGGTGCGGAACGTGCCGAATTGCGGTTCGGCGCCGTCATGCAGAGCGCCGTAGAGATAGGCGCGATCATCGTCCAATCGGCTGAGCTTCGCATGGTAGACGTAAACGACCTGGCCCGACTGCGCATCGGTGTAGCTCGTCTCTTCGGCGGCGATGGTTTGACGAAGCTCGCCTTCGAGCGTTCCGAGCAGAACTCGGGGTTGGTCGACGGGCTGCAGTGCGTGCCACGACACGACCATCTCGGACGATGCATCGGCGCCGAATTGCAGATGCAGTCCCGCGACCGGCGGCGTCGTCACCGGGTCGGAGGACGGCGAAGGATCCGGATTGTGGAACAGAGGATCGGGCCGGTCAGCCGCGGCTTTCCGGGCACCGAGCACCGACGCCGTCACGATCGCGCTGCTGCCGATGCCAGCGGCGGCAAGGAGTTTGCGGCGGCTGAGTTCGTGGCTCGATTCGTTGTCTGATGGGTTCATGTGCGCAGCTCGCTTTCTTCGAGATTTTGGACGGTTCTATCGTCACTCGATGACAGCTGCGCGTAGAGACTGTTACCGTCGCCTTACCGTCGCGAACGTTGGAACAGCGGAGCGTCGTGCGCACTTCGACGACACGCGGCTAACTTGGCGCGCGTGACGCGGATGATGAATACGCGCGTTACAGCGGAATGCCCTGCATATCGACCTTGGTCTCCCAAAAGCGCCAGACCACTTTGGCCACATCGAGCGTGCCGCGTAGCTTGATGGCGCGATCGACGATCTCGGGCGCGAAGGGTACGGCGCCGCCGAACGGCTCGGCCATCACCTGATAGCGCGCGGTCTCCTCGATCGCGTTGCAATTCATGAAGCAGGTCTCGGGCGTCTCGCCGACGACAACCGAGCCATGGCCGCGCATCTGCACGGCGAGCTTGTCGCCGAGGGTGCGCGACAGATCCTGCGCCTGCGCGTCGGCGAGAACGAGCTGCGGATTGTCCCAGGTCGGCACACCGCCGCCGAAGACGAAGCCCTGGTTGAAGACCGGCTGGATCGGCCGATTGACCACGCCGAGCAAGGTCGACCAGGTCGAATGCAGATGCGCGACGCTGAGGATTTCCGGTCGGTCTTTGTGAATCTGTGTGTGGATGCGCCATTCCGCCGGAATGGTCAGCGGCCGGTCGCCGCCGGGATGGAAGAGCAGCTTGCCATCGATGTCATAGACGAAGATCTGATCAGCGCGGACGATCGTCTTCTCGGCGCCGGCACCGGGTGTGATCAGCACGAGATCGGTCTTCGGGATGCGGATCGAGATATGCCCGAAGATGCCGATGAATCCCTGCATCCCGATCATCCGGCACATCACCGCGAGCTGGCGGCGATGCGCCCAATCCTCTTCCTTCGAAATGCCGGCACGTTCCGCGATTTCGCTCATGATCCTGCTCCCGCCAGGCTAAGGGCTTTGTTGCGATCTTCCGCCGGCCGCAATCGCGGCAGGCCGAGCACGCAGATCGCCGCGATCAACGCCGGGATCGCCTGGAGATTGATGATCGCCGTCACATCCCATTGCGCGGCGACGAGCACGCCGCCCAAAGTCGGGCCGACGATCGAGCCGATGCGGCCGATGCCCATCGACCAGCCGACGCCGGTCGAGCGGATCGCGGTCGGATAGAGCATGCCGGAAACGGTGTTGAGGCTGTTCTGCCCGCCGGCGACGCTGAAGCCGGTGAGCCCGACCGCGATGGCGAGCACCATCGGATCGCCGATCGAGTGCGCGACCAGGGTGATGCAGCAGGCGGTCCCGACCAGGGTGATCGACAGCACGACGAAGGGATTGCCGAGGTCCATCAGCCGCCCGACCAGGATCGCGCCGATGACGCCGCCGACGCTGAAGCCGACCGTCGTCCAGATCGAAGCTTGCAGCGATAAGCCCGCTTCACGCAGCAGCGATGGCGTCCAGTTCAGCATGAAAAGCAGCACCAGCAGATTCATGAATTGCGCCAGCCAGAGCAGGGCGGTCATGGCGGCGCGGCCGTCCTTGAAGAGATGACGTACGGTGAACCCGGCGAGCTTCTTTTCCGCGACGGTGAAGCGGGGCAGGGGATCGAAATTCCGCGCCGGATCGACCTGCCGCAAGAGCTGCGCGACGCGCTCGGCCGGGGCCGCTTTCTTCAGCACCAGGAAGGGCGCCGATTCCGGCAGCCAGAGCGCGAGCAGCAGCAGCGAGACCAGTGGGATCGCGCCGCCGACATAGAACATCGCGTGCCAGCCATAAAGCGGCAGCAGAAACGACGAGACCGCGCCGGCGAGCAGCGCGCCGGCGCCGAAACCGCCGAGCGTGACGTTGACGAGAACGCGCATGCCCGTTGGCGCGTATTCGGAGACCAGCGCCACGACATTCGGCAGCGCCGCGCCAAGGCCGAGCCCGGTCAGGACGCGCAGCGCCAAGAGTGCCGGAAAGGACTCGACGGCCACCGTCAGGATCGACAGCACGGCGAACATACCCGTCGAGACGAGGATCAGCGGCTTGCGCCCGAAATGATCGGCGAGGATCGGCAGGCAGAGCGCGCCGATCGTCAATCCGACCATGCTGGCGCCGAAGAGCGCGCCGAGCGAGGAGAAGGGAATGTGGAAATCGCGCACGATCAGCGGGCCGACATAGGCGATGATCTGCGTGTCAAAGCCGTCGAAGATCGCGACCGTGGTGCAGAGCGTGACGATGAGGATGTGGAAGCGATTGAGCCGCGCGCCGCGGATGATCGCGTTGATCTCGACCTCGCCGCGTTCGCTCATCTCTTCCTCCCCGTACGTTTTGTTTTGGCTTTTGTTAGTCGATCAGGAAATTGCCCGCCTCGCTTTTGATCGGCGGCGCGCTCGCCTCGAAAGAGACGCCGACCGGATCGCCGCCTTGCGCCACGATTTCCGCTTGCTGCAGGAGAAAACGCCGCAGCATCACGACGCCCTGATCCGTCGTCGCGAGATGCTCGTCGGAATGGAGCGTGATCGGTCCTTGGCCAGTCTGCGCTTCGTAATCGTCGGGGAAGCGCTGATGCTCTTCCGGGGTCATTTCCCACCAGTTCTTGCCGCCGGGCTTGGTGAAGCCGCGCTGCCAACCAGGGGTTTTGCGGAGCGCCGCGTAGAGGATGTAGTGCGTGTCGTCGACCGGCAGGAGCCAACTCACCGTTTCGCATTTGCCCGAGCGCGACGGCACGGTATCGGGCACGAGCCGCGCATTGGGAAGTACCCCCTCGACGATGCGCAGGAAGGTCTTACCGTGATCGGCCGGTCGGCGCGAGACCGTCTTGATGCCGCGCTCGGTCAATTCCCAGCTGATCTTCGGCATCCGGCTCATCAGCTCGTTGAACTGCGTGCCGCTGTTCGAGCCGTGGAGGATCGGCACGTGATAGTGATCGGGCACGTTGTCGAAGTGATGTGTCCAGCTGCATGGAATGACGACCGGGCCGCTCGCGATGAGGTTGGAGGCTTCGACGGTTTCGTCGGCATCGAGTTCGTCGAGCACGTCCCAGCGCGGCAGCACCGGCTTTTTCTCGGGCGGGCCGAGATAGGCGAAGATCAGCCCATAGCGCTCCTCGACCGGGTACCAGGGCTGGCGCACATTGTCGCGATGCTTGCCGAGCTCGGGCTCGCAAGGCTGCTCGAGGCAATGCCCTTCCGCGTCGAAGAGCCAACCATGATAGCAGCAACGGATGCCGCGTTCCTCGACCTTGCCGTAATAGAGCGTGGTGCCGCGATGGGCGCAGCGCGGATAGAGCAACCCTGCCCGGCCGCTGCCGTCGCGGAAAAGGATCAGATCCTCGTTCAAGACGCGGATTTCCGTCGGCCGAGCAGTCGCCTCGCCTGAGAGCGCGACCGGATGCCAGTAGCGGCGCAAGAGTTCGCCCATCTTGGTGCCGCGTCCGGTCTCGGTGTAATCGCGGTTGATCGTGCCCGGCTTGCGGCCATAGGCCGTGCCTTGATCGATATCGGTGCCCAGCGCCATGGCGAGCCTCCCTCGTGCGTTACCCGAGATTATTTCGGCATGGCGTGACGGCGTCAAATATCCGCTAGATTTGCTCGATGGCGCAGCAGCGAGCGTTGATCGTGGGCGGATCGGTGGGCGGATTGTTCGCCGCGCATCTCCTGCGTGCGCGGGGCTGGGACGTGGTCGTGTTCGAGCGCAGCGGCGGCGCGCTCGCCGATCGCGGCGCCAGTATCGGAACGCGCCAAGAGTTGTTCGAAATTCTTTCCAGCATCGGCATCGTGCTCGATCCCTCGGCCGGTGTCGCTGTGACCTCGCGCATCTGCCTCGACCCTAACGGCACGATCGTCGGCGAGCTGCCGGTGCATTCGATCAACAGCGCATGGGACCGCATCTACCGCCCGTTGCGTGACGCGCTGCCCGACGAATTCTATCGCGCGGCGACGCGCGTCGAGCGCATCGAGCAAAACAGCGATAGCGTCACGGCGATCCTCGCCGACGGCAGGCGCGAGAGCGGCACTCTCCTCATTGCCGCCGACGGCATTCATTCCACGATCCGCGCACAGCTCGCTCCCGACGTGATGCCGCGCTATGCCGGCTATGTCGCCTGGCGCGGCCTCATCGAAGAAAGCGAGATGACCGAGAGCGAGCACGCGCTGCTCTTTGGCCGCATGTGCTTCGCGCTGCCGGAAGGCGAGTTGCTGCTGGCGCTCGGCATGCCGGGGCGCGACGCCGATACGCGGCAGGGCCATCGCCGGTATTACTGGATCTGGTTCCGCCCCGCGGACGAAACACGCACGCTGCCCTCACTCTGCACCGACGCGAGCGGTCGTTGCCATGGCAGCTCGATCCCGCCGCCTCTCGTCCGCGCCGAGGTGATCGATGAATTGCAACACGCGGCAGAGGCGCGCTTTGCGCCGCCGCTCGCCGCGATCATCCGCCGCACGCGCCTTCCTTATCCGCACGGCATTTTCGATGTCGAAGCGCCGCGCCTTGCTTTCGGCCGCGTCGTGCTGCTCGGTGATTCCGCATTCGTTGCGCGGCCGCATGTCGGCGCCGGCATCACCAAAGCGGCGCTCGACGCCAAGGGGCTCGTCGAAGCATTGGCGGCCGAGTCCGATCTTGCTGCGGCGTTGGCGCGCTACGACCGCGAGCGCCGCGCCTTCGGCAGCGCGTTGGTGGCACGGGCGCGGCACCTCGGCGCCTATCTCGAAGCCGAAGCAACGCAGCGCGGCGGTAGCAACCGGCGGCCGGAAACCGTGCTGCGGGAATACGGCACCGCCGGGAGGATTGAGGGGCGATGACGTTCGCATGTTCCGGTGGGAGGTTTTTCCTCGTCACCCCCGCGAAAGCGGAGGTCGAGGACCATCCGCTGGATGCCCGCTTTCGCCGGCATGGAAAGGGATGCAGGAACGCGAAACCTGACATGAAAGCCGCGCGATTGATCGGTTAGTGGCTGCCCCGCATACTCTCGTCATGACTCAAACCGAAGCCCAAAGCGTTGAAATCGCGGATCCGACACTCGTCTCGGCGGCGCCCGCGCATCCTGTCGACAAAGTCGCGATCGGCATTCTTAGCGCGCTCAGCTTTTGTCATTTGCTCAACGATCTCATCGCCTCGGTCGTGCCAGCGATCTACCCGGTCTTCCGCGACACCTTCCAGCTCGATTACGCGCAGATCGGCCTCATCACGCTGACCTATCAATGCACGGCGTCGGTCTTCCAGCCGCTGGTCGGACTGTATACCGATCATCATCCGAAGCCATTTTCGCTGCCGGTCGGCATGGGCTTCACCTTCATCGGCATCATCCTTCTGGCGCGCGCACCGAGTTTCGAGGCGCTGCTCCTCGCCGCCGCTCTCGTCGGCGTCGGCTCAGCCGTGTTCCATCCGGAAGCCTCGCGCGTCGCGCGCATGGCCTCGGGCGGCCAGCACGGCCTTGCGCAATCTCTCTTCCAAGTCGGCGGCAATTTCGGTTCTTCGCTTGGGCCGCTGCTCGCCGCGTTCATCATCGTGCCGCATGGCCAGGGCAGCATCGAATGGTTCACGCTCGCGGCGTTGCTCGCGATCGTTTTCCTGACGCGCATCGGCTTCTGGTACAAGCAGCATCGCGCCGCCGGCCAGAAACGCGTCTCGCGCCATGCGACGCCGAACACGGTGTCGTTCTCGCGCGGCAAGATCGCGCTGTCGCTTTTCGTGCTACTGGCGCTGATCTTCTCGAAATTTTTTTATACGGCCGGGCTGCAGAACTACTACACCTTCTACCTCATCGACCGCTTCGGCTTGTCGATCCAAAGCGCGCAATTCTATCTCTTCTCGTTCCTCGCCTCGGTCGCGGTCGGCACGGTGATGGGCGGGCCGATCGGCGACCGCTTCGGGCGGAAATTCGTGCTCTGGTTCTCGATCCTTGGCGCGTTGCCCTTCACGCTGGCGCTGCCTTACGCCAATCTCTTCTGGACGGGCGTGCTCGCGGTGCTGATCGGTCTCATCACCGCCTCGGCCTTTGCGACCATCCTCGTCTATGCCCAGGAGCTGATCCCCGGCCGCATCGGCCTGATCTCGGGGCTGTTCTTTGGCCTCGCGTTCGGCATGGCGGGCATCGGCGCGGCTGCGCTCGGCCATCTCGCCGATCTCACCAGCATCGGCGAGGTCTACCGCGTCTGCTCCTTCCTGCCGCTGATCGGGCTGCTGACCTTCTTCCTGCCCGATATCGAATCGGTGCATTCGCAGCGCAAACGCGCGAAAACGTAAGGCCCGTCGCTAATGCCCGGTCGCGAGCGCGGCGAGTTCATGCGGATTATCAGGTGGCGTGTTGCCGCGCCACACGACATGCAGATCGGGGCGCAGCAGTAAGAGGTCGTAGCCGTAGATCGCGCGCGCCGGCTCGTCGCGGATGTCGAGCGACGTGACTTTCGCGCCGTAAGCGGCGATTGCTTTGGCGAGCGGCGCCAGATCGGCCTCGCTCTTGCCGAGGCGCAAGATGGTGTAGCCATCCTTCGGCAGGCGATCCTGTATGCCGACGCCGTCCTTCAACCAGACATGGGGCAGCCGCGCGCCGGGCCAGGTGGTCGGCTCATAGGTGCGGAAGAGATGCTCTGGCCCGCCCGGGATGTCGGCAATGATCGGCGAATCGACGTAGCGATAGCCGAGTTCGGCGCCGATCATGTCGTTGCTCTTGCGTTGCTCGAGATCGGCGGCACGCGCGATCTCCGCGCGGAGCGCTGCCGCTTCGGCTGTATTGTCGCGGAGATAAGGCCGCCACAGGCCGCGCCAGCGTCGCCGACCCAGGGTCGCATAGCGCGATGCGCCGACATTGCGATCCCCCACTTGCCGCCGCTCGATTTCGTACGAACGCAGGAGATTGGGCCCGCCCCAACCTTGCAGCGTACCGGCGAGCTTCCAGGAGAGATCGATTGCGTCGCCGACGCCGCCATTCATGCCGAGCCCGCCGGTCGGAATGACCAGATGCACGGAATCGCCGGCGAGAAACACGCGGTCTTCGGTGAAACGCTCGGCGAGCAGCAGATTCTGCCGCCACGGGTTGCAGGTCAGCATCTCGTACTTCACCGGCACGCCGACGATCTGCTCGAACAGCGTCTTCATATCCTCGTCGCGCTGGACAACGGCATGCAGGGTCCAGTGCTTCGTCGAATCTTGCATGATAAGGAAGGAATTGTGGCCGTCGGCGACGTGGTAATGCCGGCCATGGCCCGGGCCCTCGCCGAGCGGCAGCCGATCGTAGAGCTCGTCGCAGACATAAAGCGCCTGGCGCAGCTCGAGGAGATTGGCTTCGCCCTTGAGCTTGATGCCGAGCTGCCTTCTGACGGTGCTGGCGCCGCCGTCGCAGCCGACGAGGTAATCGGCGCGGATGGTTTCTGCCTCGCCCTTGCAGCGCACGGTTGCGGTGACGCCCTCGGCGTCCTGGCTGAACTCGACGAGCTCATGGCCGAAACGGACGGTGACGTTCGGGATTTCCTCCGCGACCTGCTTCAGCAGCGGCTCGAGCGTGTATTGTGAGATGAGCTGATAGGGCTCGAGCGCCTGGGTGCCGTCGTTGATCGCCTTGATCTCGGCACGCGCCTCATTGACCGCGGGATAGTGGTGCGCGACCAGCGGCTTCTCGGTCAACGACAGGACGATGAACACATCCATCGGCACATCGGGGCCGAGCCCGGCGGCACGAATACGATCGACGATGCCGAGCCGGCGATAGATCTCCATCGTCCGCGCATTGCAGCGCTCCATCTTCGGCAAGAAGGCGGGCGCGTCTTTCTGCTCGACCAGCATGACGCGGATGCCGCGCTGGCCGAGATCGACCGCGAGGGTCAGCCCGACCGGGCCGCCGCCGACAATGAGTACCTGGGGATTGCTCACGGGGTGATCGCTCACGCGCTCTGTCCTGACAAGATGGGCAATAGTTTGTCCGCGATGACCTTCCGTCAACCGCCAAGCTGTCCCGTGCGTTGCATCGCGCTATAGTGTCGCAAAGCAAAGGGGGAGGGTAAGCATGAAGCGTTGGGCATTATCGACGGCTGCGCTGCTCGTGGCGTTGGCCGCAGGCGGCATCGCACAGGCGGCCGAGCCGGCTTGCAGCAGCTATACGCCCGCCGTCGCCGGCGGACCCGTGCCGGCCAAGACCTCCAGCATCGTCGTGCTGCGCTGGCTCGGCAATGCGAATTACGAGGTCGACTACCAGGGGCACGTCTTCCTTTTCGATGCCTATTTCGATCGCACCGCGCGCAATCACGACATCGGCATAACCGTGCCGCAGATCAAGCACGCCGATGCGATCCTGGTCAGCCACGCGCACTTCGATCATATCTCCGATGTCGCGCCGATCGCGGCGCAGACCCATGCGCCGGTAGTCGGCGCGGCGCTCACGATCGCCACGGCCGAGAAGCTCGGTGTGCCGGCATCGCAGACGATGACGGCGAAAGATGGCGACCAGTTGCATTTCGGCGACGTCACGGTCGACATTGCCTTGGCGCAGCACAGCACGATCCAGGACGGCTTGGTCGCCGCGCTCGGGCAAATCTACAAGATCGATTCGCGGCCCAACACGCCGGAGGAAGAGGCGCATAACAAAGAGGTCACGGCGCGCGGCACCTTCGATCCCAAGGTGATCACCGAGGGCACGCTCGCCTATGCGCTGCGCTTCAAGAACGGCTTCTCAATCGTCGTTATCGGCAGCGCCGGCCCGATCACCCCCGGCGACCGCGCTTTGGCGCAACGCCTCGGCCGCGCCGATATCGGCATCGTCGCCTATCAGCCGCATCCCGTCGCCGAGCATCAGGTCGCCGATACCTGGCCGCTGGTGCAGCTTTTCCATCCGCGGCTCTATCTGCCGGCGCATCACGACGCGGCGTTCGGCACGTGGCTCGATCTCGGCCTCGAGCCGATGTTCATGAAACTCCGCGCCGACCAGCCGGACACGAAATTCGCGGCGCCGCTCTACCGCTCGCCGATCTGCGTCGCGACCAGCGGTCCGCAGCGCGGCAGGGTCGTGAGCCTGATGTACTGACGGGAGATCGCGCCGTGGCGCCGCATATTCCGGGGCCGCTCTATTACGAGCAACAGGGCAGGACCGGCTTGCCGATGGTGTTCCTGCATTCGACGCCGGACGATAATCGGCTGTGGCTGTTCCAGATGGCGCATTTCTCGAACTGGTATCGCACCATCGCCGTCGATCTCGCCGGCTACGGCCGCTCGCCGGCGCCGCAAGACGGCGTCACCATGGCGGATCAGGCGGTGGCGGTGTGGGAGCTGCTCGATCGGATCGCCGACGGACCGGTGATCGTGCAGGGCAATTCGATGGGTTCGGAAGTCGCGATGCATATGGCCGATCAGCGGCCCGGGCGCATGCCCTGCATGATCCTCTCCGGCTGCGGCTACCTGCCTGATATCCGCGAGACGCAGCTCAAGGGCAAGGAGGCGTATCGCGCCGAAGGCATCGCGCGGCGGCGCGGCGCTGTGCTGTTCCACTTCCACCCCAAGCTGCGCGAGACGCCGCTGGCGCAGTATTACACCGACATGGTTTGCGGCCTCAGC
>DASXCX010000156.1:0-40595 GCA_036490955.1 Allostellaceae bacterium | reverse complement strand
GTACGCCGTGAACGTCGCACCACCCGTCTCCGCCAATACCTTCGTGATCGCAGCCGTCAGTGACGTCTTCCCATGGTCAACATGGCCGATCGTCCCGATGTTGCAGTGCGGCTTGTTCCGCTCAAATTTCGCTTTCGCCATGTCCCTGTCTCGATCCTCTGCCGCCGATACGCGCTGGAGCGGGTGAAGGGAATCGAACCCTCGTCGTAAGCTTGGAAGGCTTCTGCTCTACCATTGAGCTACACCCGCGGCCGACCGGGCCGTCGCATCGCATCGGCGCCGCGGGGGCCGATATATCCCGAAATCTCGCAGGCGGAAAGGGTGGGAACGAGCAGTTGGCTCGGCCGGCCCTCCTTCGCGAAGCGCGTCGGTGCGAAGCAAAATGGTGGTGGGGGAAGGATTCGAACCTTCGAAGACCGAAGTCGCCAGATTTACAGTCTGGTGCGTTTGACCGCTCCGCAACCCCACCAAAGGCACGCTCAAGCGGCCGGCGGTCTTACTAAAAACCGCGCTGCGCCGTCAACATCGCCGGGATATTTCGTGGTGGCATTTCATCCCGGATTTGCTCTACTCACTCGCTCAAGAATACGTGCAAGGCTAGGAGCGAACGCCCATGAGTCGGTTCCCCGAGATCACGCCCAACGCTTACACCGACGAGCAGAACGACCTCGCGAACAAAGTCGCGGCATCGCGCGGCGGCATGCGCGGTCCATTCGTACCCGCGCTTCACAGCCCCGGCGTTTTGCGCGCGATCGAGGCGACCGGTGCCTATGTGAGGTTCGAGAATTCGCTGCCCGAGGAATTGAAAGAACTGGCGACGATCACCGTCGGCCGCTTCTGGGGCGCGCAATATGAATGGTATGCGCATGCCAATCTCGCCCTCAAATCCGGGGTCGATCCCGCGATCGTCGAGGCGATCCGCAAGGGCGAGGCGCCGGCGAATCTGACCCCGGCGCAGGCCGCGATCTACAATTTCTGCGTCGAGCTCAACGGCACGCACAATGTCAGCGAACGCACCTTCGAAGCCGTGCGCTCGCGTTTCGGCACCCGCGGCGTAATGGATTTGATTGGGATCAACGGCCATTACAGCATGATCTCGATGATCCTCAATGTCGCCGGCGTGCCGACGCCCGACGGCTCGGTGCCGCTGCAACCGCTGAAGCACAAACGCTAGGCGTTTCGATGGCGCGGCGGCGCCGCACGTCCCATCACCGGCACGATCAGCGTCAACCCCGCGCGCGCGAGCATCACGACGCCGAGCCAGTCGCGGCAAAGGGCACGCAATTCGTCTATGGCCGACACGCGGTAACGGCGGCTCTCGCCAACCCGCTGCGCGTCGTTCAACGCTTCTTCTGCCTGAGCGAGAATATCGAGGAAGCGGCGTTGCTTCTGGCCAAGGCACGCGCCGCCGAACGTCCGACGCGACCCGAGCCAATCGAGCGCCGCGCGCTCGAAATCCTGCTGCCGACGGAGGCGGTGCATCAGGGCTTGGCGCTCGAAGCCAAGCCGCTTGCCGCGCCCGAACTCGACGATTTACTCTCCGCCCTGCCGGAAGCGGGAGAGCCGCATATCCTCTTGCTGCTCGATCAAGTGACCGATCCGCACAATGTCGGTGCGATCTTGCGTTCGGCCGCTGCCTTCGCGGCTCTCGCTGTGATCGTCCCCGAGCACGGCGCGCCGCCGGTCACCGGTGCGCTCGCCAAAGCGGCTTCGGGTGCGCTCGAGACCGTGCCCCTCATCCGCGTCACGAATCTCGCGCGCACGATCGAGCAATTGAAGACCGAAGGCTTCTGGTGCGTCGGTCTCGACAGCGAAGCGCCCGAATCCCTCACGGCGATCGATCTGCCGCCGCGGGTCGCATTGGCGCTCGGCGCGGAGGGCGCCGGACTGAGGCGCCTGGTGCGCGAGCGGTGCGACTATCTCGCACGGCTGCCGGTGCGCGGCGCACTTCATTCGCTCAACGTCTCGAACGCCGCCGCCGTCGCGCTGTATGCGCTCACCGAAAAAACAGATGCTCAGCGCAACAAGTGAGGCCAAAGCCCGGTCGCGCCGACGATAATAAGATAGATCGCGACGACAAAATTGAGCAGCCGCGGCACGAATAGGATGAGGATGCCGCCGATCAGGGCGACGAGCGGCGTAATCAAAACGACATCGAAAGTCATGTTGCTTATTCTCCGCTGCGTGGCGCGCCGCGGTGGCGGCCGGAGTATCTATCTCGGCGCGCTTTCGGGAGAATCTTTGGCGATTTGAGGGAAACTTCGTGCCGTGCGGAGACTTATGGCTTCTCGCAACTGAACGAAACGAACGTATCCCCGGTTGACGCATCGCCGTCGCCTTGCACCGCCTTGCGGGCATATTGAGCGCAGAATTTTTCAGCCGCCGCGGTGGCGTCGGCAGGGCTGCCTGAGGATTGGCTATAGCGCACCACGACGCCTTGCTCCGAGCCATTGAGCAGGACCGGCTGCGAGCTGCAACCAGCGAGAACAACCCCGACACTGAGCGGAAAGATTCGCGGCGCTTTCATTATCGGCAACTTTAGTCGTCGACACCGAGCCCGCCAAGACCGTGCGGCCGCGGCAAGATCGCTCAGTCCGGCTTCAGCGATTGGCACGCCGGCGAAGCAACCACCGAGCGGCCGAAGCCCTATGGCCGCGTGCTACAGTCGGCCGCCGTCATAGGGGGAGCGAGGCGATGGGTTGGGCTTATACGCAGGGGCTGCACGATATCGGCAATGGCTGCTACGCCTACCTTCAGCCCAATGGCACTTGGGGCTGGAGCAATGCCGGCCTCGTGACCGATAGCGGACAGACGCTGCTCGTCGACACACTCATGGATCTGAAGCTGACGCGGGTGATGCTGGAGCGTATGCGCACCGCCGTTCCCGCGTCCGCGCGCATCGATCTGCTCTTCAACACGCATGGCAATCCCGATCATTACTTCGGCAACGAGCTGGCCGGCGCGGCAACGATCGTCGCGACCGAGCATTGCGCCGCCGAGATCAAAGGCACGCGGCCCGAGATGCTCGCGGCGATGATGGCGAACTACCGGATGCTTGGCGAAGGCGCCGCCTTCGCGCATGAGGTGATGGGCGGCTTCGATTTCACCGGCATCACCCTGACGCCGCCGACGCAAACCTTTCACGGTGCGCTCACGCTCGCGGTCGGACGCAAAGAGGTTCAGCTCATCGAGGTCGGCCCAGCGCACACCAAAGGCGACGCGATCGCCTATCTGCCGGCGGAGCGCACTGTCTTCACCGGCGACATCCTCTTCATCGGCAGCCACCCCGTCATGTGGGCCGGCCCTGTCGGCAATTGGATCGCCGCCTGTGAGCGCATCCTGGCGCTCGATGTCGATATCGTCGTGCCCGGCCATGGGCCCGTCACCGACAAAACCGGCGTCCGCGAGACGCGCGACTATTTCCGCTGGATCGAAAGCGAAGCCCGGCAGCGCTGGCAAAGCAAGATTCCGGCCGAGCAAACGGCGCGCGAGTTGGTCAAAGCGCGCTACGCGCAATGGGGCGAAGGCGAGCGCATGGCAGCCAATGTCCGTGCCCTCTACCGCGAATTCGACCAGAAGACCGACGCTCCCAACGTGCTCGAGGAATTCGCCGCGATGGCGCGGCTCCATAGAGAGCTCAAGCGTAGCGCCTGATTCCCTTCCTCGCGGCAGATTGACTTGGATCAAGGCGACGCACGGCACCCTTCGCTAGGGTGATCGTGGGCTTGGCGTTCCGGGTTCCTGAACAAGCCCCAACGGACACCAGAGGGGGAAAAATTGGATCTTGCGGAATTGCATTTGTTCGTGGATGAGCGCCGCGCACAGGCTCTGAGCACGCGTGAGACGGCAAATCACCTCGTCGATCACGCGGAGCGGCGAAAAATATTGCGCTTCGCCGAAGATCTCGATCGAGACGCCGCCAAGCTCGACGCCGAAATAGCGGCAAAAAAATCCGCGCGATACGCCATCGACGTGATCTAGGAACGAACGCCACGGATGATTCCGTCCCCAGGCTTTGCTAAAACAGCGAAACGGCGGCAGGCCGGATTAGCTCAGCGGTAGAGCAGCGGTTTTGTAAACCGAAGGTCGGGGGTTCAATCCCCTCATCCGGCACCAGCCGCCGCCTGGGAACGGGAGGGGACGTGATTTTTCGGAATTCGGGCGGGATTTCGAGACGCGTGTGCTGGGCGATCGCGGCGCTCTTCGCGGTCGCGCCTTTTGCGGCAAGTCGCGCGGAAGACTGGAACGCCGAGCGCGCCAAGCTTGTCGCCGCTGCCGAGAAAGACGGCGAGCTCGATTTCTTCTCGCAACCCAATCTCGCGGCGCGGAATTTCATCGCCGCCGCTTGGGCCAAGGATTTCCCCTCGATCAAATTGTCGATCACCGCGACACCGGGCGCGCAGATCGTCGGCCGCGTGCGCCTCGAGCGGCAATCGGGGAAATATCTCTGGGACGCGATCATGACGGGCTCGGTCATCGGCTTCGACATGGTCAAGGAAGGCTTTGTCGATCCCTTCGCGCCGGAGTTGCGCGATCCCGCCGTCAACGATCCAAAGATCTGGGGCGGCTGGGACGAGGCCTATGTCGACAGCGCCAATACCTATGTCTTCTCGAGCAACCTTGCACTGAAAAGCCCGGTCTACAACGCGCTGAAGCTTTCACCCGACCGGGTGAAGAAAGAAGGCGTGCGCATCCTTCTCGACCCCGGCCTCAAGGGCAAAATCTATTGGCACGACCCGAACGTGCCCGGCCCAGGCGCACAATTCGCTTTCTATCTCGCGCGGCGCTTCAGCGAGGACGAGCTGCGCCATTTCATCAGTGATCAGAAGCCGGTCTTCGTGACCGACCAGAATCAGGTGATCGACGCGCTTGCGCACGGCGCGGCTTGGCTCGCGCTCGGCCCCGGCAATTCGCACGCGTTGATGGAGCCTTACATCAAGGCCGGCGTACCGATTGATCTGCGCAAGTTCGGCAATTCGCCTGAGCTCAACGACATCACGCTCGGCGGCTCGACCATGTGGGTGATGAAGAACCGGCCGCATCCGAACGCGACGCGGTTGTTCCTCAATTGGTTCCTGAGCGAGGACGTGCAGGATGGTTTTGCCAAGGCGACGGAGCAAAATTCCCGCCGGATCGATGTCGCCTCGGTCGCCGATGCCGACGGCACACCGGTGCCGGGCGCGCATTACGTCGCGCCACAGGACGAGGCGAACGCGGCAGCGCTCGACAAGGCGGTCGCCCAAATCGGCGAGATGCGCAAAGCCGCGCAGCATTGAGGGGCATCAATTGGGCCAGGTTCTGAAAATCGCCTGTTGGGATTACGACCGCGTCAACGCGCTGCGCGACGGCCGCGCCAAGATCGAGGGCTGCGATATCGAGTTCACCGTCAACGCGCCGCATAATTTCTTCTTTCGCGCCGGCGAATCTCCGCCCTACGACGTGATGGAGCAATCTTTCTCATCCTATCTGACGCGACGCTCGCGCGGTCCGGTGCCCTACACGGCGATCCCGATCTATCCTTCGCGCATCTTCCGCCATTCGGCGATCTATATCCGCACCGATCGCGGCATCCGTGCGCCGACCGATCTGAAAGGCCGGCGTATCGGCGTGCCGTTCTACGGCATCACCGCCGTCACGACGGCGCGTGGCATCCTCGCCGACGAATACGGCGTGAAGCCCGAGGATCTGATCTGGGTGAATGGCGGGCTTTTCGATCCGAAGGAACGGCTGACACAGGATCTCGGTCTTCCCGCCTCGATCCGCATCGAGCAAGAAACCGAGAAAAGCCTCTCCCAGCTTCTCATGGACGGCGGGATCGACGGCCTCATCACCGCCGCCTCGCCGTCGCGCCAAGCGATGAAGCACCCAAAAGTCGGACGGCTCTTTCCGGATTATCGCGCGGTCGAGCAGGCCTATTACAAAAAGACGCGCATCTTTCCGATCATGCATGTGCTCGGCATCAAGACCGAGGCGCTGGAGCGCGACCCGTCATTAGCGATGCGCGTCTACAAGGGCTTCTGCGACGCGAAGGACATCGCCATCCGCGATCTCGACGGCGATGGCGGCGCGGTGAAAGCCACCCTGCCCTGGCTCCTGCCCGATCTCGATGACACGCGCGCTGCGATGGGCGAGGATTTCTGGCCCTACGGCATCGAGAAGAACCGGCCGACCCTCGAGGCGGCGACGCGCTGGTCTTTCGAGCAGCATCTCTCGCCGAAGAAGCTCGCGGTCGAGGAGCTGTTTGCGCCGGAAGCGCTCGGGGTCGGCTGAACGATACGCCTCAAGGCCAATGCCAATTCAGCCACGCCGCCCATTCGGGCGGCAGCGGCAACATGTCGACGCTGATCGACAGCACGATCACGCCAAAAAAGGAGACCGCGGTGGCGACGATGACCTGCGGCCCAAAAATCTCGTGGCGCGGATTAAGCCAGCGCGAGGCGTGGATGCGGAAGATGTTGCTGAGGGCCATGATCGGCGAGACGATGGTCACCGGCGCGAGCGCGAGCGCCATGTAATAAAAAATCTGCGAGACGTAGACCATGACGCCCGAGAAGAGGAACCACTTCGTCGCCTCCGGGGTGACCCCGCGGATCTCGCGCCAATGGCCGGGCGCCGCGAGCAGCAGCAAGATGACGACGCTCGCGGCCGACGCGCTGATAACGCCGCCCGCGAGGGCGGCATCGAGGCCACGCCCGCCGCCGGCATAGCGCAGCAGCACCGGGGTCAGGCCATAGAAAAACGCGGAGAGCGCCGCGAAGATATAGCCTTCGACCATGCGCGGCTTGAATTCCGCCGTCGCGGCGGCCGCACGCGCCCGCTTCGCGCCTTCGCGCGACACGACCGCGGGCCCGGCGAAGATGAGAAGAATGCCGACAAGCCGGGGGATGGTCAGCGTCTCGCCGAGGAGGAGGATCGCGAAGACCAGCGACACGACGAGATTGAATTGCGTCACCGGCCCCGCGAGGTTCGTGCCGATCGCGCCGATAGCGCGGTAATTGGCATAGCGGCCGATAACGAAATGCGTGACGCCGGTGATGCCAAAGGCGATCACCGACGCCCGGGGCAGTTCACCGAACGCGCCGAAGCCCCCGCCGACCGCGAGCGCCAGCACGAACAACGGCACGCCGACCGGTATGGACAGAGTCGTCGCTTGCACCGCGGAGCCGCTGATCACGCCGCGGCGCACGGAAGCATTGGTGATCGCAAAGGTCACCGCGGAGATCAAAGCCAATAAGCTGCCGAGCACGCCCTTCCCCCAATCGTCAGCCGCGCCGCCGTTAGGCCTTTGGCGCGGTCCAGCTCAGCGCTTCTTTCGGCCAGAGCTCGTCGACCGTCATCTGCCGCGTCGACATATGCTGCTGATGCACGTATTTGCAGATCAGCTCTACGTTCTTGCGGTTGGCGGCCGAGGTCACACCGTATTCCCAGGGATCGGCGCCAAGGAACGCGCGCTCTTCCTCCCAGTAGGACTGGTACCAAGCGAGCGGAACGATACGCGGATTGGTGAGGTGCTTGTAGGAGAGCTGCTTCGATTTCTCGAACGCGTCCATCAGGCTCTTTACCACCCACGGATTCTTGTCGACGATATCCCGCTTCACGATCGCGCAATGCATGACCGGGAAGAGACCAGTGCGATTAAACCAATCGACCTCGAGCTCTTTGAAATTCGGCCACAGCCGCGCGATGTTCGGCTTTTTCGCCAACCACGCCTTCGGGAAATTCGGTGAGAAGATCGCGTCGATCTCGCCGTCGGTGAACATGTCGTCGACGTTCTTCTCCGGGCGCATCTTCTCGATACGCAAGCCGGCGGGCCGCTCGAACTCGATGATCTCGGGATCGTTCGTCACCCAGGTGACCGATTCCGGCGGCACGCCGTAATCGTTCTGTAAGAGGCCGCGCAGCCACACGCAGGCCGCCGGCTGGTAGATTGGGCAGCCTATGCGCTTTCCCGCGAGATCGGACGGCTTCTCGATGCCTTTGTCCTTGTTGATGAAGATGAAGCCGTGGCGGAACCGGCGATGCAGGAAGAGCGGCAGGCCGGTGAAGAACCAGTCGCGGCTCGCCGCCGCGACATAGGCCGGGCAGTTGAATTCGCCGACGTCGCAGATGTCGTCGTGCGCGACTTGGCGATGGATATCCTCATAGCCGGGATAGTTCGGGAATTCGAACTCGATGCCTTCGGCCTCGACGACCCGCTCGCGCAGCGGGCGCGTGCTTTCGTAATTGCCGACAACACAACGGAGTTTCAACTTCGCCACGATCGCTTCCTTTCAACGAAAACGTTTACTTCGCCAAGACATCGTCGAGCTTCAGCGTGCCTTTGGTCACGCCGAGATCCTTGCAGGCATCGAGCCAGAGCTGCACTTCCGCCGCCGTCACCGCGGGCGAATAGACCGGCAGATCGGTCGCCATCGCGACATTCTCGGGCAGCTTCAAGAACGTGATTTGCGTCCGGCGCGCTTCGCCGGGATGGGTATTCGCATAATCCGCGCCCTCTTGGATCGCCGCCCTGAAGGCCGCGACCGCTTGCGGATTCTTGTCGATGAGCGAGCGGCTCATCGCATAAAAAGCGAAATCCGCGGTCAGCAGCGAGACGCGATAGCCGGTCTTGTTCTTCTCGATCTGGCCGGCGAAAGGCTCGACCGAGACGGCACCGTCGATCTGGCCCGATTTCAGCATGTCGCTGAGCTGAGGCATGCCGATCTCGACGAAGCTCTCCTGGCCGGGATCGACGCCGTTATCCTTCAACCATTTCATCAGCGAGACGTGAAGGATCGAATTGCGGCCCGGAATCCCGATCCGGCGGCCGCGGAAATCCTGCGCGGTTTGGATACCGCTATCCTCGCGCGCCATCACGCGGCCCATCTCCTTGTCCCGGCCTTGCTCCGATGTGCCGCCGGCAACGATTTGCAGATCGAGCCCGCCTTCGTCAGCGAGGAAAAAGAGCGGCGCGTTGAACGTACCGATATCGATCGAGCCCGCGGTGATGGCTGCCGGCTGCGTCGCGGCGCTCGGCACGAAGCGCATTGCCACGTCGAGACCATTTTTCGCGAACATCCCCTGATCGGCGGCGACGAAGGACGCGATCCAGGCGCTCGCCGAGCCATAGCCGAGGGTAAGCTTGGTTTGCGCTTGGGCGACCGCGAGGGGCGCGACGAGCGCCATAATCGCGAGAAGCAACCGAACACAAACGCGCATTTTCCCCCCAAGGCTTCGCGAGCCCTTGATCCCGGACGTAGCACGCGGGACGCGGCGATGCCAGCGAGCCCGCTAGGCGTAACCGCGCCGCCTTGTCTTGCGCCAGCTTTCGCGATTAGCTGAGGCCCTTCGAGGGGGACCTCACAATGATCGGCCGCACGTTACGTATCGTCAGCATGATTCTGGGGCTGTTTCCTGGCGCGGCAATGGCCCAGACCTTGCCGCCGCCACGCAGCGTCGCCGACATCACCGCCATCCTCGATCAGGAGAAGCCCGATCTCGCGAAGATCGCAGCGCAGACCAGGGCCGCGGATGCGCAGCCGACGCCGGGCCTATCCGGCTCCGATCTCGCACGCTTCTATGCAGGCCGCGCCACCGCGGCCGCCGCGCTCGGCCGCGTCGTGCAGAGCACGACCGATTTGCAGAAAGCGATCGATATCGCTCGCCCATCGCCGGGCACACAATCCGCGTCCGAGGGTTATCTCGCCCTTCTCAATCTGATGCGTTCGATCCAATCACGCGCCGGCAATAGCAACGAGGCAATCGCGCTCAGCAAGCAGCTCATCGCGCTGACCGAGGGTCAAGGCGCACCGAGCGAGCGAACCGTCGCCGCGTACCAGACGCTGATTACCTTCACTGCCGGCTCGGGACAGCTCGACGAAGCCAAAACGCAAGCGCAGGCGATGGAAAGAGTTGTCGATAAGCTTTCGCAGCTTCCGGCGTCGCGGCCTAACCGTGCCGGCGACGCCTGGGCGCTGGATCACGTGCATGGAAACATCGCCCTCGCCTCGGGCCGCTTCGATGAAGCCGAAGCCGATTTCCGCCGTGCCATCCCCGAAGGCCTACAAGAGGCGAAAGATTTGGCCTCGATCAACGTCGTCGTGTCGCGGATCTGGTCTGCCGCGGCATCCTATAGCTACGCCAATCTCGCCGCGGCACTGCGCGGCGAAAACCGCCTCGCCGAAGCCGAGATCGCCGCGCGGCAGGGCTTGCTCAACCAACTTGAGGCTCAGGGCCGCTACGCCGTCGAAACCGTCGATCTGATCAGCGCGCTCAGCGGAATCCTTGCGACCGAAGGCCGCTACGGCGATGCCACGAAACTCAGTCAGATTGCCATCGACACCTACTCCGCCATCGGCGTCGAGAAGACTTCGCGCGGTCTCGCTGATGCCCGAGCGGCGCTGGTCGCCGCCTTGCTGGGCCAGGGCAAAATCGCCGAGGCATTGGCGCAGATCGACCTGATCGTCTCGGCCCTCGCCAATGATCGAAATTATCTGTCGCGAATTCTCGTCGCCAATCCGGGCCTCGTCACGACGGCGCTGCGCAGCGGCCGCGCTCAGGATGCAGCCGCTTGGGCACAAAGCGCCATCGATCTCTCGACACGCATGTTCGGGGCCAATGATGAGCGCACGGCCATTCAGATCGGCCTTTACGCCGATGCGCTGCTCGCCAGCGGCGATAGCGCAAGAGCGCGCGCCAATTTTGCCAAAGCGGTGCCGATTCTTCTCGACACCACGAACGATAGCCTCGATGAAGGCGGCCAAGCGCGGATCGATCGCTGGCGCACGTTCGTTCTCGACGGCTATCTCAGCCTGCTCGTCAAGGACAACACGCCCGACGCCGCGATCGAAGGCTTTCGCATCGCCGATGCGGCGCGCGGCCAGAAAGTGCAGCGCGCGGTCGCCGCCGCCGCGGCGCGATCGGCGGCGCGCGACCCTACGCTCGCCGCGCTGACGCGGCGCGAGCAGGACGCCCAGCGCCAGATCGATGCGCTAACCACGACGCTCGCCAATGGCTTCGCGCTGCCGAGTGGCCAGCGCGACGACGCGGCGCTCGCCAAGCTGCGCGCGCAAATCGACAGCCTCACAGGGCAGCGCAAAGACATGCGCACCCAGCTCGCCCGGCAGTTTCCGCAATATCTCCGACTCACCGATCCCAAGCCATCGACCGTCGCCGACACGCAGAAGGCATTGCGGCCCGGCGAGGCCCTGCTCGCGATCCTTATCGCACCGGAACACACTTATCTCTGGGCCGTCCCGCAAAAAGGCCCGCCGGTCTTCGCTCTCTCGCCGTTGTCGAGCCGCGACATCGATCAGACGGTGAAAACCTTGCGCGCTGCCGTCGATCCCGACGCGGGCGCATCGGGAAACATTCCGGCTTTTGACATCGCCAGCGCCTACAAGCTTTATGCCGGACTCGTCGCGCCGGTAAAGCAAGGCTGGGGAGGCGCAAAGGATCTGTTCGTCGTCGCGAATGGTGCGTTGGGGCAAATTCCGTTCGGCATGCTCGCGACGGATAACACGAAAATCGTCCCCGACAGCGCCGGGCAGCCGCTCTTCGCCGGCTATAAGACCGTGCCCTGGCTCATCCGCCAGATCGCGATCACGCAATTGCCGACGGTCACGGCGCTGACCACGCTGCGCACGATGACCGCGGCAAAAAGCGGCAGGAAGCCTTTCATCGGCTTCGGCGATCCCTGGTTCAGCACGGCCGAGGCGGCGCGGGCGCTCGCCGCAGCGAAAGCCGCGCCGGCGGCGCCAACGGCGATCGCCTCACGTGGCGCGGTGCATTTGCGCAGCGCGCCCAAGGATGACAACAACGGCGGTCTTGCCGACCTGCCGCGCCTACCCGACACTGCCGACGAAGTAAAAGAAGTCGCGATCGCATTAAAGGCCGACCCGGCGAAAGACGTCTATCTCGGCGCGCAGGCCAACGAGCAGATCGTGCGCACGATCGATCTCGACGACCGCCGAGTCGTGATGTTCGCGACGCATGGGTTGATCCCGGGTGATCTCGACAAACTGACCGAGCCGGCCCTCGCCTTGAGCGCGCCCGACGTCGCTCATGTGCCGGGCGATGGCCTGCTGACCGTGAGCAAGATCTTGGGGCTCAAGCTCAACGCGGACTGGGTCGTGCTGTCGGCATGCAACACAGCGGCGGGGAACGGTGCCGGCGCCGAAGCCGTATCAGGTCTGGGCCTCGCCTTTTTCTATGCCGGCTCGCGCGCGGTGCTGGTATCGAACTGGCCGGTCGAAACGGTATCGGCGCGCATCCTGACGACTACAACGTTCGAGCGAGAAGCGGCTAGTCCCGGCATCACCCGCGCCGAGGCGCTGCGGCAGGCGATGCTGACGTTAATCGACGGACCCGGCGCGATCGACCCGGGCACGCGGCAGGCCACGTATTCCTATGCACATCCAATCTTTTGGGCGCCGTTCTCACTGGTCGGCGACGGCGGCGCCGGATAACGGTCAGCCATCCGCCTCGCGCCGATCAAAATGGTGTTTGATATTGGCGAAGGCGAAGACCACGGCGAAAAGGCAAAGCCCGTAACCGACGCCGTTCGCGGTCGGGCTCGGGCCGCGTGCCGCGAGCATCAATCCGCCCAACGCCAACAGGCCGAGCAGCACCATCAGCACGATGAGCGACAAATCATCGTCGACCAGCATGGGGGACGACAACGCCTCGAGCCTGCCGGAAAGCGCGGCAGCGCTTTCCCAAATTAGCGCGATGAAGGCAAGCAGCGCACCGATGAGGCCGATCGAATAGGTCAGATCATCGCTCGCGCTGCTGGCGCACCAGAGCGCCCCGAGACAGACCAGAACGAGGACCGCGGCCATGAACCACGGCGCGAACCAGCTCAGCACGTCGCGAACGGGAATGCGTTGGGCTTCGACTTCTGCGATCCGCGCCCGCATCGCGTCATCTCCGGCATGGTCCAACATGCTTCACCTCCTCGGAAAATTCCTCCCACGGACGAAACAGCGACGCCGCCGCAGGCGTTCCCGCGGCGGCGCCGAGGCTGAGCGAAGGCGGTGGACTACGGCGATTTGACCGCCTTCAGGCTGCGCAGAAAAGCGATGAGATCGTTGAGATCGGCGCTCGAAATATTCTTGTACCAATCGAACGCCATCAGCCGCACCAGAGGCCGGTCGGGCCGCATCCCGGTGGTGATCGCGGTCTTGATCTGATCGTTGGTCCAGCCGGCGATACCTTGTGGATTGCCGGGCGTGAGATTGGCCGACAGGATGAGGCCGCCATTGGGCGCGCCGAACTCGTTGCCGCCGGCGCCAAGCCGCGTGAAGTCGGGACGGCCCTGAACATCGGGCGTATGGCAATCCATGCAATGGCCGAGGCCCGTCGCGAGATATCTGCCATAGGCGACGGCGTTGGTGCTCGGCACGTCGGCGACATGCGTCACCGGCGGGCCGTAGGCAGCCGGCAGCGGAATTTTGTAGGTCGATTTCTCGACCTTGTTGCTGATCGGCTTGACCGAACGGAGATAAGCAACAATCGCCTTCGCATCCGTATCCGACATGTCGCGATAAAAAGCGATCGGCATCGGCGGGCCGATTGTCGTGCCGTCGGGCCGCTTCCCGTTGCGGATCGCGTTGATAATCTGCTCGTCGGTCCAGTTGCCGATGCCGGTTGCTTTGTCGGGCGTTATGTTCGGCGGCACGGCGTGAAAGACGGGCGCATCGATCGGATCGCCGCCCGCCAATTCCTTGTCCGCGATCGCCTTGCCGTTCGGGCCCTTCGGCGTGTGGCAATTGCCGCAAGCGACAATGCTGTTCATCAAGTAGGTGCCGCGCTCAAGCGGCGTCTCGGCGAAACTCGTCGCGGCGGTCGCGACCACGGCCGCCGCGGCTACGGAAAGCGTCGCGATATATCTTCTGATTTGTATCGCCATTTCCCCCTCCCCGATAAATGGTCGTTATCCTCGTAACACAAGGAGGTTAGCGAAGCTACAGACATAAATTTGCCCGGGATTGAACAAACCGGCCCGGTCGCCCGTTGTCGTCGGCGAGGGATGGGACGGGCCGCAACGCCCTACCATCTTTCGGTCGAGAGTGCGCCTGTCAGGAGG
The DNA here is from genome assembly GCA_036490955.1 of Allostellaceae bacterium. Classification (GTDB taxonomy): domain Bacteria; phylum Pseudomonadota; class Alphaproteobacteria; order ATCC43930; family CGMCC-115725; genus CAIKMD01. The sequence continues at coordinate 26,530 of DASXCX010000156.1, read as the reverse complement.
TTGCCGATGTCGTCAGGATGGTTCCGCTTCTTGCTCGTCGCGGCGGTGGGTTTGGGCCTCAGCGGCTGCGTTGCCTATCCGGGCCCTTATGGTTACGGCTATTACCCCGCTTACTACGGACCGCCGGTCGCGGGTGCCGTATTCATTGGCGGCGGCGGCTGGCATCGCGGTTGGCGCTGAGGGCGCTCAGCGCTTTCGCGCAATCACATGAAAGAGATGCCAGTGCTTGGTCTCGCCGCGCGGCGTGACTGAATCGGTTTCCTCGATCTCGAATTGCTCGATCACGTAGTTCGCAAAGAGCGCGCGCGCCGCCGCCTCGTCGTGGAAAGTGACCGGCTGATTGTCAACGCCCCTTTCCGCCCAGCTATCGCGCTGCCCGCAAAGTTGACCGGCAAAGCGTCCGCCCGGCGCGATCGACGCATCGATCTTACGCCACAGCGCCGGAAAGGCCGGCGGCGGGCAAAAAGGCAACGCGAAGCTCGAATTGACGAGCTCGACCTTGCCCCAATTCGCGTCCTCGAATTTTTCGGCGCGCAGTTCGAGTGCCGCGGCTGGCGGCAGATCCGGACGCGTGCGCAAACGCTCGAGCGCGACCGCCTCGGAATCGATACCGATCACCCGCCAGCGCCGCCGCAACAGCTCGATCGCATCGCGCCCGTCGCCGCAGCCGAGATCGGCCGCGGTGCCGCAAATTCCTTCAGCAGCAAAGCGATCAAGCGCGGCGAGCAAGGTCGGCCGCGGCGGCCGACCCTCGGTCGCCGTGTAGTATTTGACCCACCCTGAAGTGCGCAACGTCGACGAATCGGACACGGTTTTGCATCGTCCAATCAAAATCGCGCCGCCTTTTGGGGCATTGCAGCGCGGGGCGCGATGCTGGCGACTCGCAGGCCGACGCGCAAGCGGCTGCGCAGAGCAATATCGCGAGCCTTCGCCCTTACCTTGTCGCCCGCCGGTTAACGGCCCGTTTACCAAACTCACCGAGAATCGAGGATCGCCATCCTCGCCCCCCGAGGCATCAATGGATCGTTTGCAATACCACCAGCAAATCCTGCCGCTGCTGCTGCGTCATCCGTGTCTCGAAAATTGTGATCTGATTGGCATGGGCTTTGGGCACACCCAGCGCCGACGCCAAGCCATAGAGGAGATAGGCAGCGATCGGATCGGCCGACCACCCGATGCCATAGAGCTTGCACCAAGCGAGCGCCTCGACGGCCCGTGGCTCCCTTTGGCGGGCATGGGCTGCGAGCAGTTGCATATCGGCCACGCTCAGCCTTTGGGCGTGGATCGCGGCAAAAACACTTTCCAATGTGGGACCGGTCGGGACCGCCCCCGGCGGCGGGGGCGGTGGCGGGAGCCTAGCCTCTGCCGCGCAGGCGGGATCGGATTGGGTCACACAGTGATAGGCGCCGTCGAGGTTGTAGAACAGCGCGCGCGCCGGCGTGCCGGTCGATGAAACGACAATGCTGGCAAGGCCTAGCGAGAAAAGGAAGGCGCGGAGATGCATCGCAGCAATCGTAGCCCAAACCCGTTAACGCTCAGCGCAGCCTTGGCCTTGTTACTGGTGGTCAGCGCCTGCGCGCCCTTCACCCGGCCGGACCCGCCCGGGCCCCTCGGCGCATTGTTCGACCGGGCACCGCCGACCACCCAGGTCAAGGCAACCGGCCCTTACGGCGACCCGCTGGCCGAGCCTGTCGACCCGTTGCTGAGCATGGATATCGCCGATCAGATCGTTGGCACGCCGTTACGGTCCTCGCTGAGTCCGGCGGCGCGGCTCAACCTCGCCGCCGCAAGCCTGCGGGCGACCTCGGCCATGACCGGCGCAAAAGTGCAATGGCGCAGTGCCGATGCATCCGGCGCGGTGGTGCCGGCGCGCGACGTCTATCGCTCGCATCGCGGCGACATTTGCCGCGATTTGCAGCAGCAAGCGAAAAACGCCAAGGGGTCGGTGACGGCGGATCTGGTGACGCTCTGCCATGCCGATCTCGGCGATGGCCGCGTCTATTGGCTGCCCGGTTCTCCGGATTAGCAGGCCGCCGCGACACCGGAAAGCGTTGCGCCTAACCCAGCGGCGTCATATCACCGCCGCTGATGGGTGATCTCGCGGGGGAAAGCTTCTGGGGCTGGGTGGTTGTGCCGCTTGCCGTGCTGGGCGCGAGCGTCTGGCTGAGCGGCATCGCGCGCAACTGGCTGCGCCGCCGTGCCATCCTCGACCATCCGGGCGAGCGCACCTCGCATGAGAATGCGACGCCGCGGGGCGGCGGTATCGCGCTGGTCCCGGTCGTGCTGTTTGCGTGGATGATGCTGACGCTCGCCGGCCTCGCACCCGGCGCCACTTTTGGGATCACGGCTCTCGCGGCGGCGCTCGCCCTCGTCTCTTGGTATGACGATCTCGACGAACTCGCTTTCGGCTGGCGGCTCGCCGCTCATCTTCTCGCCGCTGCCCTCGGCACCACCTATCTGCTCGGTCCCGCCCCTGTCTTCCAAGGCCTGCTGCCGCCGCTCGCCGATCGCATTGTTGTGGTGCTGCTCTGGACATGGTTCATCAATCTCTACAATTTCATGGATGGGATTGACGGCATCACCTGCGTCGAGACGATCACGATCGGCGTCGGTATCGTGCTCGTCGCGCATCTCGCAGGGGACGACGCGCATGTGACGGCGGCGGCGCTGGCCCTTGTTGCCGGCGCGCTCGGCTTCCTCCGCTGGAATTGGCCGCGCGCCGGTATCTTTCTCGGCGATGTCGGCAGCGTGCCTCTGGGATTCATGACCGGCTGGCCGCTACTGCTACTCGCGACTCAGGGTCATTGGGCGCCGGCGCTGATCCTCGCGCTTTACTATCTCGCCGATGCTACCGTCACCCTGCTGCGCCGCCTCTTGCGCGGCGAGCGCATCTGGCAGGCGCATCGCTCGCACTTCTATCAGCGCGCGCTCGCGGCCGATAACGATCACGGCGCGGTGCTGAAGTTGATCATCGGCGGCGATGCCGCGCTGCTGCTATTGGCGATCGTCGCGATCCGTTTTCCCTGGCCGGCACTGATCGTCGCCGCGCTCGCGGTGACGAGTCTGCTTGCGCAGCTTTCGCGCCGAGCGCGTCGCGTGATGACGCTGCCGCCTCTATAGTGGTCGCACGATGCCGTTTCCCGATCTCACGTTCAAATCGCGCCTGCACGCCATCCGCAAGCTCGCGACGCGCACGCGGTCCTATCTCCTGGTGACGATCCGTCCCGACGATATGCTGAAGCCGCGACCCGCCGAGCACGTGCTCGCTCCCGTGGAACGTCGGCTCGAGGCATCGCGGCCGGCGATCGATGCGCTGCTGAGTCGCCTCGCCCCAGCAATGGAGCAGGCGCGCCGCGGTCTCGGCCCGCTCGCCGCCAACCGTTACTTCGCGGGCGGCGACGCCGAAGCCGCTTATGCGATGATCAAGGATCTGCGCCCGAAGCGCGTGATCGAGATCGGCAGCGGCAACAGCACGCACATCATGCGCCGCGCTGCAAGCGATGCCGGGCTTGATCTACATATCACCTGCATCGACCCGGTGCCGCGCCGCGAGATCGAGAGCGTCGCCGACACGATCGATCGCCGCTCCGTGCTCGCGACCGAGCCCGGCGAACTTGCCGGCGCACTTGCCCCTGGAGATATGCTCTTTATCGACGGATCGCATTACGCTTTCAACGGCACCGACGCGCCCTTTTTGCTGCTCGAAGTGCTACCGCTTCTCAAGCCGGGGGTTGTCGTGCATGTGCACGACATCATGCTGCCTTTCGAATACGACGCGCTTTTCTCGGAACGAAATTACAACGAGCAATATCTGCTCGCTGGCTTGCTGCTCGGCGGCATGGATTGGGAACCGTTACTGCCGGTCTATTGGCTGTCGCGCGCCGGCCGCATGGCACATGGCGCCTCTTTCTGGCTGCGCCGCCGCGCAACGGAGGCAGGCTGAGCACCACCGAGCGCGTCGTCATTCTGGGCGCGGCCGGTTTCATTGGCCGAGCGCTGAGCGCGCGTCTCGCCGCTCACAATGTCCTAGCCCGCACCATCACGCGCGAGAACGCCGGCACGCTGAACGCCAAGACCGATTGGCCGGCACTGCTCGAAGGCGCGCAGATCGTCATCCATCTCGCGACCGCGGCTTCGCCGCGCGTCGATCGCGCGCGTTTCGGCGATGAGATCGCGACGGCGGAAGCGCTCGGCCGCAGCGCTCAGCGCTGCGGCATCGCGCGGCTCATCCTGATGAGCTCGATCCGCGCCATGGGCGAGACAAGCGGCGCCGCGCCCTTTCGCACCGATTCGATACCGACGCCGAGCGACGAATACGGCCGCGCCAAGCTCGCCATCGAAGCGGCGCTCGCCGGCTCGCCAAGCCTCGCGGTCCTGCGCCCGCCGCTGATCTATGGCCCCGGCGTCATCGACAGCTTCAAGACACTCATGACAGCGGTGGCGCATGGCTTGCCGCTGCCGGTTGCCAGCATTCACAACCGCCGCGCTTTTATCTTCATGGAGAATTTGCTCGATGTGATCGAGGCGCTGCTCGCCGTCGAGGCGCCCGGCGGCGTCTATCTGCTGCGCGACGATGAGGAAGTGTCGACGCCCGAGCTGTTGCGACGGATCGCGCCGCATCTCGGCTGCGCCGCGCGCATGTTCCCGTTCCCGCCCGACCTCTTGCGCCTCACTTTGGGCGCGCTCGGGCGCGGCGGTATGGCGAGAGCATTGATCGGCTCCTTATCGATCGACGACAGCGCGACGCGCGCGCGCCTGGACTGGAAACCGCGGGTGAGCCTCGATGACGGACTTGCCGCGACATGCCGCGCATTTCGAGGCGTTGAACGATGAGCGGCGAAAAACGGAAGCTCATTTTTCTCGTCACCGAAGATTGGTATTTCTGGTCGCACCGTTTGCCGATGGCGCGCGCGGCGCAGCAAGCCGGCTTTGACGTCGTCGTCGCCACCCGGGTCGCTGCCCATGGCGCACGTATCGCGGCGGCCGGATTTCGCGTGATGCCGCTGCGCTGGCGACGCGAGGAGATCGGACCATGGGCGAGTCTTGCCGCGATCGTCGAAGTCTATCGCCTTTATCGCCGCGAACGACCTTTCATGGTGCATCACATCGCCCATAAGGCCGCAATCCTCGGCGGGATCGCTGCACTCCTGGCGCGTGTGCCGCGCGTTGTCAGCTTCATCGCCGGCGTCGGCTATATGGGCACGAGCCGGAGCCGCCATGCCCGACTCGTCGGCGCCGCAGCGCAACTTCTCTGGCCCGTCTTGCTGCTGCGCCGCCATTGCCGCGTGATCGTCCAGAATGACGACGACCGCGCCTTGATCGAGGCGCTGCGCCCGGGCGCGGCCGATCGCATCACCGTGATCCGCGGCTCGGGCGTCGATCTCGATCATTTCAAGCCGTTGCCCGAGCCGCCGTCGCCGCCGGTGACAGCCGCCTATATCGGACGCATGATCGCGATCAAAGGCGTCGCGACGCTGGTCGCGGCGCAACGTCTGTTGCACGACGAGGGCGTCGATCTGCGGCTTCTGCTCGTTGGCACCCCCGACCTCGCCAATCCAAGCTCATTCGATGAGGCGACGCTGCGCGGCTGGAGCCAGTCACCCGGTATCGTATGGTGCGGCCATCGCGAGGATGTCCGCGAGATTTGGGCGACCGTACATATTGCTGTGCTTGCTTCCGAGGGTGGCGAAGGCGTGCCCAAGACCTTGCTCGAAGCGGCCGCTGTCGGGCGCGCCATCGTCGCGACGGATGTCGCCGGCAATCGCGACATCGCCCGCAACGGCGTCAATGCCACCCTGGTACCGCCGAGCGATGCGCCAGCCCTCGCGGCGGCGCTAAAATCGCTCGCAAACGATCCAACGCGGCGGCGCGCTTATGCGACGGCCGGACGGACGTTGGCGGCGGACGGATTTTCCGAGGAGGCGGTGAGTGCGGCGACGATCGCGCTCTATCGCTCGCTGAGCGCGGCGGTCTAGGCTGCCTTGGCGTGGTCAGCGACGGTCGGCTCGAGGATCTTCTTCAGCAATTCCAGCATCGCCTCGAGCTGCTCATACGCCAGGCGTCGTCCCGGCGTGCCTTTCGTCCCGGCTTCCCAGCAATTGATCGCATGATCGATCTTGCTGAGCGAATCACCGAGGCGCCAATAAATCGCCTTGGCGCCGCGCAGGAAGGTGATGAAGCCTCCGGGATTGGCGCTGGCGACAAACTCCCCGTAGAGATTGTCATATTGCTTCAGCGTGTTGTCGACATCGACCCAATGACCGCGCAACCGCTCGACGGTGGTGCGGCGGAGCGGCTCCAAAATCTGGAGAACGTCCCGTGTCACCAGATTCTTCGGTAGGGCGTCTTCCTTGAGCCAATGCGCTAAGGACTCGCGCTTTTTGCGCCCCTGGTGATACCGGAAAGAATAAAAATTGATGCCCTTCCACGCACCGAAGATCGCGAGTGCCTCATCGGTCGGAAAACGAAAAGCGAAAACCAGAGGCTCGAGCGCGACGACGTCCTTCGCTTCCCACATCGCGTCGATGAGCTGACCGACCTTGCTGGCGGGCGGTTTCTCGCCGTCATAGGCGGCGCGAACCAGCGGCTCCATCTTGCCGCGGATAAACTCCTGAATCGCCGTGCGCTCTTCCGGCGAGACGTCGAAATAAGCCTCGTTCGCATCGACACCTTCGAGCTCGAGCGCGTCACGCATCAAGAAACCGTCGAGCGAGGGGAGCTCGTCGAGGATGCGGAAAATCTTCATATCGTGGTCCAGCGCCGCTGAGCTTGCCGCGCTATGGTCGACACCGAACTGCTCGTGAAAGACCTGTAGCAGATTGGGGCTATGGAAGAAGATCGAGCGCCCCCCGTCGTAGATTTCGTCGTGATTGTAGGGCACGTAGATTTTGCTGCCGATCGCGACACCTTTGGGATGAGGAGGATCGCCGTAACGCAGCGCTTCTTTCACCAGCACCAGATGATGCATCGCCGGCGTCTTGAAGAGATAGGGATTCGGCTCCCCTTCCCGGCGCTCGAGCTTGCGGGCAACGTCGTTGCAATTGAAGACGCGGGACGACCCCGCGTTCAGCATCGACCTGAGGTAATTGCCAGCGGACAAATTGCCTCTCCAAAAACAACAACATGCAGGGTGACCGACGGATCACTTGGCATATTTGCGGATAATTGGTTTTCCCGACGTTAACTCGTTGTGCACATTCAGTTGAATTGCTAGGAAAACCGGTATCCCATTGCCGCCGCGGCGGGTTTTGAAACTTGCTGCGCTGCAACGCCGCCCTTAACGTGCCGCGCTGGGATCGAGGAAGCTTAATGAAGGTTACCAGTCGCGCCTTTGCCACCTTCAGCCACGACGTCGTCATGGCTGCGCTTTCCTTCCTGCTCTCCCTCTACCTGCGCGTCGGCGGCGACATCTTCAGTTATTCGCCTTCGCTGCTGGCGACCTACGACCTCGCTTTCGCCGCGACAGCGGCGGTCATCTTTCGCTGGTCGGGCCTCTACCGCGGCATTTGGCGTTTCGCCTCGCTACCCGATCTGCTGGCGCTGCTGCGCGCGGTGACGCTGATCATCCTGATTTTCTTTCCCGTGATGTTCGTCGTCACGCGCCTGCAGGGGATGCCGCGCTCGCTCGTCGGCATCAACTGGCTCCTGCTGATGGCGATGCTCGGCGCGCCGCGCTTCGCTTACCGCGTCCTGAAAGATCGCAGCCTCGGCCATGTCTTCGAGAGGGCGAGCTACGCACCGGTGCCCATCCTCTTGGTCGGCGCGCGCGAAGGTGCGGACCTTTTCATCCGTGCGATCGGCCGCGATCCGCGGCGTCCTTATCGCGTGGTCGGCATCCTTGCCGACGGTAGCTCGCGGGTCGGCCGCGATATCGGCGGCATCGCCGTGTTGGGAACTTTCGACGAAATCGCCAAGGTCGTGGCCTCGCTGACAAAAACCGACAACCGGCCGCAGCGCCTGATCGTCTGCCAGGAGCTCGATCGCGTGCCGGCGCGGCGGCTCTTCGATTTCTCGGCCGAAGCGGGTATTCCGTTGGCGCGCGTGCCGCGCCTCACCGATTTCCGCGAGACGGGCAACGACGATCTTCAGCGCATCGAGCCGGTGGCGATCGAGGATCTGCTCGGCCGGCCGCAAACCGTGCTCGATCACGGCAGCATGCGCGCGCTCATCGCCGGGCGGCGCGTACTGGTGACCGGCGCCGGCGGTACGATCGGCGGGGAGCTGTCGCGCCAGATCGCCTCTTACAATCCGGCGCGCCTGGTGCTCCTCGATAACGGCGAATACGCGCTCTATTCGATCGATCAGGAGATCAGGGAGCGCTTCCCCGCCCTTCCGCGCCAGGCGATCATCGCCGATGTGCGCGAGCGGCGGCGCGTCGATGCGGTAATGGCGGCCGAGCGGCCGGAACTCGTCTTCCACGCCGCCGCGCTAAAGCACGTGCCGATGGTCGAGGCCAATCCGCTCGAAGGCCTCGTCACCAATGTGATCGGCACGCGCAATGTCGCCGAAGCCTGCCGGGCGCATGGCGTTACGGCGATGGTGATGATCTCGACCGACAAAGCGGTCAATCCGGTCAATGTGATGGGTGCGAGCAAGCGGCTCGCCGAAAGCATCTGCCAAGCGCTCGACATCGTCGAGGCGCGTCGCGATCGCGGTACGCGCTACGTCACGGTACGTTTCGGCAACGTGCTCGGCTCGACCGGTTCGGTCGTGCCCTTGTTCCAACGCCAGCTCGCCGCCGGCGGCCCGCTGACGGTGACCGATCCCGCCATCCAGCGCTTCTTCATGACCGTACGCGAAGCGGTCGAGCTGGTCCTGCAAGCTTCCGCCCTCGCGGGCGACGGCGAGAGCGCGGCGCGCGGCAAGATCTTCGTGCTCGATATGGGCGAGCCGGTGAAGATCGTCGATCTCGCCAACCAGATGATCCGTCTCGCCGGCAAGCGGCCGGGCACCGACATCAAGATCGACTTCATCGGCCTGCGGCCCGGCGAGAAGCTTTACGAAGAGCTGTTCTACGCCAATGAGACGTTGCTGCCGACGAAGGTTTCGGGCATTCGCCTCGCCGCGCCGCGCACCAGCGATTACGCCATGCTGGCGCGTGCGCTCGACGAGCTCGCGGAGCAATTGCGCGAAGGCCGCGAGGATCGCGCGCTCGCGCTGCTCGGCACGCTTGTGCCGGAATTCGAACCTGCGCCGAGCCAGACGCCCGAAGGCGGTGCCCAAGAACGCGCTCAGGCGCGCGAGCCCTAAATCTCCGGCGCGGCGGTCAAATCATCCATGCCGCCACAACGCCGCGCCCTGATCATCGGCGGATCGATCGGCGGTCTCTTCGCCGCGCAATTTCTGCGCGAGGCCGGCTGGAATGTCGCGGTTTTCGAGCGCAGCGCCGGCGACCTCGCCGATCGCGGCGCCGGACTCAACACTTCAGCGGAATTGTTCGCGGGCCTCGCCCGCGCCGGGGCTGTCGTCAATCCCGGCCTCGCCTTTCACGTGCGGAGCTCGATCTGGCTGAAGCAGGACGGCACGGTCGGCCTGGAGATACCGCGCGGCTGGCACGGCAGCACTTGGGGCACGATCTACCGGCCGCTGCGCGCGGCTTTCCCCTCCGCGCTTTATCACGCTGGCAAAGCTCTCATGCGCATCGAGCAAGATGGGCGGGCCGTTACCGCCGTCTTCACGGACGGCATGCGCGAGAGCGGCGACCTGCTGATCGGCGCCGATGGCATCTATTCGACGGTGCGCCAGCAATTCCTGCCCGAGATCGCGCCGATTCCCGCGGGCTATATTGCCTGGCGCGGCATCCTCGACGAGCGCGATCTGCCGCCGGCCGCGCACGAGCTCTTGCTCGAGCGTGCCGCCTTCACCTTCCCCGCCGACGAGCTCGTCGTCTCGCTGCCGGTGCCGGGCACCGACAACGATCCGCGGCCCGGCTACCGCCGTTATTATTTCATCTGGTATCGTCCCGTCTCCGCGGAAGAACAGCACGCGCTCTTTACAGACGCGAGCGGCCGCGATCATGGCCGCGCGATTCCGCCGTCGCTCATCCGTCCAGAATTCATCGCAGCGATGAAAGCCGACGCGCAGCGCGTCCTGCCGCCGGTGCTTGGCGAGATCGTCGGCCGCGTCGCGCAGCCGTTGCTGCAATCGATCACCGACCTCGAAGTGCCCCGCATGGTCTTCGGCCGTGTCGCACTGCTCGGCGATTCCGCCTTCGTCGCGCGGCCGCATGTCGCCGCCGGTACCAGCAAAGCCGCGCTCGATGCCGCGGGACTGGTCACCGCGCTGGCCGCGCATGGAGACGATATCGATGAGGCGCTCCAGCACTACGAGCGCGAGCAGCTCGCCTTCGGCCGCGCCGTCGTCAGCCACGCGCGCTACCTGGGCGCCTATCTCGAACGCGCCTATCTTGAGACAGGCGACGCGGCAACACCGCGCGACCCCGAGCAAGTGCTGCGCGAGTACGGCGCGCCGCATCTCGTGCGTGAGGTCGATTTCGACTAGCGAATCGTGATATCCTTCGCGATCGTCGGGGAGGCGGGATGCGCCGGTGGTTTCTCGCGACGTTGATGGGCTCGATGACGGCGCTGCTCGCGCCGCTCGCTCTCCTTTCGTCTGCCGCCGCCGACGATTTCTACAAAGACAAAACCCTCAAGATCACCGTCGGCTTCCCTCCAGGCGGCGGTTTCGATGCGAATGCCCGGCTGCTGGCGCGCTATATCGGGCATTATATCCCGGGCCATCCCGAGGTGATCGTGATGAATACGCCCGGCGCCGCCAGCGCGACCTCGGTCGCGCATCTCGACGTCAATACGCCGACCGACGGCACGGTGATCGATGAATTCAATTTCGGCCTGCTCGGCGCGTCCCTGATGGACCCGGACAAGACGCCGTTCGATTTTCGCCGCTACGCCTGGATCGGCAGCGTCGCCGAAGATACCACCACCTGCTTCGTCTGGCACGACAACCCGCCTCAAAGCGTCGCCGACATGCGCGGACATCATTATCTCTTTGGCGATGCGGGCGCGGGCGCGTCCGAAGATCTCAACACCAAGATACTGATGCGCGTCTTCACCCTCGATATCACCGAAGCGAAAGGCTATGTCGGCAGCGCCGCGGTGAGGCTCGCGCTGGAGCAAGGCGAGGTCCAAGGGATGTGCGGCTCGTGGAGCAGCATTCCCGCCGACTGGCTGAAGGGGGCGAAGCTCCATCCGCTGCTGCGCACCAGCGAAAGCATCCCCGACGGCATGGCGCCGGACACGCCTTACATCCTCGACATCGCGCCGAGCGACAATGCGCGGCAGATCATTCGCTTTCTCACCGCCGGCGGCGAACTCGGCCGGCCCTTCATCGCCTCGCGGGCGGTACCAAAAGATCGGATCGATATCCTGCGCCAGGCCTTCGCCGCCGCAGTCAAAGATCCCGACCTGCTCGCCGAAGCAAAAGCGCAGCGCTTGCCGGTCTCGCCGCATACGGGCGCGGAAGCCGAAAAGATCGTCGAGCAGCTCTATGCGACGTCGCCCGCGATCATCGATGCCGCCCGCAAGATCGCCGCCGAGAATTAATCGGCGGCACCTGCATAGCGCGCGAGATCGATGATCTCGAGCACATTGCCGTCAGGATCCTCGAAATAGGCGCGCGGTCCATCGACCACGCCATCCTGACGATCTTCATCAAAAAGGAATTTGACGCCGCTCGATTTGAGTTCGGCAAGGGCCGGCGCGTAATCCTCATGCGCGACCAGGAAGGAGTGATGGATATCGCGCTCGCCGGCGGTCGAGATCGGCTTCTCGGTCTTGGCCAAGATCACGCAATCGCCGCCGCTGTCGAGAAACACCATGCCGCGTGCGCCGGTATCGCGCAGCAGCCGCATGCCGAGGACGCTGCAGTAAAAATCCCTCGCGCGTGCCGTATCGGTCACCGGAATGGTGAAATGGACGAGACCTTTGGTCTTTATCATGCGCACCTCCGCGAGCGTCAATTGATACGCGATGCCGCCTCATTGACGAGGCTGAGATCGAGATATTCGTCGACCGCGACATGCTCTTTGGCGAAGCCGAGATCGGTCATCATGTCGAGATTGGATTGCAGCGCCTTCACATCGGGAAGACCCTTCGGATCGCGATAGGAATCCGCGTGGGTAAAGGCCCAGTCGAGCTTGTCCGGCGTTGTCTTGTTGAAGCTCGCGGCGAGCGCAACCGCGGCGGTGTGATTTGCCGGATCGGTCAGCCAGCGCAGGAAGACGAGCTGATCCTCGAGGAAATCGACCCAGGCACCGTGGCTCTTTTCGAGCGAGCCGGTGCGCGCGGTGAGGATGATGGTTTGCGACACGCCGAGCGCTTCGCGCTGATCGAACAGCACGCGCGAAATACTTTTGAGCTCGGGATCATTGGTAAAGGGCGGCAGCGGCGCGATCAGCGCGACCTTCTTCTCCGCAAGCGCTGCTTTCATATTTGGCACCTGCACCTCGATCATCGCGAGATCGCGCTTATCCTCGAGCCCATGCTTGCGCAGCATGACGCGCAGTCCGATATCGACCGCACCGCCGAACGCGTTGCTCGCGACGACTTGGCCTTTTAGATCCTCGACCTTATGGATCGGTCCGTCCTTCAGCACCAGGAAATTATTCGTCTGCCAGCCCGGCGCGCCGTCCTGCAGCCCGTCGGCGATGATGCGCAGATCGCCGAGATGCGCATTGGTCACGGCGAGCGCAAAGGCTGAAAAGCTCAGCGGCGAGAGATCGATCTGCCCGGCGGAGAGCGCGGTGATCTGCGGCGGCGTGCCGGTGAAGTGGATGAGATCGAGGACATAGGATTTGCCGTAGTGGCGTAGCACCTCGGGCTTCAACGGCATCAGCGGGAAGATCATGTTCGGAACGACCAGCCAGCCGGCATGGATCGTCACCGGCTCGGCCTTTCCCCGCGCGCTCGCGCCGAACAGCAGGGCTGCGACCAATCCCGCCGCCAGAAACCGCCGCACCCGCATCGCGCCCTCCCCTTTACTATCGGCGATGTTCTAGCCGCCGTCCTCTTCCTCGGCGAGCCGCAGCAGGTAGCGGCCGTAATTCGATTTCTCGCTTTGCTTCGCGAGCTTCAGCAATTGCGCCTTATCGATAAAGCCCCGACGGTAGGCGACCTCCTCGATGCAACCGATCTTCTGCCCGGTGCGATTTTCGAGCGTACGGACGAATTCCGACCCTTCGATCATCGCTTCGGGCGTGCCGGTATCGAGCCAGGCATGACCGCGGCCGAGTTTTTCGACGTGCAGCGCGCCGCGTTTCAGGTAATCGCCGATCACATCCACGATCTCGGTCTCGCCGCGCGCCGACGGTTTCACCTTTTCGGCGATCGAGACGACATCGCGATCGAAGAAATACAGCCCGATGATCGCCCAATCGGAGCGCGGCACTTTCGGCTTTTCCTCGATCGTCAACGCGCGCCCCGAGCGATCGAATTCGACGATGCCGTAGCGTTCCGGGTCCTGTACGCGATAGGCGAAGACGCTGGCGCCGACATCGCGGCCGGCGGCGTGCTCCATCATATCGGTAAGACCATCGCCATAGATGAGGTTGTCGCCCAGCGCCAGCGCACAGGCCTCGCCGGCGATGAACTCACGGCCGAGGATAAAGGCCTGCGGAATGCCGTCGGGCGAAAGCTGCTGCGCATAGGAGATCTGCAAGCCCCATTGGCTGCCGTCGCCGAGCAGCGTCTTGAAATGCGGCGCGTCTCGCGGGGTCGTAATGACTAGGATGTCGCGAATACCGCCGAACATGAAGGTCGATAGCGGGTAATAGATCATCGGCTTGTCGTAGATCGGCAGAAGCTGCTTCGAGACCGCACAGGTCAGCGGGTAAAGCCGCGTCCCGGAGCCGCCGGCGAGGATGATGCCCTTCATCGAATCGTTCCCAAACGCTCGCCGCGATAAATCTCGCCGCGGATTCTCTCCCACCAATCGCGATTGTCGAGATACCAGTGCACGGTCTTCTTGAGGCCGCTGGCCAGCGTCTCCCGCGGCTGCCAGCGCAGCTCGCGGCGAATCTTCGCGTCGTCGACGGCGTAACGCAGATCGTGGCCCGGCCGGTCGGCGACGAATTCGATCAGCTTTTCGTGCGGGCGATGCGACGAGTGCGGCAGCGCCTCGTCGAGGATGGCGCAGACCATCTTGACGATCGCGATATTCGAATGCTGCTCGCGTCCGGCGATATTGTACGCCTCGCCGACGCGACCTTGGCGCAGCACCAGGGTCAGCGCCGCAGCGTGATCGCCGACATAGAGCCAGTCGCGCACATTGTCGCCCCGGCCGTAGACCGGCAGCGTCTTGCCGTCGAGCGCGTTGAGGATCATCAGCGGAATGAGCTTTTCCGGGTATTGCCACGGCCCGTAATTGTTCGAACAATTGGTGGCGATCACCGGCAACCCATACGTGCGGTGCCAGGCGCGCGCGAGATGATCGGCGCCTGCCTTCGAGGCGGCATAGGGGCTGTTGGGCTGATAGCGCGCCGTTTCATCCGCTTCCGCGCCCGCTGCCAGCGAGCCGAAAACCTCGTCGGTTGAGATCAGATGGAAGCGGAAGCGCGCTTTGCCGGCATCGTCGAGCGCGTTCCAGTGCTGGCGCGCCGCCTCAAGCAAGATGAAGGTGCCGACGAGATTGGTTTGGATGAAATCGGCGGGACCGTCGATCGAGCGATCAACATGGGATTCGGCGGCGAGATGCATTACCGCATCGGGACGATGTCTCGCGAAGACACGCGCGACCGCCGCGGCATCGGCGACATCGGCAATTTCCAGCGTATAGCGACCGCTCTCGCCGAGCGCGCCGAGCGGCGGATTCGATCCGGCATAGGTGAGCTTGTCGAGATTGACGACCTCTTCGCCCTCGACCAGCAACTGCCGCACCACCGCAGTGCCGATGAAGCCGGCGCCCCCGGTCACCAGAATCTTGGCCACGCTTATCCTTTCGCCTTGCCTACCGGTCAGAACGTAACACGCCGTGCCGCCATTCCGCAGCATCACGCAACCAGCGCCGATCGGCGCAGTTGAGCGGCAAGCTCATCGCGCCCCGCGCGGCGGCACCGGCTTGTTATCGATGAGCCGTGTCCTGCCGAGCCACGCCGCCGCCACCGCGCGACCGGGCCGGCTTGGATCGACGAGCGGCTGCAGGCTCTCGGCGTCGACCAGTTCGAGATAATCGACCTTGTCGAAGCCGGCTTGCAGTAAGGCTGCGCTACCCGCGGCCGCTGCGTCTTGGGGCGCAGCACCGTTCGTCACCTGCGCGACAGCATCCGACAGAATGCGGTGCAACGCCGGCGCAATGCGGCGCTCTTCCGGTGCGAGATAGGCATTGCGCGATGACATCGCGAGACCATCGCTTTCGCGCACGATCGGTACGCCTTCGATCGCGCAATCGATATCGAGATCGCGCGCGATGCGACGGATAATCTGCAACTGCTGGTAATCCTTCTCGCCGAAACAGGCGATATGCGGATGCGCTTGCAGCAGCAGCTTCGTCACGACCGTGGCGACGCCGTCGAAATGCCCGGGCCGGAAACGCCCACACAGCAGCGCAGCCAGCGGACCAGCCGAAACTGTTGTTGCAAAGCCGGCGGGATACATCTCGACGGAATCGGGCGCGAAGAGCAGATCGCAGGAAGCCGTTGCGAGCTTGGCCGCATCGCCGGCTTCATCGCGCGGATAGCGCGTGAAATCCTCAGCCGGCCCGAATTGCGTCGGATTGACAAAGATCGTCGCGATGACGCGGTTGGCGCGCGCGCGCGCATGCGCGATGAGAGCGAGATGCCCCAGATGCAGTGCGCCCATGGTCGGCACGAGCGCGACGATCTCGCCGCCGCGGCGCCACTCCGCGACGGTGCGGCGCAACTCAGCAATTTTGCGGGTGACAGGCAGTGCGCCGATGGTTTGGAGCATTGCGCGCGGGTCTATCGCGCGCATCCGGCAAAGGCAAGCAGACGCCGACAGCGCGATCAGGCGCGGCGCGTGCTGGCGAAAGCCAAGCCGGCTCCGACGACGATGACCGCGATGCTCGCCCAGGGCGGGATGATGTAATCCGTCTCAGTGTCCTTGGTGGCGGTAATGGGGCCGATCTTCGCGACCTGCTCCTGGTGATGAATGGGGACGACATTGATCACCAGACCGATGATCCCTGCCGCGATGAGGATGACTCCCGCCAACATCAAGCCGCGCATGTTCTGCTCCTGCAAAGGCAATCCATTGAAAACTCAAAGATAATAGCTTTGCCGCGGCAAAGGTTCCGAGCGGGCGGCGGTCGACCGGACTTCCTAAAGCAGAAGGGCCGCCCTGAGGCAGCCCTTCCCACTTGTCATTTGCGGCGGAGCATTGCCGCGATACTCGCTACGCGCGTCAGAAACGCCCTGCCGAGGTAGCAATCCCGATCGCGGTCTGCTCCAACCGCCGATGATGACAATGAGACACGGGATCACCTCCTTTCAATACGTTGCGGGAGACTTCAACGTAGTGACGAGTCGCTTAGAAATCAAGTGTTTCCAAGCGCTTCCAACGCGACATTACACCGCAAGAGCGGCCTTCATCAGGCGGAGCGTATCGGGCAGCAGTTCAAGCCGCTCGAGAGCCTGATCGACGGTGTACCAGCCGACCGCGGTCGCATCCTCGATTGGGGAACCCTCGCCCGCCACCCAATCGAGCACGACGCAGACGAGGACGTAGTGCGCGCGGATGCGGCCATCCGGGTCCCTGCCGATCACATCGAAAGCGTCGATGACCCGCCGCGGCATGGCATCGACAGCGGTTTCCTCGCTCAATTCGCGCTGAGCCGCCGTGAGAATGGTTTCGCCGACCTCATGCATGCCGCCGGGAAAGCCCCAGCGGCCGATTGCGGTGCTCGGCCCCTTGGCGCGCTGGGCCAAGAGCATGCTGCCGTCGGGCTTGCGGCAGATGGCGAGCGCCGCGGCGAAGGGCCGGTTGGGATAATCCCGGCTGATCGCCTGCGGCGTTGCTTCGGGCGTGTTGGCGGACGCGTCGGCCATGGCGATAGCTACTCGATCGCCACCGCCTTGCCTTCGAGCACCTTGTAGATCTCCGCGCCTTCCTCGCGGAACGTGGCCGACTTCTCGGCCATACCCTGCTCGGCATAGTCGCGGACCTCTTGCGAGATTTTCATCGAGCAGAATTTCGGCCCGCACATGGAGCAGAAATGCGCGAGCTTGGCGCCTTCGGCCGGCAATGTCTGGTCGTGGAACTTCTCGGCGGTCTCGGGATCGAGGGCGAGGTTGAACTGATCGCGCCAGCGGAACTCGAACCGCGCGCGCGACAGCGCATCATCGCGCTCCTTCGCCGTCGGGTGGCCCTTGGCCAAATCGGCGGCGTGGGCCGCGATCTTGTAGGTGACGACGCCGTCCTTCACATCATTACGGTCCGGCAAGCCAAGATGTTCTTTCGGTGTGACGTAGCAGAGCATCGCCGTGCCGAACCAGCCGATCATCGCGGCACCGATCGCCGAGGTGATGTGGTCGTAACCCGGTGCGATATCGGTCACCAGCGGCCCGAGCGTATAGAACGGCGCTTCGTGACAGTGCTTCAGCTGAAGATCCATGTTCTCCTTGATCTTCTGCATCGGCACATGGCCAGGGCCTTCGATCATCACCTGGACATCGTGTTTCCAGGCGATCTGGGTCAGCTCGCCGAGCGTCTTCAGCTCACCGAACTGCGCTTCGTCATTGGCGTCGGCGGTCGAGCCAGGACGCAACCCGTCGCCGAGCGAAAAGCTCACATCATAGGCCTTCATGAGCTCGCAGATTTCCTCGAAGCGCGTGTAGAGGAAATTCTCCTTGTGATGCGCAAGGCACCACTTGGCCATGATCGAGCCGCCGCGCGACACGATGCCGGTGACGCGCTTTGCCGTGAGCGGGATGTAGGCGAGCCGCACGCCGGCATGGATGGTGAAGTAGTCGACGCCCTGCTCACATTGCTCGATCAGGGTGTCGCGGAACACTTCCCAGGTCAGGTCCTCGGCCTTGCCGTTGACCTTCTCCAGCGCCTGATAGATCGGCACGGTGCCGATCGGCACCGGCGAATTGCGGATGATCCATTCGCGGATCGTATGGATGTTCATGCCGGTCGACAGGTCCATCACCGTGTCGCCACCCCAGCGGATCGCCCAGACCAATTTATCGACCTCTTCCGCTACGGAAGAGGTCACAATCGAATTCCCGATATTGGCATTGATCTTCACCAGGAAATTTCGGCCGATAATCATCGGCTCGCTTTCCGGATGGTTGATGTTCGCGGGAATGATGGCCCGGCCGCGCGCGATCTCGTCGCGCACGAATTCCGGCGTGCAGACATCGGGGATCGCGGCGCCAAAGCTCTCGCCGGTCGGATCGAGCTTCAGGTTCTCCCGGCCGAGATTCTCGCGGATGGCGATGTATTCCATCTCCGGCGTGACGATGCCGGCGCGCGCATAGGCGAGCTGCGACACCGACTTGCCGCCTTTGGCACGCAGCGGCTGGCGGCCGGCGCGATCGAAGAGGGGCACCGGACTCGTCTCTTTGCCGTCGAGGCCGTTGTCTTCCGGCTTCACATCGCGGCCGACATAACGCTCGACATCGCCGCGCGCGAGGATCCATTTCTCGCGCATTGGCGCGAGGCCGGCGCGAATATCGATCGCGACCGCGGGATCGGTGTAGGGACCCGAAGGATCGTAGGCGCGGATCGGCTTTTCTTTCGAGCCAGGCTCGAGATCGATCTCGCGCATCGCGACGCGCACATCGCTGTGCTGCGTGCCGGGAACGAACACCTTGCGCGACGCCGGCAGCGGGCCGGTCGAGACTTTGAAGCTTTGGCCGATGGCGCCTTCGGGCATGACGATCTCCTTCCCGATACGAGGAATGATCAGACCCGGTTTTCTGGCGAGAGGGTGGCGCAACGTTCGATGAGCGCCGTTCCTGTCCCTACGCCGGTACGATCCGGATCAGGTTCAAAGGGTTCGTGGCGGCTTTTGCCTCGCCTCGTCTCAGCCCCCGTCTCGGGGCTCCCCTTGGAAACGCGCCCAGTATGGATCGTGACGGTCCGGCGTCAAGCACCCTCACGCGCCGGAACCAAGCTGCCGTGCTAGCATCGCGACAGGGAGGATCGGCTTATGCGACGAGGGACTCTTGCGCTACTGGCGGCCGCGATGCTGACGCTTGCCGCTCGCGCCGAAGCCGCCGATCACGTCAAAATTGGGGTCGTCAAAGTCGCCGCCAACGGCCCGAATTTCATTGCGATGGATCGAGGCTACTTCGCCGCCGAAGGCATCGATGCCGAAATCCTGCCTTTCGACTCCGCCGAGCCGATCGCGGTCGCGATCGTTTCGGGCGATATCGATTTCGGCGCGACCGGGCCGGGCGCCGCTTTCTACAATCTCGCCGGACAGAACAAGATACGGATCATCAGCGGCCTTGCCCGCGACGTGCCGGGCTTTCCGGTGTTCACCTTCGTCGTCTCGAACCAGGCCTATGCCGCCGGCTTCACGAGCTTCGCCGCGCTGGGCGGCCATTCGGTCTCGACGACACAATTCGGCGCGCCCTCGCACTACGCGATCAATCTGATCGAGCAGAAATTCAACATCGACCCGAAGACAGTGCGCGTCGTGCCGCTGCAATCCCTGCCCAATCAGGTGAGCGCCACGGTCGGCGGCCAGGTTGATGCCGGCGTGATCCTCGCCACCGTCGCGACGCCTGCGATCAATCGTGGCGCGTTGAAGCTGGTCGGCTATGTCGGCGACGTCACGCCGATCCAAACCGGTGCGCTGTTCACCTCCGGCAAGCACGCCGACCAGGACCAGGATATGGTGAAACGCTTCCTGCGCGCCTTTCGCAAGGGCGCGCTCGATTATCACAACGCCTTCGTCGGTCCGGACGAGAAGCGACGCGACGGGCCGGACGCCGCCGCGATCCTCGAGATCATCGCGAAATATGTCGGACAAAGTCCTGAGCAGCTTCGCGCCGGGATTTCCTATATCGATGCCGGCGCGACGCTCGATGTGAATGATATTCTACGGCAGCTCGCCTGGTTTCAAGCACAAGGCATGGTGAAGCCCGAAGTGCGCGGCGATCAAGTTTTCGACAAGCGCTATGTCGTATCGCTCGCGACCCAGTAGGATGGCCCGGGCCAACTAGGTTGGTTTGCGGAATAGGGTTGGTTTGAGGAAACGCATCATGTGCCTGCCGCGTCTGCCGATCGTCACGCTCGCCGCTGCCGCGCTGCTCGTGCTGCCGGCGCTCGCAGCCACCAGCGCCACGCCGACGACCGCGGCCAAGACGCCAAAGCTTTTCACCCTCACTTCGCCGGCGCTCAGGGACGATGCGGTGTTGCCGCTGAAATATGCCGGCGATAATTGCGGCGGCCGAGGACCGGGCAAGAGCATCTCGCCGCCATTTGCCTGGTCCAGCGCACCGCCGAGCACCAAGAGCTTCGCCCTGATCATGATTGATCCCGATGGCCTGCGCGGCATGGGTTCGGTGCACTGGGTTGCCTACAACATCCCGGCGACGCGCAGGTCGCTCAAGGAAGGCGACGGTAACCGCATGGCCAAAGACATTACCGAAGGCAAGAATTCGCGCGGCACCGCAGGGTATACAGGGCCTTGCGGTCCGCCAGCCGACGCGCCGCATCACTATGTGATCCAGCTCCTCGCGCTCGATATCGCGGCCGGCACGCTACAGCCCGGCCTCGATCGCGACGGACTCCTGAAAATGATCAACGGCCATAGCCTCGGCCCGGCGAGCATGGTCGTGCGCTACCGCCGGACGACGCATTAATCGCAACCGCCTCAGGAGGAAAATCGCATGTTGAAGCAAACCGCTCTCGCCGCCGCCGCTCTGGCGCTGGCCTGGACCGCGAGCACCGCGCCCGCCGGCGCCGCCGATTCCAAGCCGCGGCCAAAACTCTTCGTTCTTTATTCTTCGGCGATGAAATCTTTCGGCTACATGCCGGAGAAATATGTCGGCAACAATCCGAACGGCAACTGCAAAGGGCAGAATGTCTCGCTGCCGCTGTCCTGGGACAACGTGCCGGCGAACACCAAAAGCCTGGCGATCAACATGTTCGATCCGGCGGCGCGCGGCGGCGTCGGCTTCATCCATTGGGTCGCCTATGACATTCCCGCCGACAAGAAAGGCTTGAAGGAAGGCGAAGCGAATAGCGACACCGCCTTTGGCGGCGGCAAGAACGGCCAAGGCAAGGCAGGCTGGGCTGGCCCCTGTCCGCCGCCGGCCGATTATCCGCACCCCTACACGATCACCCTCACCGCGACGGACATCGCGCCTGGCACCTTGAAGCCCGGGATGACGCGCGATGAGTTGTTCGCGGCGCTGCAAGGCCACACTCTCGGCGTGACGACCTTTATCGCGCGCTCGCCGAAGCCCTAGAGGCTCAAGACCCCGAGACCGAATCCGGATCGATCACGTCGGCGCAGGCGTCGGTGGGCGCCGCGGCGACGTGACCGACCAGGGGCACGGCTTTGAGCCCGGCCGAGCCAACGCGGCACGGCGCGGCGACGACACCGCAACCGTTCAGCGCGAGCGCGACAAGCAACAACGTCCAAATCTTCATGGCTGGAAAACGCAGCGGCGCCGCTGCGGTTCCGCACGCCCCGGCGAAGTTCTCCGGCTCAGCGCTCGCCGCGCAGCACCTCGAAGCGCAACGGCACCGGCTCGCCGAGCCACAGTGGGTAGACTGCGTGATCGCGATAGCCGTTGCCCGTCTCGGGATGGACGAGGATGCGCAGGCCCTGGCGGTTGAGCATCAGCCAAGGGACGACTTTCGGGAACTCGCTCGCCGGGAAGGCGACCTGATACATCGAGATCGGATGAGGCCCGACCGCATCGTCGTGCCAGCGGCCGAGTTGGGTGTCGAATTGCTCGCCGATCGCCTGACGCAGCCGCGCCGCGGTCTCGCGACTCTCGGCATCGTAATAGATATGCGCGTGGTAGCCGGTGATGAGAGCGGGATCGAGGGTCATGGCTGCATCATAGAGCAGCCCGCCGTCACGAAGAAGACGGTTGCGCCGCGGCTCCTGATGCGCCAGCTTCCGCGCATGCGCAGGCTTTGCATGTTCGGGTTCCTGGCGATGGCGCTTAGCGGCTGCGGCTTTCCCGCGCCCTATCAAACCTATGCGCCAACCGAAACCGCTCCGCCGCCACCGCAAACGACGCCTATCATCGTTTATGGCACGACCACGACGATGCCGGATATGGTGCCGGATGCCCCCGTGATCGCGCCGACGCCGCTTCCTCCGACACCGACCGCAGCACCGCCGAGCAACCGGGTCGCGATTTGCTACAACCGTCTTTGGAACAAGCCCGAGACGATCAAGGACGCTGCCGTCCAGGCTTGCGGCGGCGCACCGGCGCCGCAGGTCACCAACCAGGGCGTCGATGTCGACGCTTGCCCGCTGCTGACACCGACCAAAGTGGTCTTCGCCTGCAGCGCGACAAAGACGCCTTAGCCGCTTCGCCGCGACCGGACGCAACACCTCTGAAACTTAAAGAGGTCCGGACATAAAAAAAGCCCCCGGAGCGCACGCTCCGGGGGCTTCTTCGCTGATCGACAGCGAAACTACATGGTCTTCGGCGCCGAGCTGGCGCTGGAGCCGCTGGTCTTCTTCTTCGCGGTCTTCTTGCTGCTCTTCTTCTTCGAGCTCTTCTTCGCCGTGCTCTTGGTCGAAGGCGACTTGGTGGTCGTCGTCGTGGTGCCCGACGTGGACGAACTCGAACCCTGCGCCTGCGCCGCATACGGCACTGTCGACGCGCCGACAAACGCGAGCAGAGCAAACGCGGAAATTAACGCCTTCATTCTTCGATACTCCTGAGGTTCTTTTTGAGGTGTGGGCAGGAGGGCGTCGCCGCACCTGTCCCGATCGTTAATACACATGGATTATACCATGTTTCGCCGTATTCGCGACAAATTTCCCGGCGCATTCGAGCGATCTTTCGCGCATGTTGCGCGCAAGTCACAGGCATAACGGCGGCACATCTCGATACTCGATCCGCGTCGAAACCGCGCACGCCAAGCATCGCGTGCCCGTCGTGCACGGCGCATGACGGCCGCGCCAATAGCCCGCATTTGCCGCGCTTTTTAGATAAAGTTTCACAGTATTATTCCAGATTTTTATAATAATACTGCACGATTATCAGTGATATTACTACGCTAGGTTGCATTTATACTACCTCGTTAATTCGGCTTTAATGGCCCCCCGGAGAGGATGCCCCGTGTCACCAACCTGGTCCAGGAGGCAACCAACAATGTCTATTTTCAAAAAGCTTTTCACTGACGAGTCCGGTGCGACGGCCATCGAATACGGTCTGATCGCCGCGCTCATCGCCGTCGCGATCATCACCGGCGCGTCGAGTGTCGGCACCAATTTGGGCTCGACCTTCACCACCGTCGCCGGCAAGCTCTAATCGGCTAGCGGCCTTCGTCAGAAGGCAAAGGAAGCCGTCATCCGCGATAGAGCGCGGATGACGGCTTTCGCTTTTTGGCCCGCGGCGCGACGAGTCGACGCAGCGGCGTGGATGGTTAGCCGGAGCGACGTACCGTCGCCGCCGATTGGCCGAAAAGGATCTTCGCCACCTCGGGGTCGGTATTCGACCGGTTCGATTGATAGGCTTTCGCCTTCTCGTAGGCGGCCTTTACGCCAGGTCGATTCGCCATGGTATCGAGCCAGCGCTTCACGTTCGGGAAATCCTCGATCCGCTGTTGCTGCCGGTCCCAGATCGTGGTCCAAGGATACGAGGCCATATCCGCGATCGAGAAATCGCCGGCAAGGTAAGGAGCGCCGGCGAGTTGCTTGTCCATCACGGCAAAAAGTCGACTGACCTCTTTGACATAGCGGTCCATCGCGTAGGGGATTTTCTCCGGCGCATAATGGACGAAGTGATTGACTTGCCCGGCCATCGGACCGAGCCCGCCAACTTGCCAGGCGAGCCATTCGAGCGCCTTGAAACGGCCGCGCAAATCCTCGGGTAGGAACTGGCCGGTCTTCTCAGCCAGATAGATGAGGATCGCGCCCGACTCGAAGACGCTGAGCGACCCGCCTTTATCCGCCGGCTCGGTATCGACGATCGCCGGCATGCGATTGTTCGGCGAAATTTTGAGGAAGTCGGGCTTGAACTGCTCGCCCTGCTGAATGTTGACCGGCTTGATCGTGTAGGGAATGCCGGCCTCTTCGCAGAAGATGGTGATCTTGTGCCCGTTCGGAGTCGGCCAATAATAAAGCTCGATCATCGCTGCCCTCCCGTTGCGCCTACGCGAGGACTATGCGCAGCCCTCTAGGATGCGACAAGCCGGGGCGGCAGGCGGGAAAGCAGGTCAGCCATGAAGCCGCGCTGGTCCGGCGCACGCATGGCTTCGCCCATGACGGCGACGCCGGCCGCACCCGCAGCAATGCAGGAGGCAGCCTTGGCGGCATCGACCCCGCCCAGCGCCAAGAGCGGTATTTGATCGGCGCAGCCGAGGATGTCGAGGCCGAGCGCCGGGCCGTAGCCGGGCTTGCTGCTGGTGGGGAAGATCGGACTGAGCGTCGCGTAATCGGCCCCCATCCCAACCGCCTCCGCGACATCCTCGACGGAATGGGCGGAGATACCAACCAGCGCACCCGGACCGAGGATGCGCCGTGCCGCCGTGATCGAGCCTTGTGCCGGCAAGTGGATACCGAGGCCGAGTGTTGCCGCGGCATCGAGGTCGTCATGCACGGCGACGGTCGCGCCGTATTTCCCGCCGAGCGCGACAAGGCGCACCAACAGCGCGCGGCGCTCGCCTGCCGGCATATCCTTCTCACGGACGCTGAGCCAGCGGCAGCCGGCGGCGAACAAAGCGGTGGCGATCTCTTCGAGCGGTCGCTTTGCCTGATGGCGATCCGTGATAACGAGAACCGGCGGGCCGGGAAGCCGCTGTGCCAAGCTCATCCGCCGACCAGGCCCAGTTGCGGACTCGACGGCTCGGCCTGCGTCCGCTTTGGGATGCGGCCCGCGAGCCGCGCGCCGCGACCGGCCTCGACCGCATAGCGCATCGCCAGCGACATGCGGACCGGATCGCGGGCTTTCGCGACGGCCGTGTTGAGCAACACGGCATCGCACCCCAATTCCATAGCCTGCGCCGCATCCGAAGCCGTGCCGATGCCAGCGTCAAGGATCACCGGCACCGGGCTGGTCGTGACAATGCGCTCGATCGCGTAAGGATTGGCGATACCAAGACCAGTGCCGATCGGCGAACCCAAGGGCATCACCGCCGCGGCGCCGAGGTCGGCGAGCTTGCGGCACGTGACCGGATCGTCGTTGCAATAGGGCAGCACGACGAAGCCGTCTTTCACCAGCTGATCGGTCGCGACGAGAAGCTGCTCGACATCGGGGTAGAGCGTTTCGCGATCGCCGATCAGCTCGAGCTTCACCCAATTGGTCTCGAGCGCCTCGCGGCCGAGCTGCGCCGTCAGAACCGCATCCTTCACGGTCGCGCAACCCGCCGTATTCGGCAGCAGCGCATAGCCGTCGAGTAGATCGACGAGGCTCTCGGCATAGGCTTCGAGGCTGATGCGTCGCAGCGCTACTGTCACCAGCGCCGGTTGCGCCGATTGCAGCGAATCGAGCAGCACCTGCTGATTGGGATAACCGCCGCTGCCCATCAAAAGCCGCGAGCTAAAGCTGCGGTCCGCGATCGTGAACGCATCGGTCACCGCATGGGTTGAATCCGGCGCCATCTCAGCCGCCGCCGAAAGGTTTGACGATCTCGATGCGATCGCCGGCCGCGAGCTTGGCCGCGGCCCAGGCGCTCGCCGGCACGACCGCGCCGTTGAGCGCCACCGCGACGCCTTTCGGCTTGGTGATGCCGCGCGCCGCCAGTAGCTCAGCGACGGTGGCGGCGCCTACCTGCTCGTCCCTGCCGTTAACGCGCATGACCGCGTTCATGCCTTTTCCTCGGCCGTTGCCGGGCGTGTCCCGGCGAAGCGTGAAATCGCGAAGGGCCGGATCGCCTCGGCGACCTCTCCCTCCAGGATATAGCGCGCGATGCTGTCCGCCGTCACCGGAGTTAGAAGGATGCCGTTGCGGTGATGGCCGGTCGCGTAAACCAGTCCTTCGATCTCGCCCGGCCCCAAAAGCGGCGCGTCGTCGCGCGAGCCGGGCCGGAATCCGACCCACATCTCGTCGATCGGCAGTTCCTCGACGCTTGGCAGCGCACGCCACGCGCCTTCGAGCAGCGAATAGACGCCGCCGGCGGTGAGATCGCTGTTGAAGCCGCGCTCTTCCGTGGTCGCGCCAACGATCAGACGGCCATCTTCGCGCGGCACGAGATAGACGCGCGGCGTCCACACAACATGGCGGAGCAGCGGTGCCGCGGGATCCATGCGCAACGCCAGCATCTGGCCTTTGATCGGCCGCACCGGCGGCTTGGCGGCTGGCGGCAGGCCGGCGATCTCGCCCGACCACGCGCCCGCCGCAAGCAGCACCACGTCGGCATCGACATGCCCCTTGTCGAGCGCGACACCCGTCACGCGACCCGCACTG
>DASXCX010000155.1:0-8873 GCA_036490955.1 Allostellaceae bacterium | reverse complement strand
TTGCTCCCCTGAGCCTAAGCACCATTCCGACGGCAAGGCGATGTCAGCGTCTGCGGTCACATGCTATCACCGCAGGATCGCCCGGCGCTAGGGCACCGGCAGCGCGAGCGCCACATCGAGCGCAACAAGACGAGAGTGTCGCGCTATCCGATGAGACGATATCTGCGGAAAGGCGAAGGATTTCAGGGCTTAAAGTGGTGGGCGCTAGAGGGATTGAACCTCTGACCCCTTCCATGTCAAGGAAGTGCTCTCCCGCTGAGCTAAGCGCCCTCTAAGAATGTCGCGGTGTAGCGGAATTCATCGCAGGTGACAAGCACAGCGCCTCGCCTAAGCGGCGAGGAACCGGTCGATTTCGTTGACCAGCTGACGCAGATGGAACGGCTTTTCGAGCACCGTCGCCTCGGTCGACATCGCTCGCGCCTCGCGCAAAGCGACGGCGGCGAAACCGGTAATGAAGATGACGCGCAGATGCGGCCACATGTCGTTGGCGCGGCGCGCCAGCTCGATGCCGTCGAGTCCCGGCATCACGACATCCGCGAGGAGAAGGTCGACGGCGTGTTCGTTCATGAAACCCAGAGCGGATTCGCCATCGCCGTAGTCATTGACCTCGTGGCCGGCGCGACGCAGCGCGCGCGCCAGGAAGAAGCGCAGATTTTCATCGTCTTCGGCAAGGAGAATTCGGGCCATGAGACTTCCGCGAAAGAGACCTCCGGCAGGCTAAAGGCAGGAAATAAACGAAGCGTTTACGACAGCCCGTCTCTGCCCCTAAAGTCGGAATATGGAAGGCAATGTCGCAACGCTGGCGGTCAGCGAGCCGACGCTCGAAGTCGTCGCCGCCGAGCGCCAGACGAATCCACTGGTGCTGGCATCGCCGCATAGCGGAACCAATTACCCGCCCGATCTCCTCGCCGCCTCGCGTCTCGACCCCCTCAGCCTCCGCCGCTCGGAAGACAGCTATGTCGACGAGATTTTCGGCGCCGCACCAGCGCTTGGCTCCCCACTCCTCAAGGCGCGCTTCGCGCGCGCCTATCTCGATCCCAATCGCGAGCCTTTCGAGCTCGATCCGGCGATGTTCGAGGATGCGCTCCCCGATTTCGTCAACCGGCATTCGCCGCGGGTTCGCGTCGGCCTTGGAACGATCGCGCGCGTGGTCGCTTCGGGCGAAGAGATCTATGCCCGCAAGCTGCGTTTCGCCGAAGCCGTACAACGGATCGAGCGCCTCTACCGCCCCTATCATCGCGCTCTCGCCCAGCTCGTCGAGGCGACGCGCAACCGCTTCGGCTTCTACCTGCTGCTCGATTGCCACTCGATGCCCTCGACCACCCTGCCGCCGCGCGGCGGGTTGGGGCGCGGCCGCGTCGATATCGTGCTTGGCGACTGCCACGGCACGTCGTGCGATCCGATCGTCGCCGATACGGCGCAGCGTGTACTGGTCGATAAAGGCTACTCGGTCGTGCGCAACGCGCCCTATGCCGGCGGCTTCACGACGACCCACTACGGCAAGCCTGGCGAGGGCGGCCACTGCCTGCAGATCGAGATCGGGCGCGGCCTCTACATGGATGAACGCAGCTATGAGCGCAAAGCGTTCTTCGCCCAACTCGCAAAGGATATGCGCGATCTCACCATCGCGCTGGCTGGAATCGATCCGGCGCTATTGAGGCCGGCGTGACGGGTTTCCCATGAGCGAGCCGGCGACGCAGCCGGGGGTTTTCTCCATCCGCGACAGCGAACTGGGCGACATACCGGCGATCACCGCGATTTACGCGCATTCGGTGATGACCTCCGTCGCGACGTTCGACGAGCACCCTCCTTCGGTCGAAGACATGCGGCAGCGCCGGGCCGAAGTGATCGATGGTGGCCTGCCCTTCATTGTCGCCGTCGGCGATAACGGGCATCTCTTGGGCTACGCATATGCTGGCGCTTTTCGTCGCCGTACCGGTTATCGCTTTACCCTCGAAGATTCGATCTATGTCGAGCGCACGGCAACGCATCGCGGCGTCGGGACCGCCCTCTTAACGGCCCTGATCGAGCGCTGCGCCGCCGCCGGCTATCGCCAGATGGTGGCGGTGATCGCGGATACCGAGCGCGCCGCCTCGATTGGGCTGCACGAAAAGCTCGGCTTCAAGATGGTTGGAGTGCTGCCGGCGGTCGGGTTCAAGTTCCGCCGCTGGATCGACGTCATACTGATGCAGCGCGCCCTCGGCCCGAGTGATCCAACCGCGCCGCAACGCTAGGGCCGAAAAGAGAAGGGCCGTGCCCGAAGGCACGGCCCAAGTTTAGGGAGGAAACGCCTAGAAGACGTACGGCAGGTCGTCGGGCGACAACCGATGCCGCAATGCACAATATGGTGCAGCGATACTGACAAATCAACATCAAAAAAACCAAACCGGAAAATTATTTATTCTAAGTAGTTAGCTGCTTAAAACGGCCAAGTAAGTCATTCGAGCGCAATGCACAATCCGTGCTGCGGCGCAATGGCGCAGGGGTTTCTAAAGGGCAAATTCACGGCGGATGGCAGATCCGTGCTCGTCGAGCTTCGGAACGGCGCGAGACAGATCGCCGCCGCCGGGCGGGGCCGGCAGAGAGATCGCAGCACCGTCCATCAGCGCAGTGATGCGACGCAACTGCGGATGCGCCGCAAGATCGGCAATGCTGTTGAGCCGCCCGAAGGCGATATCGGCATCCTCGAGCAGCGCCGCCACGTCCTCGCGGGTTCGGCCCGCGAAACGTTCGGCGATAAGCCCATCAAGGGCCGGCCGATAAGCGACCCGCTGCACGTTATCGCAAAAACGCGGATCGCTCGCGAGCGCGGCCTCGCCGAGGACCATTGCGCAGAAACGCTGCCATTCGCGCTCGTTCTGAATGCCGACGATGATCGCCTTCCCGTCGCCGGTGGCAAAAGCGCCATAAGGAGCGATCGAGGGATGGCGGACGCCGACGCGTGCCGGCGCCTTGCCGAGTTGTTCTTGAAAGACGAGCGGCACCGCCATCCACTCGGCGGTCGCATCGAACATCGCAATATGCACCGCCCTGCCCTCGCCGCTTTTCTCGCGCGCGTAAAGCGCTTCAAGGATTGCGGCATAGGCATTGAGCCCGGCGGATATATCCGAAACCGAGACGCCAACCCGTCCCGGCGCCTCCGGCGAGCCCGTGATCGAAGCGAGACCGGTCTCGCCTTGGATCAGCAAATCGTATGCTTTCATGTCGCGATAGGGCCCGTTCTCGCCGTAGCCGCTGATCGAGCAGGTGACGAGGCGCGGGAAGCGGCGCCGCAGTTCTTCCGGCGCAAAACCGGCGCGCGCCGCGGCGCCCGGACTGAGGTTTTGCACGAAGACGTCAGCGCGCGCGATGATGCGCTCCAGAAGCGCGCAATCCTCGGCCGATTTGATGTCGAGAACGAGTGATTCCTTGCCGCGATTGAGCCACACGAAATAGGCGCTATGGCCTTGCGCGGCGCGGTCGTAGTAGCGCGCGAAATCACCTTCGGGCCGCTCGATCTTGATGACGCGGGCTCCGGCGTCGGCCAAGCGGCAAGTTGCCAGCGGCGCGGCCACCGCTTGTTCCAGCGCTACCACAAGAATGCCTTGAAGCGATTTGGTCATCGCGCCTCCTCGCCACGACAATAGGGCAAAGGCGGCACGCGCCCCAAGCGCATGGAGAGAAGCGGGGTTTAGGCCGCGCCGTGCTGCCAGGTCTGCGACGTTAGGTAATGACGCGCGATCAAGCGGTAGAGCTCGGTGATCTTGGTCTCGGTTTCGGTGCAGCGCGTCATCTCGATCGGCATCCACCCCGCGAGAATCGGATCCCAATCCATCAGGCTCTGATGCAGATCGTCGCGCTGCTCGCGGATGAAATCCACGCGCTCGTGGAAATTGCCGATCGCTTCCCCGATATTCTCCAACTCCCTGGAGAGCGTCGCGAAAATTCCGTCATACAACTCGATCGGCTTCAGCATCAACGTGCGGATACGCGACAACTCGTCGACGATCGCGCGATCGCTGCGAT
Source organism: Allostellaceae bacterium (assembly GCA_036490955.1). GTDB lineage: Bacteria > Pseudomonadota > Alphaproteobacteria > ATCC43930 > CGMCC-115725 > CAIKMD01. The sequence goes on along the minus strand of DASXCX010000155.1, from coordinate 4,868 downwards.
AGACGCGTGCCAGTTGGTTGACTTTCGGTACGATGTTGAACACGTCGCCGCAGCGCTCTTGCAGCGCTTCGATATAGGCGAGTTCGCGCGCGAGACTGTCGATACGAACCGTCACCGCCTCGGCGGTCATCTTGTAGCCGAGCTTGGTCGCGATTTCTTTCGACGCAGCGTTCAGCTTCGTCACCGTCTCCGGTCCCGCGACAAAGGCCGCAAGCACGTCGTCCGTTTCACCTGAGATTTCGTCGGCGCCGATCGCGCGCGCCCAAAGATGCGCCTTGGCCCGCAACCGATGGCGATCTTCGACCGACCATGACGCCGTGCCGTCGAGCAATTCGCGCGGGATCGAATCGCCAGGACGGATCTCTTTGACGAAGCGAAGACTCTTCTCGACGATCGCAAGGAGAGTGCTGTCCGGTGAATCGTCATCGATACCGAACTCGCTGCGCAGCATGCCGAGCGGCAAAGACGCGACCAACACGCCGAGGTCGACATGAAAGGCGGGTGCCAGGCCGTCTTCGGTCAAGGCAAAGCGCGCTCCATTGAGCGTGAAAACTCTATGCTCGAATAAGAAATGGGTGCTGCGACCGCCCTCATAAGAGCCGATCTCCGTCGCGGTCTGCGTCATCGCACCGTTTTCTCCGCCCGCACCATCATTGGATGAAGAATAGGCTGCGTGCCTCCTCCCTATTCGGCCGGAAGAACCCGCCAACTCTAGGGACAACACCGTAAACACGCCGTTAAAGCGGCGCATCAGCTACCTTGCGTTGCAAGACTCGCCCAGCACTCTCCTTGCACCCGCCGCGCCGCAAGTTCAGAATGTTCGCGCGCTCTATACCGTGGGAGGCGTTTCCATAATGCGGGTGGCCGTTCTCGATGATTATCAAGGCGTCGCCCTACGCCTCGCCGACTGGAAGAGCCTGCAGCCCGACGTCCAGGTCGAAGCCTTTCCCGAGCATATCGCCGATATCGAGACTTTGGCCAAGCGCCTCCACGGGTTCGAATGCGTGGTGCTGATGCGCGAGCGCACGCCGCTGCGTCGCGCGCTGATCGAAAAGTTGCCAAATCTGACGCTCGTCATCACGACGGGAATGCAGAACGCCTCGGTCGACGCGGCGGCGCTCGCCGAACGCGGCATCGTCTTTTGCGGCACTGACGGGCTCGGCCATTCGACCGCCGAATTGACGTGGGGCCTCATCATCGATCTGTTCCGCAGCATCACGCATGAAGATCGTGCGCTGCGCCAGGGGCGCTGGCAGACCCGCATCGGCTACGGCCTCAAGAACAAGACCCTCGGCATCATCGGCCTCGGCCGGCTCGGCAGCATGGTCGCCGGCTATGGCAAGGCCTTCGGCATGGAGGTGGTCGGCTGGAGCCGCAGCTTCGACGCCGAGAAGGCCGCCAAGCTCGGCATCAAGAGCGTCTCCAAGGACGAACTTTTCAGCCAATCCGACGTCGTTACCATCCACGTCAATCTCAATGACAGCTCGCGCGGCCTCGTCACCGCGGCCGATCTCGGCCGCATGAAGCCGACCGCCTATCTCGTCAACACCTCGCGCGCGCCGATCGTCGACGAAGCCGCGCTGCTCGCCGCCCTCAAAGGACGCAAGATCGCCGGTGCCGCGATCGACGTTTACGATGTCGAGCCGGTAACGAGAGGCCATCCTCTCTTCGAACTCGACAATGTCGTCGTCACGCCGCATCTCGGCTATGCGATCGAGGAGAATATGCGCATCAACTACCAGAGCGCGGTCGAGAACATTCGCGCTTTCCTCGATGGCAAGCCGATCCGACTGGTGAAACCGCGCAACTGACGGCGCCTCAAAGGGGCACGATGGGAAACCGAAGGACATTTTCGATTGCCGCGGCGCTGGCCGCGGTCCTAGGCGCCGCGCAACCGGCACGGGCGGCGGAGACGTTGACGTCCGTGGTCTTGGCCAATCCCGCGGAAAGCTTATCTTTCAGCGCCGCCTATCTCGCCGAGGATCTCGGCCTCTTCACGCAGAACGGGATGGCTGTGAAGATGATGCTCATCCCGGGCGTCGGCGCCTTCAACGCTGTCGTCGCGGGCAGCGCGGAGTTCGCGCAGCCTTCGGCGATCACGCTGACGCGCGCCGCAGCCAAAGGGCAGCGCATGCTGGCGATCGCCGAGACCACGAATCGGCCGATCATCCAGGTCGCGCTGCGCAAGGACATCGCCGAAGCCGGCGGCTTCGATCCGAAAGCGCCGTTCGAGAAGCGCGGTGCGTTGCTCAAGGGCCGCACCATCGCCGCTGATGCGACCGGCTCGCTGATCCATGGCTATGTCTTGCTGATGGCGAAGCGCGCCGGCCTCGACCCGGCGTCGGTGCAGGTCGCCTTCATGCAACCGCCCAACATGCTGGCGGCGTTCCAAACCAAGCAGATCGACGGCTTCGCGATGTCGCCGCCTTGGCCGCTGGTGCCCGTGATGAAAGGCGATGCGGTGATGCTGGCGAGCGGACCCGACGGCGAACCCGCCGATCTCGAACCCTTTGCGAACAATGTCGTGGTGGCCCGGCCCGAAACTTGCCAGCAGCGACGCGCGCTGTGCGAGGGCATGGGAAAATCCTTCACTCAAGCCGAAGCCTATATGCACGATCATCCGCATGAAGCGTTGGCGCTGTTGAAGAAGCGCTTCGCGACGCTCGACGACGCGGTTCTCGCTGGCGCGTTCGAGACCATCCGCAAGATCAGCCCGAGCCCACCGGCGATTTCGGCCAAAGGGCTCGAGAATGCCGAGTTGTTCAATGTCGATGCCGGCTTGATGAAGCCTGAGGACAAGCTCGCCTCGTATGACGGGCTCTATACCGATGCTTACGTGAAATAATCGCCATGATCATCCGGCGCGCCACCATCGCCCTCGCCGCCCTGTCGCTGCTCGCGGGGATGCGCGCGGCCGCGGCGGCGGACAGCCTCTCGGTCGCGGTCGGCGGCGCCAACATCGTCGCCTATCTGCCGCTGACCATCGCCAACGAGCTCGGCTATTTCAAGGATGCCGGCGTCGACGTCGCCATCAACGACGTGCAAAGCGGCACCAAGATGGCCGAGGCGCTGGTCGGTGGCAGCGCCGATATCGGCTTCGGTTCCTACGAGCACGTCCTGCATCTGCGACCGAAAGGCCTTGATGTCGTCTGCATCATGCTGATCAACCACACTTATGGGGCGGTGATCGGTCTGACCAAGGAACACGCGGCGACATACAAGTCGCCCGCCGATCTCAAAGGCTATCGCATGGGCGTGATTGCGCCCGGCTCGGCCCTTGATGTCGCCTTGCAACTCCTCGTCACCAAGGCCGGGCTCACGCATGAGGACGTCGTCTCCGTTGGCGTGGGCGCCGGTGCCGGCGCGATCGCCGCGATGAAGTCGGGCCGGCTCGACGGCATCTCGCATGCCGATCCGGTGATCTCCCGGCTGATCCAGGACGGCGACATCGTACCCATCGTCGACACCCGCACCGAGGCGGGCATCGAGTATCTCTATAACGGGCTATTCGCCGGCAGCGCCGTGTTGAGCAAGGAATCGATGACGAAGGACCACGCCCAGGCGGTACAGGCCTTCATGACTCAGATCATCCGCGCTTTCCGCTTCATGAAGACGGCGCCGATCGATCAGGTGATGGCGCTGGTGCCGCCGGCCTATTACGGCGCGGACAAGGACATCTACCAGCGAACCTTGATCAACAATCGCGAGAGCGAAGGCGTCTTCACGACCGACGGCACGACCGACGCAGCCTCGGCACGGACCACGCTGCGCGATCTCGCCACCTTCGATCCGCAGCTCAAAGGCAAAGAAGACGCATTCGACCTCGGCGCAAGCTACGACAATCGCTTCGTCGAGGCCGCAAACAGGGCTTTAGGCCCGCCAAAGTGACGATAATGACTCGCAAGGGGAACAGGAGATGGGGAGGAGAGATATGAATCGCGCGCCGATGATGGCAGCGATCGCGGCGACGCTCGCAATCGGTGGGTTCGTCGAGCCCGCGCACACACAGACCGAGATCAAGATCGGCTTCATCAACAGCTATTCGGGCTTCCTCGCCCAGCCGGGCGACGAGATGGACAAGGGCGTGATGCTCTACAAGCAGTTCCACGACAAGGACCTGCCGCCTGGCGTCACTGTCACCATCTTGAAGCGCGACGACACCTCGACGCCCGAAGTGGCGAAACGCCTCGCCCAAGAGCTGATCACCCGCGATCATGTGCAATTGCTGTTCGGCCTCATCGCCTCGCCGAACGCAGCGGCGATCGCGCCGCTCACGGCCGAAGCAAAGATTCCCTTGGTCATCACCAATGCGGCCGGCGCGTCGATCACGCGCATCTCGCCCTATGTCGTGCGCGACTCCTTCACGCTATGGCACAGCGGGCTGCCGATGGGGCAATGGGCGGTGAAGCAAGGCTGGAAAACCGCTTTCACCGCCATCAGCGATTTCATCCCCGGCCATGACGCGGACGATGCCTTCAAGAAAGGGTTCACCGATGCCGGCGGCAAGATCGTCGGCTCGATCGCTTTCTCGCCCGCGACCCCGGATTTTCCGCCGGTGGTGCAGCGTATCCGCGACACCAAGCCCGATGTCGCTTTCGTCTGGGTGCCGGCCGGCACGCAAGCGACGGCCATGATGAAATCGATCGCCGATCTCGGCGTACGCCAAGCCGGCATCAACGTCGTCTCGACCCAGGATCTCGTGCCCGAGGAAGAATTGCCGAATATCGGCAGTGCCGGGATCGGCATGATCACCGCCGGCAATTATTCCGTCGCGGCCGATCGGCCGGCGAACAAGGCTTTCCTCGACGCCTGGAACAAGGCCTATGGCGACAAGGCGATACCGGATTTCTTTTCGGCCGACGGTTGGG
>DASXCX010000154.1:0-37927 GCA_036490955.1 Allostellaceae bacterium | reverse complement strand
AAATGTCGATGTGGATATGCCGCGCGACAGCCTGGTCGTCATCACCGGGCTCTCGGGCTCGGGCAAATCCTCGCTCGCTTTCGACACGATCTACGCCGAAGGCCAGCGCCGCTATGTCGAGAGCCTCTCGGCCTATGCGCGGCAGTTCCTCGAGCTGATGCAAAAGCCCGACGTCGATCTGATCGAGGGTCTATCGCCGGCGATATCCATCGAACAGAAGACGACATCGAAGAATCCGCGCTCGACCGTCGGCACCGTCACCGAGATTTACGACTATCTGCGCTTGCTCTACGCGCGCATCGGCATCCCCTACTCGCCGACGACCGGCTTGCCGATCGAGAGTCAGACCGTCTCGCAAATGGTCGACCGCGTCATGTCGATGAAGGAAGGCACGCGGCTGTTGCTGCTCGCCCCCATCGTGCGCGGCCGCAAGGGCGAATACCGCAAGGAGCTCGCCGATCTGCAGAAGCGCGGCTTCCAGCGCGTGAAAATCGACGGCAAGATGTACGAGATCGACGAATCGCCGAAGCTCGACAAGCAGATCAAGCACGACATCGAGGTCGTGGTCGACCGCATCGTCGTGCGCGAAGGGCTCGGCAACCGCGTCGCGGATTCGATCGAGACCGCGCTCAAGCTCGCCGACGGCATCGCCATTGCCGAGAACGCGGATGGCGGCGAGACCACGATCTTCTCGGCGAAGTTCGCCTGTCCGGTCTCGGGCTTCACCATTCCCGAGATCGAGCCGCGGCTCTTCTCGTTCAACAATCCGCATGGCGCCTGCCCGGTCTGCGACGGGCTCGGCACCAAGCTGTTCTTCGATCCCGAACTGGTCATCGCCAACGAGGGAAAATCCTTGCGCGACGGCGTGATCGCGCCTTGGGCTGGATCGAGCTCGCAATATTACGCGCAGACGCTCGACAGCATCGCGCGGCATTTCAAGGCCTCGACCAACACGCCGTGGAAAGATCTGCCGGAGAAAGTCCGCAAAGCGGTGCTGTTCGGCTCGGGCGAGACGCCGATCACGATGCGCTATGACGACGGCACCAAAGCCTATACGACGACGCGGCCGTTCGAGGGCGTGATCCCCAATATGGAACGCCGCTTCAAGGAGACCGACAGCTCTTGGCTCAAGGAAGAGCTCGGCCGCTACCAGAACACGACCGAGTGCGAGACCTGCCACGGCCGCCGCCTCAAGCCCGAGGCGCTCGCGGTCAAGATCAACGCGCTCGATATCAGCCAAGTCTGCGACTTCTCGATCCTCGATGCCTGCGAATGGTTCGGCGCGTTGCCGAAGGCGCTTACGGCGAAGCAGCGCGACATCGCGCAGCGCATCCTCAAAGAGATCAACGAGCGTCTGGGCTTCCTGCGCAATGTCGGCCTCGAATACCTGACCATGGCGCGCGCTTCGGGCACGCTCTCGGGCGGCGAGAGTCAGCGCATCCGCCTCGCCTCGCAGATCGGCTCCGGCCTCACCGGGGTGCTCTACGTGCTCGACGAGCCGTCGATCGGCCTGCATCAGCGCGACAACGACCGGCTGCTCGCGACGCTCAAGCGGCTGCGCGACCTCGGCAATACGGTCATCGTCGTCGAGCATGACGAAGAGGCGATCCGCTCGGCCGATTACCTCATCGATATCGGCCCACAGGCGGGTATTCATGGCGGCAAGGTCATCGCCGCCGGCCTGCCCGCCGATGTGATGAAGGCGCCCGACAGCATCACCGCCGACTATCTCACCGGCCGACGCCGTATCGATGTCCCGGCGCAGCGCCGTCCCGGCCATCTCGGCCAGCACCTGAAGATCGTCGGCGCCCGCGCCAACAACCTCAAGAACATCACGGCCGACTTCCCTCTCGGCACCTTCACCTGCGTGACGGGCGTCTCGGGCGGCGGCAAGTCGTCCCTGGTGATCGACACGCTTTACAAGGCGCTCGCGCGCAAGCTCAACGGCGCGCACGAGCATCCCGGGCCGCACGACCGTATCGACGGCACCGAGCATCTCGACAAGATCATCGATATCGATCAATCGCCGATCGGCCGCACGCCGCGCTCCAATCCCGCGACTTATACCGGCGCCTTCACACCGATGCGCGATTGGTTCGCCGGTCTGCCCGAAGCAAAAGCGCGCGGCTATGGCCCAGGCCGCTTCTCGTTCAACGTCAAGGGCGGCCGCTGCGAAGCCTGCGAAGGCGACGGCGTGCTGCAAATCGAGATGCACTTCCTGCCCGACGTCTTCGTGCAATGCGATGTCTGCAACGGCAAGCGCTACAACCGCGAAACGCTCGAGGTGATGTTCAAGGGCAAGAGCATCGCCGACGTGCTCGACATGACCGTCGAAGAGGGCGCGGAATTCTTCCGCGCCGTGCCGGCGATTCGCGACAAGCTCGTCACCTTGGAACGCGTCGGCCTCGGCTATATCCATGTCGGCCAAGCGGCGACGACGCTCTCGGGCGGCGAGGCGCAACGCGTCAAGCTGGCGAAGGAGCTGTCGCGCCGCGGCACCGGCCGCACGCTCTATATCCTCGACGAGCCGACCACCGGCCTGCATTTCGAGGACGTGAAGAAGCTGCTCGACGTGCTGCACGCGCTGGTCGATCAGGGCAACACGGTGCTGGTGATCGAACACAATCTCGAGGTCATCAAAACCGCGGATTACATCATCGATCTCGGCCCCGAAGGCGGCAATGCCGGCGGACGCATCGTCGCCAGCGGCACGCCCGAGCAGATCGCCGCCACCAAGGGCAGCTATACGGGCGATTATCTCCGCCCCTATCTCAAGCAGAGCGCCGAGAGCCGCAAGCTCAAGCGGGCTTGACTGCCTTCCCTTGCGAGAGCGGCTATAAGGTCCGCATGAGCGGAAAGGGTCAAAGTAGCGTCGCGATCCACGTCGTCGGGGGCGGGCTCGCCGGCAGCGAGGCGGCCTGGCAAGCGGCGCGCCTGGGCGCGCGCGTTGTGCTGCATGAGATGCGGCCGCTGCGTGCGACCGATGCACATCGCACCGATCGGCTCGCGGAGCTGGTCTGCTCGAATTCGTTGCGCTCCGACGATGCCGGGAACAACGCGGTCGGGCTGCTGCATGAAGAGATGCGGCGCTGCGGCTCGCTGATCATGCAGGCGGCCGACGCGAGCCGGCTGCCCGCCGGAGGCGCTCTTGCCGTCGATCGCGATGGGTTCTCGGGCCGCATCCAAGCGGCGATCGAGGCCGAGCCGCTGATCGAGATCCGGCGCGAGGCAATCGACGCGCTGCCGCCCGCCGACTGGGACAGCACGATCATTGCGACCGGTCCCTTGACTGCGACGTCTCTGGCCGAGGCGATCGCGGCCGCGACCGGCGAGCAATCCCTCGCCTTCTTCGATGCGATCGCACCGATTGTCTACACCGAGAGCATCGATCCGGCCAGGACCTGGCGACAGTCACGCTATGACAAAGGCGATGGCGCCGATTACATCAATTGCGCGCTCGACAAGACGCAGTACGAGCAATTCGTCACGGCGTTGCTCGAGGCCGATGCGGTCGCATTTCGCGAATGGGAAGAGAGCACGCCCTATTTCAATGGCTGCCTGCCGATCGAGGTGATGGCGGCGCGCGGCCCGGACACGCTGCGCTGGGGTCCAATGAAGCCTGTCGGCCTCACCAATCCCGCGACCGGCCGGCGCGCCTGGGCGGTGGTCCAGCTTCGCCAGGACAATGCGCTGGGTACGCTCTACAACATCGTCGGCTTCCAGACCAAGCTGCGCCACGCCGAGCAGGTGCGCGTGTTCCGTACGATTCCAGGTCTCGAGCAGGCCGAGTTCGCACGGCTCGGCGGACTCCATCGCAACACCTTTATCAACAGCCCGAAGTTGCTCGACCAGTTCCTGCGCCTCAAAGCGCGGCCGCAGATCCGCTTCGCCGGTCAGATCACCGGCGTCGAAGGTTATGTAGAAAGCGCCGCGATCGGGTTGCTCGCGGGACGCTTTGCCGCGGTCGAGCAGCGAGGCGAGACGCTGGCGGCGCCGCCACCCGCCACTGCGCTTGGCGCGCTCCTGTCGCATATCACCGGCGGCGCGGATGCAGTCACTTTCCAGCCGATGAATGTGAATTTCGGTCTCTTCCCGCCACTCCCGGCCGGCGTCATCACGCGTGGAAATCGCGGCGAGAAGAAGCCCCTGATGGCGAAGCGCGCCCTCGCCGAGCTCGGCGAATGGCTGGCGCCGAGCGAAGAGGCGGCGGAGTAGCGGTCGCATGGCGCCATCCGCGCTCGATGCTCTGTTCGAGCAGGCGGCCGATGCCCATCGCCATGGCGACCGCGCCGGCGCCGAGAAGCTCTGCCGCGAGATCGTCATCGCCGACCCAAATCATCTGCGCGCGCTCTATGCGCTGGCGACCCTCGCTTATGACCGCGGCGATTACGACGCCGCCGAGGGTTACGCCGCACGCGTTGTCGCGCTCAGTCCGCAAATCGCGGAAGCACAGAATTTGCGCGGGATGGCCCAGCATGCGCTGGGACGGCTCGCCGACGCTGCTGATAGTTTCGCGGCGGCGGCCGCGCTCCTGCGCGATCCAACCGAACCGCTCTACAACCGCGGCTGCATCCTCTTCGCGCTCGGCCGATTTGAAGAGGCGCTGAGTTGCTACGACGCCGCGCTCAGCCGCGCGCCCGACGATGCGATCATCGCCAATAATCGCGGCAATGCGCTTCGCGCGCTGCACCGCTTTGCCGACGCTCTCGCGGCTTACGACTGCGCACTTGCCGTCGATCCATCCTTTGCCGGGGCCCACAACAACCGTGGCATCGTTTTGCAATCGCTCGGCCGGACGGACGAAGCGCTTGCGAGCTTCGATCGCGCAATCGCACACGATCCGAGAGATGCCGAGGCGCTCTACAACCGCGGCCTGGCCCTAGCCAGCCTCAGGCGCTTCGGCGATGCCTTGGCCAGCCATGGAGCTGCTTTGGCATTGCAGCCAGTCCATGCCGATGCGGCCGGCGCTGCATTCGGCGTTGCCGCCACTCTCTGCGATTGGCGCAATTGGCGGCAGCGCACCGCCGATATCGCCGCGCATATCCGCAACGGCGCGGCGATCGGGCCGCTCACGGTGATCGCCTTCAGCGATGATCCCGGACTTCAGGCGCAAGCCGCCCGCAACGTCGCCAACGCCTTCGCTCGCGTCGCGGCGGCGGCCAGCCCAATCGCCGCGCGTCCGGCGCGGCCGCGCATTCGCCTCGCCTATCTTTCCGGCGACTTCCGCAACCATGTCACCGGCCACACGCTGGTGGATCTTTTCGAGCACCATGATCGCGACCGCTTCGAACTCTGGGGCATATCGCTGATCGCGGCGCCGGACAGCGCTATCGGCCGGCGGCTGACCGCGACCTTCGATCATTTCATCGACGCCGCGCGTTTGTCGGACGGCGCCACCGCCTCGCTTTTGCGCGAGCATGAGATCGACATAGCGGTCGATCTCATGGGCCATATCGAGAACGCGCGCCTCGGCATTTTCGCGAACCGCGCCGCGCCGCTGCAGGTCAATTACTTCGGTCATCCCGGCACCGCGGGCGCAGATTTCATCGACTACGTCATCGGCGACCGCATCGCGATTCCCGAAACGCTCGCCGAGCATTTCAACGAGCAAATCGTACGGCTCCCGCATTGCTATCTGCCGAGCGCGGCGACGCCGATCATGGCGGAACGCCCGGACCGGCGCGCCCACACGCTACCTGCCGACGCCTTCGTCTTCTGCAATTTCAACTCGAGCCAGAAGATCACGCCCCCGGTCTTCGACATCTGGATGCGCTTGCTCGCCCAGATCGAGGGCAGCGTGCTGTGGCTTTACGCCGGCGAGGAATCCCAAGCGAATCTGTGCCGCGAGGCAGTCGCGCGCGGCGTCGAGTCCGACCGGCTAGTTTTCGCGCCGCCGATCGAGCGGCAATTACATCTAGCGCGCGTGTCCGCCGCGGACCTCTTCCTCGATACGGTGCCTTACAACGCGCACAACACCGCCACCGAGACGCTATGGGCCGGCGTTCCGCTCGTCACTTGCACGGGCAACAGCATGGCGGCACGGGTCGCGACCAGCGTGCTCGCCACGGCGGGACTACCGGAATTGGCGGTGCGCTCGCTGGCGGATTACGAAGCGCTTGCTCTTTCTCTCGCGCTTGCCCCGGACCGGCTCGCCGCGTTGCGCGCAAGGCTTGCCGCGGCGCGCGAAAGCTCCGCCTTGTTCGACCTCACCGGCTATTGCCGGCATCTCGAAGCCGCCTATGTCGCCATGGTGGAACGCCATCGCCGCGGCGCAGCGACGGCGGGGTTCACCGTGGCACCCTAGGCATGGGTCAGAGCCGCAGCAGCCCGGCGGCGTTGTGCTTCAAAATCTTTTCCTTGTCGTGTGGCGACAGTGGGCGCGTGATCGATGAAATCGCGCCCCTCGCGATTCGAGGCATAGGGCCAATCGACAGCGAAGAGAATGCGATCCGTGCTCATTTCGGCTGCGACGCAGGCAAGCGCCGGATAGGAGAAGTTGCCGCTGGTCGTGATGTAGAAATGTTCGCGGAAATACTCTTGAAACTTCCGCTTGAGTCCCTTGTCGCGCGAGAGTGCCATATCGCAGCGCCACAATAGGAAGGGCAACCCTTCGCCCATATGGCCGAGGATGATGCGCAGCTTCGGATAGGCATCGAACAGGCCGCAAATCGACAAGCGAATGGCATGGGCCGCGGTCTCGAATGTGAAGCCGAGACCGGCCCCAATCATCGTCGGGTAATCTTTGAAATACGCCTCGATCACGGCGGGATGCGGCATCGCCGGGTGGATATAGATCGGCACGTCGAGCGCCGCGGCGCGCTCGTAGATGCACCAAAACCGCTTCTCATCGGTGAAGCTGCCATGGGTCAGGCCGTGGATCATCGCGCCTTTGAAGCCATATTGGGTGACGGTGCGTTCGAGCTCATCGGCAGCCGCCTTCGGATCGGGCGTCGGCAGAATCGCGAATCCGGCGAAACGGCGGGGATGCGCTAGAACCGCCTCATGCAGCATGTCGTTCGCTTGCCGCGCCAGCACCACCGATCGCTCGGCTGTAGCCGTTTGCGCGCCAGGGGGCGCATGCGAAATCACCTGCATATCGATCCGCGCCTCGTCCATCTCCTTAAGGCGCCGCTCGGACAGATCGCTCAGCCCGGCGTACCAATGCGGTTGGGTATGGGGCGGTACGCCGACCATCGCTTCCGTGCGCAGATCGGGCGTCCAGAAATGCTCTTCGATCGCGACGACTTTTGCCGGCTCAGTCATGGTTCCTCTCACCCCCCCACACGCGAAGTTAGTAGCGATGTTGCAGCGCCGCCCAAGCAAGACGCAGGCTTTGCAACGGGTCCTCGGTCGCGAGCCGCGGATCGAATAAATTATGATTGAAAGCGGCGAGTTGCCGCAAACGCCGCTCGGCGAGCACGGCATGCAGCAGCGCCGGCATCGCAGCGCGCGGGTTGAAACGGCGATGTTGCCGCGCCTCCTCGAGATGGCGGCGCGCGCGATCCGCGATCTCGCGAACGGCGGCGGCCAGCTCCGGCGATGGTTTCAACGCGAAAAGACTGCGCTCGAGATCGACGCGATGCCGCGCGGTCAGCGCCGCGGGTAGATAGAGCCGTCGCTGCCGCGCGTGGAATGGCGCGGCGACCAACAACCCGGCAAGCGCATAAGCGATGCCGATATCACGACCGGTCTCCGTCGCCTTCGCCTCGCGCACGCCCAGCACCTCCAGCGCAAGCAGTATCAGCCTGCCGGATGTAGCCGCCGCGTAATTTTCCAGCGCCGCCAAGGAGTCCGGCGGAACCTCCTCCATATCCTGCGCGCGCGTATCGAGCAGCGCGGTGAAATGCGCTTTTGAGAGGCCGTGCGCGGCAATGGCGCGCGCAAGCGGCGTGACGACCTCGTGCCGGCGCGGCGTCTTGCCGGCATAGATCTCGTCGAGCGCATCGCGCCACCATTGCAGCCGCATCAGCCCAAGCAAGGGCTCGCGCACCGATTCGCGGATGCGCGCGATCTCGTAATTAAAGGCGTAGACCGCGAAGAGCGCATCGCGACGCTCCGCCGATGCGAACAACGCGGTCTGATAGCGATCGCGATCGTGGCGCCGCAATCCCGCCGCTAGCGAGGAATCACTCATGAAGCGGAGGTGTGGCCGAATTCGGTTGCGGCGGGGCTTCCCGCGCCCGGGCCAGGCAATCCGGACAGAGACATGTCTCGCCCGCCGCCGGTATCGGCACATAAGGCGGCGTCTTGCACCAGCAATCGCCAGTGGGATCGCAAGTGAAGCTCGCGCCACAGCGCGAACAGGAGATCCGCGCGCCCACGCTCATGGCATTCGCCTCAAATTGCCGCTCTTTCCCGCTGAAGCTATGTTCAAGCGCGCGGCACCGAATCGGGTGCCGTCTTTGTTTCGGTAACAACTTGGTGGAAAGAGAGTAAGTAAGATGGCATTTGAATTACCCCCACTTCCCTATCCCAAGGACGCGCTGGAGCCCCATACTTCAGCGAAGACTCTTGAGTTCCATCACGATAAGCACCACGCCGCTTACGTGACCAACTTGAACAATCTCGTCAAGGACTCGCCGCTGGCGTCGCAATCTCTCGAGGAACTGATCAAGACGACGGCTAAAGACGATTCGAAGGCCGGGATTTTCAACAACGCCGCGCAAGTTTGGAATCATACGTTCTTCTGGAACTGCATGAAACCAAGTGGCGGCGGACAGCCTGCCGGCGATATCGGCGCCGCGATCACGAAATCCTTCGGCGGCTACGACAAGTTCAAGGAGGAATTCAAGGCCGCCTGCGTCGGCCAGTTCGGCAGCGGTTGGGGATGGCTGGTGGCCGAGGGCGGCGGGGGGCTGAAAATCACCAAGACGCCGAACGCCGTTAACCCCCTGTCACTCGGGCAAACGGCGCTCCTCACCTGCGACGTCTGGGAGCACGCCTACTATCTCGACTACCAGAATCGGCGGCCGGACTTCGTCGAGACCTTCCTGGGCCATCTGGTCAATTGGGATTTTGTCGCAGCTAATCTCAGCAAAGTACGCTAAAATTATCCGGTGCTGCATGGCTCGACCGAGCCATGCGGCACCGAATCGTACATTTGGCAATAAAGGGGAAACGCTCATGAAAAACCCGCTGGATTCTCTCGGGCAGACGATCGTCTTGGGCCTGGTGCTTACGGTCGTCGTCATCCTGCTGATTCACGCCATCGCTTAAGCGGAGGGGGACGCGCCATGGAACTCGTCAGTTTTGAATGGTGGGCTATGTTCGTCCGCTGGTGCCATATCATCAGCGGCGTGATGTGGATCGGCCATCTCTGGTACTTCAACTTCACCCAGACGCCGACGATGCCGAAAATCCCGGCCGAGCTTCGTCCCGGCGTCGCAAAATACATCCTCCCCGAAGCGCTCTTCTGGTTTCGCTGGGGTGCGATGTTCACGATCATCTTCGGCTTGATCCTCGCCTGGATGAACGGCTATCTGCTCTCGGCGATCAAGATCGGCATCGGTGACGGCAGCTTGCACTACACCACGATCGGCATCGGCATGTGGCTCGGCACGATCATGTGGTTCAACGTATGGTTCATCATTTGGCCGAACCAGAAGAAGAACATCGGCATCACGCCGGCAACGCCCGACGAGATAAAGGTCGCCGCGCGGACCGCGGGCCTTGCCTCGCGCGTCAACACGATGCTCTCGATTCCGATGCTCTATTGCATGGCCGGCATCCACTTCTACTAAGCTGCCCGGCAATCCGACAACGAAGCGGGGCCGTCGGGCCCCGTTTCCATTTCGAGACGTTGGAAATCACCTTAAAGCAGAGCGCCGACCAGTGCCTGCAGCATCTCGAGCTTGAACGGCTTTTGAATGATCGGGCGTGCCGCCCATTGCTCGGGCAAACCGTGTCGGCCGTAGCCGGTCGCAAAAACGAACGGAATCTTTGCATCGGCCAGCGATTGCGCGAGCTCGAAGCCGGAATCGCCGCCGAGATTGACATCGAGAATTGCGGCATGCGGGCGATGCTGCGCCAGCACCGCCTGCGCATCCTTGGCGGAGCCGGCGATCCAAACCTGCCGGCAGCCGAGATCGAGCAGCATCTCCTCGATGACCGAGGCGATCATCTCCTCATCCTCGATCACAAGGACGTCGCGGCCGCTGAACTTGGGATTGGTGCCGGCTGACATTGGAGGACTCATGCCAGCCTCACCTGTCGAAAAAGTGCTTTCATTTGATTCATAATCGGCGCGTCGCCGCTTGGTTCCCGCTCACCGCGCCGGCAGCAAAGCGGCAGCGACCAACCGATCCTCGGCAAGCAAGACGTTATATGTACGACAGGCCGCCCCCGTATCCATCGCATCGATGACGACCCCGCGGGCGCGCAATTCCTGACGCAACGCGGGCGGCACGGGCAACGTGTGTCGGCCGCAACCGAGCAGCAGAATTCGAATACCGGCGTCGATCGCGGGCGCGAGAGTCGCCGCCGCAATATCGGCGAGCGCCGTGACGGGCCAGGCATATGTCGCTTGCGGCAGGACGAGGATGGCCCCGTCATAGGAATGCCCGCTGACGCGGAAGCCGCTCGCCCCGTAACTCTCGATGACCTGCCGATCTTTTGCGACGAGCGGCGTGACGTCCAAGCTTACGACTTTCCGCGGACGACAACTTCACCAGCAGCGCTCGGTTCCGCGGCGGCACGCTTGGGCCGGATGTAATAGAGCAAGGGAGCGGCGATGAAGAGCGACGAATATGTGCCGACGACGATGCCCCAGAGCATCGCGATCGAGAAGCCGCGCAGCACCTCGCCGCCGAACAATAGCAACGAGAGCACGGCCAACGCGGTGGTGCTGACGGTAAGGATGGTGCGCGACAGTGTCTCGTTGAGGCTCTTATTGATGAGCTCGGCGAACTCCATGCTTTTGTAGCGGCGCATGGTCTCGCGCACGCGATCGTAAATCACGACCGTATCGTTGATCGAATAACCAGCGATCGTGAGGATCGCCGCCAAGGTCGTCAGATTGAATTCGATCTGCAGCAGCGAGAACAGCCCGATCGTTGTGATGGTGTCGTGCAAGGTCGATAGCATCGCACCGACGCCGAATGGCCATTCGAAGCGGAACCAGACATAAAACGCGATCGCGAAGAGCGCGAGCACCGTCGCTTCGACGCCGGCCTTGATGAGTTCGGCGCCGACGGTTGGACCAACGACTTCCGTGCGACGGTACTCGAAAGCGTTGCCGAGCTTATCCTTGACCTGATTGACGGTCTGTTCCTGCGTCTTATCCGACTGCTCTTGAAGCCTGATCAGGACATCGTCGGCGCCGCCGAAATTTTGCAGCGTTACGTCGCGCAGACCGAGGCTGTCGAGATCCGAGCGCATCTTCGCGAGATCGGCGGGGCCGCCGATGCTGCGCACTTCGATGATCGTGCCGCCGCTGAAATCTATACCGTAGTTAAGGCCGTTGGTGAAGAACAACACGATCGACGCGATGGTCAGAAGGCCCGACAGCGCGAAGCCGACGTAGCGCAGCCCCATGAAGTCGATGTTGGGAATCCGGCGGATGATGATGAGCGGACGCATTGGGATCAGATCGGAATTGCTTTTGGTTTCAACCGCCGCAGCCAAGTCACGATGAGCAGCCGCGTGACCAGGATGGCCGAGAAGAGCGATGTCAGCACGCCGAGGCTCAAGGTCACCGCAAAGCCTTTCACCGGGCCCGAGCCCAGCCAGAACATGAGCGCGCCGGCGACCAGAGTGGTGACGTGACTATCGAGAATGGTACCGAAGGCGCGCTCGAACCCGGCCTGCAGCGAGGAGATCAGCGAGCGCCCGCCCCTCACCTCCTCACGGATACGCTCGTAGATCAGCACGTTGGCATCGACCGCCATGCCCATCGTCAGCGCGATGCCGGCGATGCCAGGCAAGGTCAGCGTCGCGCCGAGCAAGGTCAGCGCCGCCATCATGATGCAGAGATTGAAGAAGAGCGCGATATCCGCGAACACGCCGAAGAGCCCGTAAAACACAATCATGAAGGCCACGACGAGGACCACGCCGACGATGCTGGCAAGCGCGCCGGCATGGATCGAATCCGCGCCAAGCCCGGGGCCGACCGTGCGTTCCTCGAGCACGGTAAGCGGCGCCGGCAGGGCACCGGCACGCAGCAGCAGCGCCAGATCGTTCGCCGACTGCACGGTGAAATTGCCCTCGATCTGGCCCGAGCCGCCGAGGATCGGCTCGCGAATCACCGGCGCGCTGATCACCTTGTTGTCGAGCACGATGGCGAAAGGCTTGCCGACGTTCTCCTTCGTCGCATCGCCAAAGCGGCGCGCCCCTGTCGAATCGAACTTGAAGTTGACGACCGCCTGCCCGTTCTGACCAAAGGTCGCTTGCGCGTCGGTCAGTGTGTCGCCGCTGACCATGACGCGACGTCGCACGACGTAATACTGCGTCGGCTGACCATTGGCCGTGTCCGAACCCGGCAACAGCACGTCGCCGGCCGGCACCCTGCCGCCGCGAGCGTCCTGCGGCGAGGCGTTCGGGTCGACAAGTTGGAACGTCATCTTCGCGGTGCGGCCGATCAGCTCTTTCACATGCTCCGGATTATCGACGCCCGGCAGTTGCAACAGGATGCGATCATCGCCTTCGCGCTGGATCGACGGCTCTTTCGTCCCGGTCTCATCGATGCGGCGGCGCACGATCTCGATCGATTGATCGATCGCGGAATTGCGGCGCTGGATGAGCGCTTGCTGGTTCGGCGTCAGGCTTGCCGCTCCGCCGGTACCGATCTGCACGTCCAGCGTTGGGTCGATCTTGGTGACGATGTCGCGCACATCGTTGATGCGCCCGCCGTCGCGCACCGTGAAGCTGACATGGTTGGCGGTGGCGGCAAGATCGCTATAGCCGATCTTCGCCGCGACGAGCTGAGTCCGTACTTCGTCAACGAGGCTGTTGAGGCGCTCCTGCTCGACGGTCGTCATGTCGACTTGCAGCAACAAATACGAGCCGCCGCGCAGATCGAGGCCGAGCGACACCTGCCGGTGAAGGAAGCTCGGCCAATGATCGAGCGTAGTCGGCGCGAAAGCGTTCGGCAGCGCAAAGATGAAGCCGAGCAGGCAAACGCCGAGGATGAGCGTCAGTTTCCAGGCTTGGAAATAAAGCATTGCGTCGGACCTAACGCGCTGTGCCGTGGGCCGGTTTAGCGCAAGCCCAGCATACGCCGCCACGCCGGCGTCTTCGGATCGTCGTCCTTCGCCGGGGTCGTCACGGTGGCGCTGTCGTCATTGGCGGGCGTGTCGCTGTCTTTGGCTTTCGCTTCCTTGGCCGGCTCGGTCTTGGCGAGCACTTGCGTGATGGTCGAGCGCACGACCCGGACGCGGACGTTGTCGGCGAGGTCGACTAAAACCTCCTCGTTGCTGACCACCTTCGCGATCGTGCCGATCATGCCGCCCCCGGTCACGACGCGGTCGCCGCGCCGGATCGAATCGAGCATGGAGCGTTGCTGCTTCGCCTTTTGCTGCTGCGGGCGGATGAGGAAAAAGTAGAAAACGACGAAGATCAACGCCAGAGGCGCGAGCTGGACCATCATGCTGGAGGCATCGCTGCCGCCGGCGGCCGCCTGCGCATAAGCGGGCGTAATCAGCATCCTCCAACTCCTTCGCGCCAACAGGGAAAGGGCCGCGGCTCGGGCCCCGCAAGCCGTGGCGCATTCCTACCGGATGGAAGCATAAAGCGCAAGCAACACAATGGCTTTGCGGCCGGAGTGACGCTCGCTATCATGGCGTTAATCTACGGAGGCGGCGATGAAAACCTTCATGTTTTTGGGCTTTGCGGCGCTTCTCGTGGCGGGCTGCACGGACACGATCGTGATGCACGGCGCCAACGGACAGCCAGATATCTGCGAATACAGCCTGATGTACCGCTCGCTCCATCAATGCGTTGCCAGCGCCGAGCGTGACGGCATGACCATGGCCGACGGCCCGGCCTGGTGGACGTTCTATCGCTGATTTCGCCAATCGTTAGGGTGCGAGGATGAGCGAGAGCGCGAAGCTCGAGGAACTGTTTCAGCGCATCGCAGCCGCGCTCGAGCGTCAGGCCCCTGCCGTGCCGCCGGAAAACGATCTCGCTGTCGCCGACGCCTTCGTCTGGCATGCTGATCGTGCCTGGCTCGAGCCGGTGAAGACCGTCAACCGCGTGGAGATGGTGTTGCTCCAGGGCATCGACCGGGTCCGCGATATCCTCCTCGACAACACGCGGCGCTTCGCCCAGGGATTGCCCGCGAACAACGTGCTGCTGTGGGGCGCGCGCGGCATGGGCAAATCCTCGCTGGTGAAGGCGGCGCATGCGACGGTCAACGCCGAGAAGAAGGGAGCGTTGGTCCTCGTCGAGATTCATCGCGAAGACATTCCAAGCCTTCCCAATCTCCTCGCGCTGTTGCGCAACACGAAGCGGCGCTGCCTGCTCTTCTGCGACGATCTCTCCTTCGACAATCAGGATACGAGCTACAAATCGCTGAAGGCCGTGCTCGAAGGCGGCATCGAAGGCCGCCCCGACAATGTCGTGCTCTACGCGACATCGAACCGGCGGCATCTTCTGTCGCGCGACATGATCGAGAACGAGCGATCGAGCGCGATCAACCCCGGCGAAGCCGTCGAGGAAAAGGTCTCGCTCTCGGATCGTTTCGGCCTATGGCTCGGCTTCCATGCCTGCGACCAGCAAACCTACCTCGCCATGGTCGAGGGCTATGCAAAACATTTCCAGCTCGATTATCCTCACGACAGGCTGAAGGCCGAATCCGCGGAATGGGCGATTACCCGCGGCGCGCGGTCGGGCCGGGTCGCTTGGCAATACATCCAGGATCTCGCTGGAAGGCTCGGCAAGAAACTCGGCTAATCGCGAGGGAGCGAGGCGATGGCGACGACATCGGACTATGCGCAGCTGACTCACGTCGGACCCGGCACGCCGATGGGCAAGCTGCTTCGGCACTATTGGATCCCCGCCTGTGCTTCGAGTGAGATCGCGGCCGACGGCGCGCCAATGCGGCTGATGCTCCTCGGCGAGAAGCTCATCGCCTTTCGCGACAGCCACGGCCGCGTCGGTATCTTCGATCATCGCTGTCCGCATCGCGGCGCATCGCTGTTCCTCGGCCGTAACGAGGAATGCGGCCTGCGCTGCGTCTATCACGGCTGGAAATTCGACGTCGACGGCAATTGCCTCGACATGCCGAATGTGAAGCCGCGTCATTCCTTTGCCGACAAGATCAAGGCAATGGCCTACAAGGCGCTCGAGCGCAACGGGCTCGTCTGGGTCTATATGGGCGAATCCGTCGCGGCGCCGCCCTTCCCCGCCCTCGAGCCGTTGTTCCTGCCCGAGGCCCAACTCAAGGCGCGCTGGGCGCAACGCCACTGCAACTGGCTGCAAGCGATCGAGGGCGACATCGATACCTCGCATTTCGGCTTCCTGCATGAAGGCAAAGCCGCTGCCGAGGATTATGCTCCCGACTCGACGATCCGGTATCGCCTCGAGGACCGCGCGCCCGATTACCATTGCATCGAGACGGAATGGGGCACGATGTACGCCGCCCACCGTCCCGCGACACCCGGCAAACTTTACTACCGCATTGCGCACTACCTCTTCCCGTTCTGGACGATGATTCCGAACGCCGCCTTCGGCACCAATCTAACCGCGCGCGCGTGGGTGCCGATGGACGACACGCATACGATGTTCCTGCAATGCTCCTGGGATACGACCTTGCAGAATTTGGCCAGCGGCGATCGCGTGCCCGGCCTCGGACTGAATTTTCACTACCAGCCGAACTCGACGGATTGGTATGGCCGCTACCGCCTGGTACCCGAAGAGAGCAACGATTGGATGATCGATCGCGAGCGCCAGCGCGCATCGACATACACGGGCATCGACGGCGTGCACCTGCAAGATCAAGCGATCACGGAGAGCATGGGCGAATGCGTCGATCACAATATCGAGCATCTCACCATCGGCGATCTGATGATAACACGCACACGCCAGCGAATGCTGAAAGCGATGCGCGACTTGGCCGAGAGCGGTATCAAGCCCCCCGGTGCCGAGAACGGCGACATCTTCCTCGGCGCGCATGGCGGCGATTTCGTCGCGCCGGCGAGTGTCGATTGGCTCGAAACCTATGCCAACCAAATCAAGATATCGGCCAATCCGACCGGCGTCTTGCGTGTAACGCCGCTGGCGGCGGAGTAATCCCCGCCGCCGACAGCTTCATTCAGGTCTTAGACGACGCGAGGCTCTTCACGTCGCCATTGATTTCACCGCCGTCTTCGATGTGCAGCTTGCCGTAACGAACCGTGCCACTGACGCGGCCCGTGCTGCGAATCAACAGATTTTCGCGTACGGTGAGAGAGCCGTCGTAGTGTCCCGAGATTTCGGCACCGGTGATTTCGGCAGCGCCTTTGAACGTGCCGTTCTCGGTCACCTCGACCGTGTGGCAATCTTCGAGCTCGGCTTCCACCTTGCCATCGATCACCAAGCGGTCGCAGAACGAAATCTTGCCGTTGAGCGAAATTCCACGACCGACAGTCAGTCGCTTGGTCTCGTTCTTCGCCTCGCTCTTACCGTCGCGCGAAGCGACCACCGACGTTGATGCCGGCGTCGGCGATACGCGCGAGACCGCGATCGTCGACGTTCTCTCCGCCGGATTTGGCAGCACCGCCGTCGCGGCGCCGCTGATATCGGAGAGCGGAGTCACGGTTTCGTGAATCCGATCGTCCGATTTTTGTTTAGCATCCTTCTCGCGTGCAAACATCGGTTTTCCCCTATTCGTGTTTCAGCCCGTTGCGGGAAAAAGCTCTTGCGATCAAAAAAAGACGCAAAGGGAGCTTAATCACGATCGCCCCGAATGCAACCGCGAATTCGCGCTTGCAATTTTCTACGCGAGGAGCTTGGCGGCAAGCCAGCGAATAATCGTCGGATTCGTCTCCGGTGTATACCCCATATGACCTACCGGATAGAAACGCGCCTCCTTCGGATTACCATGCTCCAGCAACAAGTGCATGTCTTCGATCGGAAAAATCGTGTCTTGCGTGCCGTTGACCAACAGCAACGGTGCGCAAGGTTTGCCGATAACGCCCTGCCGTAAGAGCGATAAGCGCGGACAGTACTCGACCCACTCGTCGAAGCCGTCGCGACCGAAAGCGCTGGCGAGCGTCTCGGCGAGCTCGAAGGCGTAGGAGCCACGTTGCGCTTTCTCGATCCATTCCGGCGCAAAGGCAAAATGAACGCAGCCACCCTGGGCAACGACCGCCGCGAAGCGATCGCGATGCGTATGCGCGACTTTCGCCGCCCAATAGCCGCCCGTGCTGCCGCCCCAGGCGCCGATGCGCCGTGAATCGATCTCGGGCCGCGTTGCACACCAATCGAGCACCGCATCCCAAAGCCGCTCGGCGTCCTCGGAGCCTTTGAGCGGCGCGTCGCCCGTGCCGGGCATGTCGATAAGCAGTAGCGACAGGCCCGCGGCGATCACCGGCTCCCAGATCTCGGTGCGGTCTTCCTTGAAGGTATCGATGCCCGCCCACATGATCAGCAACGGTCGGCGCGCCTCGTCGCCGGGACGGCGGATGAGATAGCCGACCGAGTGATCGCCCTCGCCCGCCTTGCCCTTGAACGGGATCTCGACGCGCTCAAAACGATACGGCAGATAGCGCAGCGCCGCGCGATACATCTCCTGCGATTTGCGATAGGCAGCGCGTTTGCCGGCGGAATTCGTCGTCGGAAACCGCGCCACACGGTAAAGGCCATAGGCGTGAAAGTAATGATCCGTCGCGGCGCGCTCGTCGCCCTTGGCTTCCGCCACGCGCGCCAATTTCTCGAACGCCGCCGCCGCCGCGCTATAAGCCCCCGCCCATTGGTCGCGGTCGAGCGAGGTCAATTTCGCGAACACGCCTTGGTGGTCCTCGTATCGGGTGAACACCATCGGATGCAGCGCGCCTTTGGCGTTGGGCTGCCAGAACTGCCACAGCTCGGCGATCGATCTCGTGTAGCGCTGCATAACCCCTCCTTCAGCGGGCGCTGGCTTGGATGCTGGGCAGCAAGGTCGTCGGGTCGATAGCGCGCGTTCCCTGGCGGATTTCGAAATGCACCTGCGGCGTATTGACCGTGCCGGTGGAGCCGGCTTTGGCGATTTCCTGGCCGCGCTTCACAGCCTCGCCGCGCCTCACCAAAAGCTGCGAATTGTGAGCATAGGCGGTCATGTAACCACCCGAATGCTTGATCAGCACGAGATTGCCGTAGCCACGCAACTCATTGCCGGCGTAGGCGACAACGCCGGCATCGGCGGCGCGCACCGACTCGCCTTGCTTCGCCGCAATGTTGATGCCGTCATTGTGCGTGCCATTGGCGCCAGTGCCATAGCGCTCGATGATCTTGCCTTGCACCGGCCAATCGAAGCCCTTGCCGATACGCGGCGGCACCGGTTTCGTCGCTTCCGGCGGCGGCGCGGCAGAGGCTTCCCGTTGCCCGCCTCGTTGATCCGGCTTTTCCGGCGGTGCACCGGATGGAGCGGCGGCCGCATTGCCGGGCTTTGCCGCGGGCGCCTCCGGTGTTGCGGAGGTGTCGGGCACGGCGGCCACGGCGGGTGCCGATCTATCTGGCGGCTCGACCGGCGTTGGCAGATAGAGCGTTTCGCCGGTGCGCAATGAAAATGGCGGGCTGAGGCGATTGAGACTCGCCAGCGTGCTGACCTCGACGCCGTAAAGCCGGGCGATGCCGTACAGCGTATCGCCCTGTTTTACCACGTGGAAGCGCTCTTGCGGCAGTTCCAGCGTCGTGCCCGCCGCAACGCGGAACGGCGGATCGAGGTGATTGGCGTCGATGATCGAGCGGAGCGGCACATCGTAGCGCCGCGCGATCGTGTAAAGCGTATCGCCTTTGGCCACCACAGCCTGGCTGGGATGCGGCAGATGCGCTTGCGGTGCCAGCGCCGGCGGCGGCGCAGCCGCTTGCGGCTTGGTCTGCGCGCCGGGAAAGGATAACGGCGCCGGCGGCCCGCCGCGCGCGCAGCCCGCGAGCGCCGCAACAACGATCACCGCGAGGATTGGCGCCGACGGGCCCTGACGCATCATGGTCCGAGTTTATGCCATGACGCGCGAATCACCGACAACTTGCGTCAGCGGGTCGCGCCGCGCGGCAGCCCCGCGACCAGCG
Organism: Allostellaceae bacterium; assembly: GCA_036490955.1. Lineage (GTDB taxonomy): Bacteria > Pseudomonadota > Alphaproteobacteria > ATCC43930 > CGMCC-115725 > CAIKMD01. The sequence goes on along the minus strand of DASXCX010000154.1, from coordinate 18,745 downwards.
GCACGAAACGCACCGGGCACAGATCTTCGCTGTGCCAACCCTCGGCCGTGCGCCGCAAGCGCATCAAGGTCTGATCGCGCTTATCTTCGCCGATCGGCGCGACCAAAATCCCGCCCTCGCCCAAACTCTCCATCAGCGCGTCGGACAGATTGGCCGCGGCGGCGGTGACGATGATCCGATCGAAGCTTGGCTGTTCGGGCCACGCTTTGGTGCCGTCGCCGAAGCGCACGGTGACATTGTTGACGCGCAGGTCTTTGAACAGCTGCTCGGCCGTGCTGGCCATGGCGCGATGGCGCTCGACCGTGAAGACGCGCCGCGCCAGCCGCGCCAGCACCGCCGCCTGATAGCCCGAGCCGGTGCCGATCTCCAAGACCATGTGCCGGTTCGTCACCTCGAGGGCCTGCGTCATCAGCGCGACGATATAGGGCTGGCTGATTGTCTGGCCATGGCCGATCGGCAGCGCGACGTTCTCATAGGCGCGATCGCGGAAGGTCGGCGGCACGAATTTTTCACGCGGCACGTGTGCGATCGCCTTGAGCACGCGCTCGTCGGTGATGCCCTCGGCGCGCAACTCGTCGACCAGTCGCCCCGCCTTCGGGTCGTGCGCAGTCATCGCCGCGGCTTTTTGGCAAAAGATCGGCGCAGCCGGGCGAGCGCGCGGCGATTGGTCAGATCGAGGAAGACCGGCGTCACCGCGACATAGCCCTCGGCGACCGCACGCACGTCGCTGCCGGGGCGCGTCTTCGCCTCGTCGCGTTGCGGCCCGATCCAGTAGTAAGGCCGGCCGCGCGGATCGATGCGCTCGATCAAGTGGTCGCCGATCTTGCGTCCGCCCTGCGCCGCGGGAAGGATGCCTTTGACCTGCGCCGGCTTCAGTTGCGGGAAATTCACGTTGTAGAATGAATCCTGCGGCCAGGGCAGCGCGGCAAGGCGGCGAATCACTTTCGGCGCCCAATCCGCCGCGGCCGACCAATCGACCCGCCGGTCATCGCCGATGTGCTGGCTGAGCGCGATCGCCTTGAGATCGAGGAGGCTCGCTTCCATGGCCGCGGCGATGGTGCCGGAATAGGTGACGTCCTCGCCCATATTGGCGCCGCCATTGATGCCCGAGAGCACCAGGTCGGGCGGCTTTTGATCCTTGAGCACCGCGTTCATGGCGAGCAGCACGCAATCGGTCGGCGTGCCGTCGACCGCGAAGCGGCGCGGCCCCAATTGGCGCACGCGCAGCGGCCGCGTCAGGGTCAGCGAATGGCTGGCGCCGCTTTGCTCCTGCTCGGGCGCGACGACCCAGACATCCTTGCTCAGACTCTGAGCGACGCGCGCCAGCAATTTGATGCTAGGCGCCTCGATACCATCGTCGTTGCAAACGAGAATGCGGGCTTGCGCGAGGTCGATCCCGTCACCCATCGGGGCGCAGAACCTCCACACCTCCCATATACGGCTGCAGCGCCGGCGGGACCGCGATCGAGCCGTCTTCTCGCTGATGATTCTCGAGCACCGCAATCAGCGTGCGACCGACCGCGAGGCCGGAGCCGTTGAAGGTGTGTACGAAGCGATTGCCCCCTCCTTTTTTATTGGGGCCTTCTTTCGGCTTGAAACGCGCATTCATGCGCCGCGCCTGGAACTCGCCGCATTGCGAGCAGCTCGAAATCTCGCGATAGGTATTCTGCGCCGGCAGCCAAACCTCGATATCGTAGGTCTTACGTGACGAGAAGCCCATATCGCCGGCACACAACAGGATCACGCGATAAGGCAGATCGAGCCGCTTCAGGACCTCTTCGGCGCAGGCGGTCATGCGCTCATGCTCTTCATGCGCCTGGTCGGGATGAGCGATCGAAACCAGCTCGACCTTGTCGAATTGATGTTGACGGATCATGCCGCGCGTATCCTTGCCCGCAGCGCCGGCCTCCGAGCGGAAGCACGGCGTCCAGGCGGTGAAGCGCAGCGGCAGCGCCGATTCGTCGAGAATGTCCCCGGCGACGAGGTTGGTGAGCGGCATTTCGGCGGTCGGGATGAGCCAAAGGCCGTTCGTCGTACGGAAGAGATCATCGGCGAATTTCGGTAGATTGCCCGTGCCGAAAGCCGTCTCATCGCGCACCAGCAGCGGGGGAGCGATTTCGGTATAGCCGTATTCGCGCGTATGCAGATCGAGCATGAAGGCCGCCAGCGCACGTTCGAGCCGTGCGAGTCCGCCGCTCAACACGACGAAGCGCGCGCCCGAGATCTTACCCGCGCGCGCGAAATCCATCTGCTTGAGGCCTTCGCCGAGCGCGACGTGGTCTCTCGGCGGGAAAGAAAAGTTCCGCGGCGTGCCGTGGCTGCGCACGAGCTCATTGTCATGCTCGTCCTTACCGTCGGGCACTTCGTCGACCGGAATGTTCGGGATGCCGGCGAGCAGCGTATCGATCTCGCCCTTGAGACGGCCTGCCTCGGCTTCGAGCCGCGCCTGTTCGTCTTTGCTCGTCGCGACTTGCTGCAGGATCGCGCTGGCGTCGCCGCCCCTCGACTTCACGGCACCGATCTCGCGCGCCAGCTTGTTGCGCTCGGCTTGAAGCGCCTCGGCCTTGGTCTGCGACGCGCGCCATTCCTTATCGAGCGCAAGGATTTCGGGCGATTTCGGCGGCAAGCCGCGCCGCGCGAGCCCTTTATCGAAGGCCGCGGGGTCGTCGCGAATGGACTTCAGGTCGAACATGGCATGTCACTATAGATCATTCATCGGACTTTGCGGCAGCGGCCTCGGCCTCGCGCTTGGCGCGCTGCTTCTCGACCAGCTTGCAGGAGAGGATGGATATCTCGAACAGGAGCAGCAACGGAATCGCCAGCGACATCATGCTGAAAATATCGGGCGGAGTGAGCACCGCCGCCAACCCGAACATGCCGACGATGGCATAGCGCCGTTGTTTGGCGAGGCCAGCTGCCGTGACCAGCCCGGCGCGCGCCATCAAGCTGAGCAGCACCGGCAACTGGAAGGCAACGCCGAAGGCCAATATCAGATGCATCACGAAGGTCAGGTACTCGCTGACCTTCGGCTCGAGATCGATGGCCAACGTGCCGTCGCCGCCGCGCGAGCCGAAACTCATGAAGAACGGATAGGCGACCGGGAAGATCACGTAATAGACCAGCGCGGCGCCCATGATGAATAGAAGCGGCGTCGCGACGAGATACGGGAAGAACGCGTGCTTCTCCTGCTTGTAAAGGCCGGGCGCGACGAACATCCAAATCTGGCTGGCGATCACCGGAAAAGCGAGGCAGAACGCGGCCCAAAACGCGACGCGCAGATCGGTAAAGAACGCTTCGGTGACGTCGGTGAAGATGAAATGCCCGCCGCCCGCGTTGTTGAGCGCGTCGGCCAACGGCTGGGCGAGGAAATTGTAGATGTTCTTGCTGAAATACCAGCACGGAAAGAAGGCAACGAACAACGCCAGGATCGAATACATCAGGCGCTTGCGCAGCTCGACCAGGTGATCGAGCAACGGCATCCGCCCTTCTTCGAGCTCTTCCTCGCGCTCGCTCATCGCTTACAGCGTATGCTTCTCGGGCTCGGCGGCGGCCGGAGGCTTGGCCTCGACCTTATCGGCCGTCGCCTCGGCCGGCAGCGACGGCGCCTCAAGGGCCGCTGCCGGCTTTTCCTCGAGCGCTGCCCGCTCCACCGGCTTCACGGGATCGGCGAGCGGATTGCCGATCATCGGCTCGTCGAGCGATCGTTGCAAATCGCCTGTCGGGTCGACGGTGCGGCGGATCTCGTTCTCGACGTTGAAGCTCGTGGCGCGATCGATATGCCGCTTTACCTCGTCGAGTTCGGCCTCGCGTACCATCTGATCGAGGCTGCCCTGGAATTCGCGGGCGATCGCCCGGGCACGCCGCGTCCACTGCCCGACCATCCGCATCACGCGCGGCAAATCCTTCGGACCGATGACGACCAGCGCGACCACGGCGATGACCGCGAGTTCGGACCAAGCGAAATCGAACATCGACTAAATCACTATCGTCTTGGTGGGTTGCAGTCGCAGATCATGGCAGAACGAGCCTTCTGCGGCAAACGCGGTACTAGGCCGCGCTGTCAGTCCCATCCGCATCGGACAGCGACCCCGCGTCATCCGCGGGGTCGTCCGCGTCCTCATCCTCGCCCGCGACGTCGGGCAGCCGCTCCTCGGCAGGCGTGCCGATCGTCTCGCTCAAGGTCGAGACCGGGCGCGGGCCGATCAGGCCCGCGGCCCGCAATTCATCGATACCCGGCAAATCGGTCAGGCCGGCGAGCCCGAAATGCAACAGGAAGGCATCGGTCGTGACCCAGGTCACCGGCCGACCAACCGTTTGCTTGCGGCCCCTCGGCACGATCCAGCCTGCTTCCATGATGGTATCGAGCGTGCCCTTGCTGATGACGACGCCGCGGATGTCCTCGATCTCGGCCCGGGTCACCGGCTGATGATAGGCGACGATCGCCAGCGTCTCGATCGCCGCGCGCGACAATTTGCGCCCGACCTTCTGCGTCAGCTTGAGGCGCGGGGCGAGATCGGGCGCGGTGCGAATGGTCCAGCCGCCGGCGACATGCACGATATTGACGCCGCGCGGCGCGTAGAAGGCCGTGAGTTCGTCGATCAGCGCGGAGATATCGACCCCTTCCGGCAAGCGCTGCTTGATCGCGTCCTCATCGACCGGCGACGGCGCGGCGAAGAGCAGCGCCTCGAGCAACCGCAGCTCGTCATTCGGCTCGCGCGCGGGATCGGCGGTGGTTTCCGTCATGGTCTCGTCGGAATTCATGATGTCGGGATCTGTCAGGCTCATGTGTTCTCGTTTGGCAGGCTACGCAGATAAATCGGACCGAAAGGTTTGTCTTGGCGAAGCTCAAGTTTGCCCGAGCGGACCAACTCGAGCGTCGCGGCGAAAGTGGCGGCGATCGCCGAGCGATGCACCAAACCGGGCTGCAAGCCGGGTGGGAGGAAGCTGAGCAGCGTGCGCCAATCCGGCATCCGGCCGAGGAGCCGCCCGAGGCGCTGTAAGGCATCATCCATCGAATAAAGCTCCGGCGCATCGATATGGAGGACGCCGGATTCTTTGCGCGATTTCTGCTCGCCATAAGCTTTGAGCAGATCGTAGAGCGTTGCTTCGTAGACCGGGATCAGCACGCGCGGCAGCCCCTCCGGCGCACCGCGCGTGAAGACGTCGCGGCCCAACAGATCGCGCGCGAAGAGTCCTTGCCCCGACTGCTGCATCGCTTCGAGGCGAAGCAATTGATGGGCCAGCGCCGCAGCCATCTCTTCGCCGGAAGGCTCGGCAGCATCTGCAGGCTGCGGCAAGAGCAGCCGCGATTTGAGATACGCGAGCCATGCCGCCATCACGAGGTAATCGGCGGCGATCTCCAAACGCAGCCGCCGCGCCGCGCCGATGAAGGCGAGATACTGATCGGCCAAGCGCAAGATCGAGATCTTGGTGATATCGACCTTCTGCTCGCGCGCCAATTGCAGCAGGGCATCGATCGGACCTTCGTAGCCCTCGAGATCGACGACGAGCTCGGCGCTGGGCTCGATCTCGGGCTTTTGCATCTCGAAGGGTTCGACGTTGCTCATTCGCTGATGCCCGCGATCTCGAAAACCAATTGTCGCACCCAATCGAATGGTGTTTGCAGCAGATAGGCGATGACGTTCAAATCCATGTGCATCGCTTGACCGATGACCGGCAGAACGAAGAGCAGTCCGAGCAGCACGATCATGCCGTAACGCTCGCTACGCGCCAGCGGAACGGCCAGTATTTCGGGAAGAATGCCGACGGCGACCCGCCCGCCATCGAGCGGCGGCAACGGGATCATGTTGAAGAGCGCGATGATGATGTTGAAATCGATCGAATAGAACAGGCTCAGCACCGTCCACTTCTGGATAAAGCCGGGCAGATAGGGCGTCACGTAGAGCAAAAGCGCCGAGATCAGCGCCAGAACGATATTCGTGACCGGCCCGGCGAGCGCGACAAAGACCATGTCGCGGCGCGGCCGGTTGAGGCGATCGAAGCGCACGGGCACCGGCTTCGCATAGCCGAACATGAACATGCCGCGCGAGCCGAGCAGCAAGATCAGCGGCAGGATGATGGTGCCCAGCGGATCGATGTGCTTGACCGGATTGAGGGTCACGCGGCCCATGCGCAACGCCGTGTCGTCGCCCAGCCACGAGGCGACGAAGCCGTGCGCCGCTTCATGGAGCGTTATCGCGAAAATGATCGGCAACGCGCCGACCGCGATTTGCTGAAAGAGCTGGGCGTATTCGGCCGGGATGGTCATCGCCCCGATTCCAGCAGCGCCGCCAACACGCGTTCGGCGGCATGGCGATCGAATGCGCCGGGCGCGTGGCGGCGCGCTTCGGCTGCTCCGACACGGCGGCTGGCGGCCTCGCTCATCGGCCCGATCGCGCCGGCGATCGTCACCATCTCGTCGAGAATGCCGTTGCAGTGTAGCACCAAGTCGCAACCCGCCTGTAGCGCGTCCCAAGCGCGCGTCTCGATCTTGCCGCCGAGCGCCGCCATCGATAGATCATCGCACAAAAGCACGCCGTCAAATCCGATTCCAGCCCTGATCACATCGCCAATCACGCGTGGCGACAATGTCGCGGGGCGGTCGGCATCGATCGCGGTATATAAAACATGCGCCGTCATCGCCCAGGGCATGCCGGAAAGCGCGCGGAACGGCGCGAAATCCGTCGAGTCGAGCATTTCGCGTGGCGTCTCAACCACCGGCAACGCGCGGTGGCTATCGACCGTTGCGCGGCCGTGGCCGGGGATGTGCTTGATCACCGGCAACACACCGCCCGCCATCAGCCCATCGCAGACCGCAAGGCCGTTCTCCGCCGCGATTCGCGGCTCCGCGCCCCAGGCGCGATCGCCGATGACCGGATCGGCGCCCGAGACAGGCAGGTCAAGCACGGGGGTGCAATCGACGGTGATGCCGAGCTGGCTGAGATCATCGGCGATCAGCCGCGCCGCGAGCCACGCAGCAGCTCGCGCGTCAATGCCGCCGAGCTCGGCGATTTTGGCCGCCGCCGGATATGCCGGGAAATGCGGCGGCTTCAACCGCGCGACTCGACCGCCTTCCTGATCGATCAAGATCGGCGCATCGGCACGACCCACCGAGGCGCGCAATTCCGCGACGAGTCGCTTGATCTGCGCCGGGTCCTCGCAATTGCGCGCGAAGAGGATGAAGCCGAGCGGCTCGGCGTCGCGAAAGAATTGCCGCTCGCTCGCCGAGAGCGTCGTCGCTTCGCAACCGAAGATGACGGGCTTGGTCACGATCGCTTACGGCTTCACGAGGATGCAGCCGACGCTGCGGCTCTTGAGAGCGGCGCAAGCCTGCGTCGCTTTCGCCTCATCGGCGACCGGCCCGGCCTGGATGCGGTAGTAAGTGCCCTTGGCGCCGAGTTCGACACGCGAGACCGAGAGCGACAATTTTCCGAGCACGTCGGAATTCTGCTTCTGCAGCTTCAGCCACTCGTTCTTTGCCGCTTCTTCTGTCTTTAACGCGCCGAGCTGCAAGCGATAGGACCCGGCAGCGATCGGCGGCGACGGCGGCGCTTCTTTTGGCACGGCGGGAACCGATACAGAAGATTTTGGCGCGGCTTGTGTCGGCGATGCATCCGATGCAGATGGCGCGGTAGCCACTTGTGGCGCAGCAGTCTCCGGCGATGCATGGTTAGGCAGAGGCGTTGACGCGGCCGGCGGCGGGTTCGCGGTCGCCGCTTGCGGCGGCGGAACCGGCGGTGTGGGTCGCGGCTTCACCGCTTCCGGCGGCGGCAACAATTCTTCCGGCTTCGCCTTGGTATCCGGTTTTCCCTTCGCATCGCGGTTGAGCAATACGGAATCCTGATCGGGAACGACCATGCCGCCCGGATCTTTCGGTGACTCCTTCACTGGCGCGTTATCGGCGTGAATTTCCGGTACAGCGCCCCCTTCCTGCGTTCCCGGCGAACTCCGATGGCCCGCCCACCACGAGCCGCCGACCAGTGCGGCAACGGCAAGCGCCAGCAAACCAGCGCGGACGCCCGGTCCGTGGCGGCGCGGCTCGTCTCGCGCCTCGTGGCGCTCGTCATGGCCGATGTCGAGACGTGGGCTCATCCGCGCAGTTCCTCCAGCGGCGTCACGCCCATTACATGCAGGCCGGAGGCGATGACGAAGGCGACCGCCTGCACCAGCGCGAGGCGTGCCAACGTCAGCGGCTTTGCCTCGCTTCGGATGAAGCGCAGTGTCGCATCGGCATTGCCCTTATTCCAAAGGCCGTGGAACGCCGCTGCGACTTCTTGCAGATAGAACGCAACGCGATGCGGCTCGTAGCTGCCGGCAGCGCCCTCGGCCAGGCTCGGCCATTGCGCGATAAGACGGACCAACGCGATCTCATCACGGTCCACGAGCAAACTCAAATTAGACTTCGCGAGCTGCGCCGGCGCAATCTCATGCGAGCTGAATTCGTCGCGCGCGTGACGCAACACCGACGAGATGCGCGCATGCGCGTATTGCACGTAGAAGACCGGGTTGTCCTTCGATTGCTCGATCACTTTGGCAAAATCAAAATCGAGCGGCGATTTCGGATCGCGCGTCAGCATCATGAAGCGCACCGCGCCGGCGCCGACCTGCTCCACCATCTCGCGCAAGGTAACGAGATTACCCGAACGCTTCGATAATTTCACCGGCTCGCCGTTGCGGAACACTTTGACGATATTGTTGAAGATGACTTGCAGCTCGGCTTCGCCGTCGCTGAGCGCCGCAATCGCCGGCCGCATGCGCTCGAGATAACCGCCGTGATCAGTGCCGAGGACATTGATCATCAGCCGGAAGCCGCGCCGCACCTTGTCGAAGTGATAGGCGATGTCGGGCATGATGTAGGCCCAGCCGCCATCGCGCTTCTTGAGCGGCCGGTCGGTGCTGTCGCCGAATTGGCTGGAGCGGAAGAGCGTCAACTCCGCCGGCTCCCAATCCTCCATTGCCTTGCCCTTCGGCGGCGGCAAGGTGCCGGTATAGATCAGGCCCTTCCTGTCGAGAATGTCGAAGGCCTGCTGCAGCGTGCCGTTCTGGATGAGCTCACGCTCATTGGTGAAGACGCTGTGCTTGATTCCGATGAGATCGAGATCGCTTCGGATCTCGCGCATCATGTAATCGACAGCGAAATCACGGATCGGCTCGAGCCATTCCGCTTCCGGCTTGTCGAGCCATTTCTTGCCGTCGCGCTGCACCAAAGCCGCACCGACATCCTTCAGATATTCGCCCGGATAAAGACCTTCCGGAATCTCGCCGATCTTTTCGCCGAGCGCTTCGCGATACCTGAGATAAGCGGTGCGCGCCAACACGTCGACCTGCGCGCCGGCATCGTTGAAATAATATTCGCGCGTGACCTCGAAGCCGGCCTTCTCGAGCAAATTCGCCAACGCGTCGCCGAGAACCGCGCCGCGCACATGCCCCGCATGCATCGGCCCGGTCGGGTTGGCCGAGACATATTCGACATTGACCCGCCGCCCCTGTCCCAACTCGCTGTCGCCGTAGCTGGTGCGCGCCTCGAGGATATCGATCAGCCGCGCCTGCCAGAAGGCATCGGCGATCCGAAGATTGATGAAGCCCGGCCCCGCGACATCGGCCGCTGTGATGTCGCTTTCTTCGACAAGGCGCGCGGCGAGCTTCTGCGCCAGATCGCGGGGCGGCATTTTCGCCGACTTGGCCAGGATCATCGCCGCATTGGTCGAGAGATCGCCGTGCGCCGGATCGCGCGGCGGCTCGACCGCGACACGCGTCAGATCGAGTCCGTCGGGCAACTCGCCGGCCTTCACCAAAGCGTCGATCTCGCCAACGACCACGAAGTGGAAATGCGTAAAAAAATCTCTCACGTCGTCGCGTACCTGTCGAACAAGCGATAATGTTCGTCGAGGGCGAAGCGGTCGGTCATACCGGCGATATAATCGGCGACGACGCGCGCCGTCTCGCGCGTGCCCGGGACGGTTGCCTGGCTTTGCCATTCGGTCGGCAGGCATTGCGGCTCGGCCAGCAGCAGCCGAAAGAGCTCCTGGACGATGCGGCGCGCTTTCGATGCCATGCGGTTGACGCGGTAATGGCGATACATCCGCTCGAAAAGGAACCGGCGCAAGCCGCGCTCCTGTTCTCGCATCCCGGCCGAAAACGCGATCACCGCCGTCGAATGGCGGCGGATATCGACGGTGCTCTGCGCTTCCAGCGCGGCGATACGGCGCTGCGATTCTTCGACCACATCGCCGATCATGCGATCGATCAGCCGACGGATCGCCTCGTGAATCATCCTCGAATCATCGACGCCGGGATAAAGCCGGTCAACCTCGGCAAAGATCGCGCCCAATAGCGGCACCTGTGTCAGATCGAGGATCGCGAAGAGGCCGGCGCGCTGGCCGTCATCGGTATCGTGGTTGTCATAGGCAATGTCGTCGGCGAGCGCCGCTACCTGTGCTTCGGCCGAGGGCCAGGTGGCAAGCTCCAGGTCGTGTTGTTTCACGTAATTGGCTAGCGTCGGCGTCAGCTCGCCGCGCACCGGGCCGTTATGTTTGGCGATGCCCTCGAGCGTCTCCCAGGTGAGGTTGAGCCCGTCGAAGCCGGCATACCGGTGCTCGAGCTTCGTCAGCACGCGCAGCGTCTGATCGTTATGGCGAAAGCCGCCAAACTCTCCCATCACGTCGTTCAGCGCCTCCTCGCCGGCATGGCCGAAAGGCGTGTGGCCAAGATCGTGCGCCAGCGAAAGCGCCTCGGCGAGATCTTCGTTGAGGCCGAGCCGGCGCGCGATGCTGCGCGCGATCTGGGCCACCTCGAGGCTGTGGGTAAGCCGCGTGCGATAGTGATCGCCCTCGTGATAGACGAAGACCTGCGTCTTGTATTGCAGGCGGCGGAAGGCCGAGGAGTGAATGATCCGGTCGCGGTCACGTTGAAACACCGAGCGGGACGGACTTTCGGGCTCGGGGTGAAGCCGCCCGCGGCTTTCTTCGGGGCGGCAGGCATAGACGGCGAGCGCCGGTTGCGTCATGGCGGCAACCTAATGCGTGCCACGCAGAGGCGCAACGCCGCGCGCGAGTCGGCTTTCCCGCTTGCTGCCGGGCGTCTCGGCCTGTTGAATGAGAGAAAATGCGGAGGGAGACGCGCGAATGGCGGCGGCGAGCTACGACTACATCATCATCGGCGCAGGCTCGGCCGGCTGCTGCCTCGCCAACCGCCTGACCGAGGACAGCGATGTCCGCGTCATCGTGCTCGAGGCCGGCGGCTGGGATCGCGATCCCTTGATCCACATTCCGCTCGCCTGGGGCAAGATTTTCCAGGACCGTCTCCATGACTGGATGTATTGGACCGAGCCCGAGCCGCACATGGACGGGCGCGTCATCGAGTGCGCGCGCGGCAAAGTGATCGGCGGCTCGTCCTCGATCAATGTCATGGGCTATGTCCGCGGCAATCGCGGCGATTACGACCGCTGGGCGAATAGCGGCCTGACGCAATGGTCCTATGCCCATGCCCTGCCCTATTTCAAACGCCAGGAAAGCTGGGAAGGCGGCGAGACCGAGTATCGCGGCGGCGGTGGGCCCATTGCCACGCGCTATACGCGCTACGACGATCCGCTCGTTGAGGCCTTCAAGGGAGCCGGCCGCATGCTCGGCCATCCCTCGACCGAGGACTATAACGGTGCGCAACAGCACGGTTTCGGCCGCACGCAGTCGACCGTGGTCAAAGGCCGCCGCGCCAGCGCGGCGACGGGCTTTCTGCGCCCGGCCCTCGGCCGAAAGAATCTGCAGGTCGAGACCGACGCACTGGTGACGCGACTCGTTTTCGAGGGCGATCGCGCGGTGGGTGTCGAGTACGCCAAGGATGGACAGACCGCAACGCTCCGCGCCGAGCGCGAGGTGCTGCTCTGCGGCGGCGTGATCAACTCGCCGCAGGTGCTGATGCTCTCGGGCATCGGCGATCCGGAGGAGCTGCAACGGAACGGCATTCCGGTGAAGGTCGGTCTCAAAGGCGTCGGCAAGAATCTGCAGGACCATCTTTCGGTCGGCGTCGAATATGCGCGCCGCGGCCAGGGGCCCTTCCCGGCGCGTATGCGCATCGACAACATCACGCTCGAGATGGCGCAGGCCTATCTCTTCGGCACCGGCCGCGCGACCGATCTGCCCGGCGGCGTGATGGGCTTCATCAAGAGCTCGCAGGCGCGCGAGATGCCGGATATCCAGATACTCTTCCGCATGGCGCCCGTAGGGCTCAAGCCCTATTGGCCTTTCATCCAGGAGCCGGCGGCGGACAGTTTCGGTCCGCGCGCGGTGCTGTTGCGTCCGACCAGCCGCGGGTCGCTCGAGCTCGCCTCGACCGACCCGCGCGCGAAGCCGCGCATCAACCAGAACTTCCTCGGCACCGAAGCCGACATCGCGCTGATCCGCGAAGGCGTGCGCATGGTGCGCGAGGTCTGTCGTCAAAAGCCGGTGCAGGAATTCGCCGCGGCCGAGCTCGCGCCGGGGCCGAGCGCCGAGAGCGATGCCGAGATCGACGCGCATGTGCGCAGGATCGGCGCGACCGCGCATCATCCGCTCGGCAGCTGCAAGATGGGCGTCGACGGCGACGACACAGCCGTGGTGGATCCCGAATGCAAGGTGCGGGGCATCGAGGGGCTGCGCGTCGTCGACGCTGCAGTGATGCCCGATCTCGTCGGCGCCAACATCAACGCCACGGTGATCATGATCGCCGAAAAGATGGCCGACATCATCCGCGGCCGTCCAACCTTGGCGCCCGTCAACGTCTGATCGCTTTACGCCTCGTCGGTCTTGTTGGAGGTTCGCGCGTAGATAACCCAAAACGGGAGGAAACGATGCAGGTTCGGGAATTGGCTTGCGCGGCAATAGCACTGAGCGTTGCGAGCGGGGCACAAGCGGCTACGATCAGCGGCACCGTGACGGGCGCGAATAACGCGCCGGTGGCAGGCGTCTTCGTCACCGCGCAGAACGCCACCGCCAATCGCCTCGTCAGCGTTCTCTCCGACACCGCGGGACATTATCGCCTGCCCGATCTTTCCGCGGGTCAATGGGTGATCGCGGCGCACGGCACCGGCAGCAACGGTTTCGCCAGCACACCGCAAACCGCAACCGTCACGGCCGATCAAGACCTGACGCTGGCGGTGAAGGCCGAGCCGGCGCCCCTCAAATGGACCGAGATCTCGATGTCGCAGGGCCGGACGCTGCTGCCCGACGCCAAGGGCAAGACGATCATGTTCCAGAATTGCTTTGCCTGCCATGGCTTCGAGACGCGCATGGCCGAGCGCGGGCCGCACAGCGAGCAGGAATGGCAGGCGCTCGTCGACTACATGGTGACATCGATGCATTTCTTCCTCGGCCCGGTCGGGCATGTCGGCCCCGACGAGGAAAAGGAACTCGTCAGCTATTTCACCACGACCTTCGGGCCCAATTCGCATCTGCCGGCGCCCGACACGTTGGCGAAATTCGCCGACGTGAAGCAAAGCTTCGGTACCGAGGCGCAGAACATCGTCTATGTCGAATACGACATGCCCGGCCCCAATCGCATGTCGTGGAGCGCCTTTCCGGCGAAAGACGGGAAGTATTGGATCCCCTATTATGGCGACGCCAACATGATCGCGCGGCTCGATCCGAATACGGGCCATGTCGACGAGTTCAAGGCGCCGAACGCCGGCACGGCCGCGATCCATTCCGCCGTGCCCGCGCCGGACGGATCGGTCTGGTTCACGGAGCAAGGCGCGGACAAGATCGGTCGCTGGGACCCGGCGACGCAGAAGATCACCGAATTCCAGGACGCGATGATCCCCGGCAAGGAGAATACGCTCGCCGGCGGCTCGAAGCATACGCTGCGCGTCGCCGCCGATGGCCGTGTCTGGTCGACCGGCGGACCGCTTTCTGTCTACGACCCCGCCGCCGCGAAGTTCACCGAGATCCCACAAATCCCCAGCGCCTACGGCATCGCGCTCGACCAGCAAGGCACGGTGTGGTTCGCGGAGTTCACGCCCGCCGGACAGATCGGCCGCATCGACCCGAAGACGCTCGCCGTCACCAAATATCAGCTGCCGACCAATCGCGCCTTCCCGCGCCGCATCCAGATCGATACCGACGGCACGATCTGGGTCGCCGAATACACCGCGGGCAAGCTCGCGCATTTCGACCCGAAGACCGAGCATTTCACGGAATATGAGCTGCCCGGGCCGGAGGCGACGCCTTACGCGCTCGGCATCGGCGCCGATCACACGATCTGGTATTCCTCGGAATACATGGATTACATCGGCCGGCTCGATCCCGCGACCGGCAAGGTCACGAAATACCCGACGCCGCAATCCGAGAACACGATGCGCGAATTCTATCTCGATGCGCAGGGCCGGATGTGGTTCGGCACACCGGCCAACAACAAGGTCGGCTATTTCTATCTGGCCAAATAATCGGCCCTGGCCAATGTCTTAAGGCGCGCTCTTCCGCGGGCTGGAGCGCGCGCCCGTTTGACAATTCCTTGAGAATCACCACATAAAATGCGCTCCTGAGGATTGTCATGCCGGACGGCGATACCCCTAGCCAAGTTATGCTGACCGCCAACGCAGCCAAGCGCGTGGCGACGCTCAAGATCCAGGAAAACGCGCCCGAGGCGTTCCTGCGCCTTGCGGTGTCGGGCGGCGGCTGCTCGGGCTTTCAGTACAATTTCAGCTTCGATCAGGCGCGCAAGACGGACGACCTCGCCTTCGAGCGCGACGGCGTGATCCTCATCATCGATGAAGTCTCGCTCGATCTCGTCAAAGGCGCCGAGATCGATTTCGTCGAGGACATGATGGGCGCGTCGTTCCAGGTGAAGAACCCGAACGCGGCCTCGTCCTGCGGCTGCGGCAATTCCTTCTCGATCGGCTGAGCCTCGCCGCCAGTGGCAGCAGCCGCGGCCACGCTTTAATCTCGCCGCATGAAAATCGCGACGTGGAACGTCAATTCGGTGAAAGCGCGGCTGCCGCATCTCCTCGCCTGGCTGCAGGACGCGCAGCCCGACGTCGTCTGCCTGCAGGAGATCAAATGCCCGGCCGAGGATTTCCCGACGCTCGAACTCAAGGGCCTCGGCTATCACGTCGAGGCGCTCGGCCAGCGCGCCTATAACGGCGTCGCGCTGCTGTCGCGCGCACCGCCGACCGAGGTGAAGCGCGGCCTCGCCGGCGATGAGAGCGACACGCAGGCGCGCTACATCGAAGCGCGTTTCGGCGACGTCCGCGTCGCGTCGCTCTATCTGCCCAACGGCAATCCCGTCGGCAGCGACAAATATCCCTACAAGCTCGCCTGGATGAAGCGGCTCGCGGCGCAAGCGCATGCGCTGCTCGAGAGCGAGGAGGCCGTCGTGCTCGCCGGCGATTACAACATCTGCCCGACCGACGACGACGTCTACGATCCCGTCAGCTGGCGCGACGACGCCTTATGCAAGCCGGAATCGCGCGCGGCCTTTCGCATCATCGCCAATCTCGGCTATGTCGACGCGTTCCGCGCGCTCCACGCCGAGCCGCATCGCTACAGCTTCTGGGACTACCAGGCCGGGCGCTGGCATCGCGACGAGGGGCTGCGCATCGATCATCTGATGCTCAGCCCGCAAGCCGCCGACCGGCTGCAGGAATGCGAGATCGACAAAGCGCCGCGCGCCAAGGAAAAGGCGAGCGATCACACGCCGGTCTGGTGCCGCCTCGGCCCGGCGCGCCCGGCCGCCGTCTAAGGCGGCGTCCGACTACTTCAGCCGCTTCGCCGCTTCCTCGACCAGCGACACATCCGCATATTTATGCGGATCGAGCTCGGCCGGCACGAAGCCCAGCCCATGCGCCGCCGCGATGTTGTTCTCGAGCGCGTCGAGATCGGGCGTGCCGGCCGGGTCGTGGTAGAGATCGCCCTTCTTGGTGAAGAGCCAGCTATCCCACAGCGCCGCCGGCGTCTTGGTGTAAGCGGTCACGTCCTTGATTGCTTCCGCGTGATTCGCCGGATCGTAATACCAGCGCAGCTCGCGCAGATTGTCCTCGAGATAATCGACCAGTGCGGCGCGGTTCTGCTTGATGAAGTCGCCGCGCGCGGTCCAGATGATCATCTGCGAGACGCCGATCGCGTCCTTCTGCACGAAGAGCGCGTGCGCCGCGGCGCGGAGCTGCGGATCCTGGCTGAACGGCGTGACGCCGGTGATGAGATCGACCTTGTGATCGATCAGCTCGGACTTCATGTTCGGGAAAGCCGATTCGATCAGCGAATAATCCTTCTTGTCCTCGAGCCCGTGCTTCTTCAGCATCTCGCGCAAGGCGATGTCGACCGCGCTGCCGGCGGCGTTCGAGGTCACGACCTTGCCTTTCAGATCCTCGACCTTCTTGATCGGGCTGTCGTTCAGCACCATGAACTCGGTGCTGTAATAGCCGGAAACGCCGTCGCGGAAGCCGTCGGCGAGGACGCGCAGATCGTTGAGCTTCGCGTTCTCGACGGCGAGGGCGAAAGACGAATAAGCGAAGGGCACGAGATCGACCTGACCCGAGGCGATTGCCGTGATCATCGGCGGGGTCGCGGTGAAATGGGTGAATTCGAGCGTGTAGCTCTTGCCCTCATGCTGCGCGATTCCGGGTCGGCCGAGCAGCGCCAGCGGCGCGTCGCCGGCCGGCACGATCCAGGCGATGCGCAGCTTCACTGGATCGGCTTGCGCCGCGCCGATCGTCGCAAGCGTGGCCACGGCCGCCAAAAGCATTCTCGCGGGATTCATTCTGCGTACCCTCCCCATTCTTCTCGTTGGTCCATAGCAAGCGCGCGGCGCGCTCACCAGCGCGCCGCTGCGTGCTCGAAGCCGGTTCTGCCTAGAAATGATAGCCGTATTGCAGGCGGAGATTTTCGTTCGGGACGTTGCGGTCGCCCATGACCGGCGCCGGCTTGGCGTGGTCGATGTCGAAAGACAGGCTCGAC
This sequence comes from Allostellaceae bacterium, assembly GCA_036490955.1. Classification (GTDB taxonomy): domain Bacteria; phylum Pseudomonadota; class Alphaproteobacteria; order ATCC43930; family CGMCC-115725; genus CAIKMD01. The sequence continues at coordinate 1,823 of DASXCX010000154.1, read as the reverse complement.
CGCGGGTCGAAGTTATAGCCGAGCTCGAACGTGCTGTGCAGCGAGATCAGCGGCCCGTAGAGACGGTTGGTCGGATCGTTGTTGAACGGCCGCGTCACCGCGCCGGTCAGCGCGATGCTGCCGAACAGCCGGTCGTTGTCGAAGATGTTCCAGGCGAGGCCGCTGAATTGCGTGCCGCCGGTGCCGCCGACGCTGGGCGTCGAGCCGGCGAGGCTGCGCGGCGAGAACAGGAAGCGCAGCACGCTGTGATCGGGCGAGGTCAGCGAGATCTCGAGATCGCTTTTCGGCGCGCCGACCGGATCGGGATTGCCGATCTGGATCGGAAAGGACGTGTTGAATTGCGGCAGCGGCGCACCGCCGCGCACCAGCGCCGGGTTCTTGCTGATCAGCGTGCCATCGGCACGCGCCTCTCCGGCCGCGACGGCGGCGATCAGCGCGCCGGCCAGGGCGATCGCAAGGGGGGCGATGGCGAGTTGGCGCTTCATGCGCGCTTCCGGAACAAGCGCGAGGCGATCGCGCGATCCAACGCGCCGATCAGCTCGCCCGATGGCTGGGCGAAGCGGAAAGCGTCGCCGTCGACGTCCGACCGCACGATGTCGGCCCGGAAATCGTAGGTGGCGATACCGTCGGGCATGGTCACCCGGCCCGAAACCGGCGCGCCGGGCGCGGCCCCCGTTCCGGACGGGAGGAGGAAGCCGCCGAGCGACCAGTTCTCGGTCGTATACGTACCGGATGGCAGCGTCACATCGATCGGTGGTAACGAATAGCGCCGGTCGCGACGCGCTTCGTGCCGATCAAAGTTGCTGCGAGTGGTCTTCAACATGCTTTCCCCGTCGCGCGTATTAGAGTGTAGGCGTAGGGGCTTAACAACCATTTTTGCATAAAATGCTTGTAAATCGCCGCCGCCGTGACAAAAATACCGCGCATGAGGATCGTGCCTTAATTATTTGAATTTAAACATTTTATTTCGTAAGGAATTTCTTCGGCGGGTAAAGATGCGAGTCGCCTCGCGGATCTTCCACCTGCCACTCGCCCGCCACCTCGGTTTCGCGCGCATAACACGGCCCGACCGGCACCTTGCCGTGGCCGCCCGGCAGGTCGAGGACATAGGCAGGCTGGCAAAGGCCGGAGACCCGACCGCGCAGCGCCCGCATCAATTCCCGCCCCGCGCCGAGCTCCGTCCGGAGATGTGCCGTGCCGTGCGCCAGGTCGGGATGATGGAGGTAGTAAGGCTTCACGCGTATCGAAATGAGGGCGCGGAAGAGCGCCTCGAGGGTGGCCGAGTCGTCATTCACCCCTTTGAGCAGCACCGACTGGCTGAGCAGCGGAATCCCCGCCCGCGACAGCCGCCCGGCCGCCGCCTTCACCGCCGGCGTCAGCTCGCGCGCGTGATTGGCGTGGAGCACGACATAGACCGCCTTGTCGGAGCGCAGCGCGGCGACCAGAGCCGGCGTCACCCGTTTCGGGTCGACCACCGGCACGCGCGTATGGAAACGGATAACCGCGACATGCGGGATCGCCTCGAGCGCCTTGACGATCGCCTTGAGCCGCCGCGCCGACAGCATCAGCGGATCGCCGCCGCTGAGGATCACTTCCCAGATCGCGTCATGCCCGCGGATGTAATCGAGCGCGGCGTCCAGCTCGGCCGGGGATAAGGCCTCGCTGCCGGGTCCGACATCCTCGCGGCGGAAGCAGAAGCGGCAATAGACTGGGCAGACATGGATCGGCTTCAGCAACACGCGATCGGGATAGCGATGGATGACGCCCTTCACCGGCTCGTGGCTGTGATCGCCGATCGGATCGGCGAGCTCTTCGGGCGTGGT
>DASXCX010000153.1:0-21651 GCA_036490955.1 Allostellaceae bacterium | reverse complement strand
TCGCACCTTGACGGAACAGACCGAAGTGCTGCCTTGATAGAGATAAAGCATGGGTGCCTCGCCTTGGGGTGTCCGGCAAGGTAGAAACGGGTGGGCGTTCGGGCAAGCGAGACGATTGTGAAGCTATCGATTCTTTCCGTTGCCGATCACTATCCCGATGGCGCGCGCCAACAGGGCGCGTTTTATCGCGCGATCATCGACCAGGCCGTGCTGGCCGAGAGTCTCGGCTACGAGATCTGCTTCGTCGCGGAGCACCATTTCCACCCTTACGGCACCGTGCCCAATCCGGCCGTGCTGCTCGCCGCCATTGCCGAGCGCACGAGCCGCATCCGCCTCGGACCGGCGATCACCGTGCTGCCTTTCCGCGATCCGCGTACCGTCGCCGAGGATTATGCGCTGCTCGATCAATTGTCGGGGGGCCGGCTGATCCTCGGTCTCGGCTCCGGCTATCTGAAGCACGAATTCGCCGGCTTCGGCCGCGACCCGGCCGAGAAGCGCGACCGGTTCGACGAGAACATGGCGATCGTGAAGCAACTCCTCACCGGCGCGCGCGTGACGCATGCCGGCAAATTCACCTCGCTCGACGCCGTGCAGCTCAACGTGACGCCGCAACAGAAAGACGTGCCGCTCTATGTCGCGGCGCTCAACAAAGAAGCGGTCTATCACATCGGCCGCCAGGGCAACGGGCTGCTGACCATTCCGTATGGCACGCTCGAGAATTTCGAGCAGATCGGCGCGCTGCAGGAGGCTTTCGCGCTGGGCCGCGCGGAAGCGGACGCATCGCCGATGCCGGGCGGCCTTACACCCCATATCACGACTTTTCACACCTATGTCGCGCGCTCGGACGAAGAAGCCGAGGCGCTGGTGCGCGAGGCCTTCGAGCTCTATTGCCGCACGCGGCTCTATGCCAAGCCCTGGACCTACGAGCAGATCCGCGCGAATGGACTCGCGCTGTTCGGCTCGATCGAGACCATCGCCGAGAAGCTGATCGCGCTCCATCACATGGGTATCGAGCATGTCGCGACTCTCTCCAATTTCGGCGCGCTCGATTCGGAACGCGTCGAAGCATCGATGCGGCTGATGATCAACGAGGTCTTGCCGATCGTGCGAAAGGCGACGGGCGCATGAAGACTGCCCGCGACGCCGCGGTCATCATCGTCGGCGCCGGGCCGGCGGGGCTGATGCTCGCCAACGAGCTGGGCCACCGCGGCATTCCGACACTGCTTTTTTGCGACCGGCACGGCACGTCGCCTTACCCGCAAGCCAACGCGACGCAAGCGCGGACGATGGAATTCTATCGCCGGCTCGGCTTTGCCGAGAAGCTGCGCGCCCGCGGTCTGCCGCCCGATCATCCGACCGATGTCGCCTATTTCACGCGGGTGACGCGCCATGAGATTGCACGGCTGGAGCTGCCGCCGGCGCAAGATGCGCGCGCCCTCGTCAAGACGCTGTCGGGGTCGTGGAGCGCGGCGGAGCTGCCGCATCGCTGCTCGCAAATGTATATCGAGGCGGTGCTGCTCGACGAAGCGCGGCGGCATCCATCGCTCGCCCTTCATTTCAATTGGCGTCTGACGCGCTTCACCGATCATGGCGATCACGTCGAGGTTGAAGCGGAAAGCACTGATGGCGGCGCCAAGCGCAACGTCACCGCGCAATATCTCGTCGGCTGCGACGGGCCGCGCAGCACGGTGCGGCGGCAGCTCGATCTGCATTACGACGGCTTGGCGCAAGTCGACCGACCCTTCATGAGCGGCCGCCAGCTCACCACCTATCTGCGTGCGCCGGCGGTCTACGACGTCATGAAGCACAAACGCGCCTGGCAATATTGGTCGATGAACCATGCCCAGCGCGGCACGATGGTGACGATCGACGGCAAGGGCGAATTCACCTTCGGCATGCAATTGCCGCGCGACCGCGAGGAAAGCGACATACCGGAAGCCGAAAGCGTGGCGCGGTTCCGCACGATGGTCGGGGCCGAGATTCCGGTCGAGATCATCAACCGCAAATCATGGCATGCCGGCTATTCGCTCGTCGCGCAGGCCTATCAGCGCGGCCGCGTCTTCATGGCGGGCGATGCGGTGCATCTGTTCACCCCGACCGGCGGGCTCGGCTACAACACCGCGGTCGAAGACGTCGTGAACCTCGCCTGGAAACTGACCGCGATGGTGCAAGGCTGGGGCGGACCGCGCCTCCTCGATACCTATGAGAGCGAGCGGCGCCAGGTCGCGATGCGCAACACTGCCTTCGCCAAATATTTTGCCGATACCGTCGGTCATTTCGTGCCGGCGCCGGAGATCGAGGAGGATACGCCGGCCGGCGCCGCGGCGCGCGAGACGGCCGGCGCGCTACTCAATCGTCATGTGCGCGAGGAGTTCGACATTCCCGGCATCACCTTCGGCGCCCGCTATGACGGCTCGCCGATCATCGCGGACGACGGCAAGACGCCGCCGCCCGACAAGATGAACGATTACGTGCCGAGCGCCGTACCCGGCGGCCGCGCGCCGCACGCCTGGCTTGACGACGACCGCTCGCTTTACGATACGCTCGGCTTCGAATTTAGCCTGCTGCGTTTGGGATCGAACCCACCCGACACGACAAACCTCGCGAAGGCGGCGCAAGCGCGCGGGATGCCGCTCACCATCGTCGATCGGCCGGAAGCGCAGCTCCGCGATCTTTATGCGGCCGATCTCGCACTGATCCGGCCCGACCAGATCGTCGCTTGGCGCGGCAATCGGATACCCGAGGATCCAGCGGCAATCCTCGCACAGCTTACCGGCGGATGATGGCCGGAAAGCGCGATGCTGCGGTGATCATCGCCGGCGGCGGCCCCGCCGGGTTGATGCTGGCGAATGAGCTCGGGCGGCGGAATGTGCCGACCTTGCTGCTGTGCGACCGGCCATCGACGACGCGCTTCCCCGCTGCCAACGCCACCCAGGCGCGCAGCATGGAGCATTATCGGCGGCTGGGCTTCGCCGATGCGGTGCGCGCCGTAGGCATGCCGCCGGATTATCCGACCGATGTCGCTTATTTCACGCGCATCACCACGCACGAAGTCGCGCGCTTCTCCTTGCCGGCGGCACGCGAGGCGCGCGATCTGATCAAGACTCTATCGGGATCGTGGAGCGCGGCGGAGCTGCCGCATCGCGGCTCGCAGCTTTATGTCGAGCGCGTGCTGCATGCCGAAGCGGAGAAACAATCTTCGGTGACGATGCGGTTCGGCATGCGCGTCGAGCGCTTCGTCGATAACGGCGACAGTGTCACGGTCGAGGCGACCGACGTCGCCGACAACACGGCCCAACGCTTCACCGGCGATTATCTCGTCGGCGGCGATGGCGCGCGGAGCATCATCCGCAAGCAGCTCGGCTATCACTTCCATGGCGAGGCCGGCGTCGCCCGCGATTACATGGGCGGACGGATGCTGTCGATCTGGTTCCGCGCTCCGGAACTCTACAAGCAAATTCCCTTCCCGCGCGCTTGGCAATATTGGGCCGTGAGCCGGACACAGCGTGGCCTTCTCGTCACGATCGATGGGCGCGAGGAATTTATCTTCATGTTCCAGCTTCCACCGGACATGGACGAAGCTGCGATCACCGATGAATGGGCCTGCAGCGCGCTCGATCAATCGCTCGGCGTGCATTGCGAATTGAGCATGATCGGCCGCCTGCCGTGGACGGCGGGCCTCGCGCTGGTCGCCGAGAAATTCCAGTGCGGCCGCGTCTTCCTCGCCGGCGACGCGGTGCATCTTTTCACCCCGACAGGCGGGCTTGGCTACAACACCGCGATCGAGGATGCGGTCAATCTCGGCTGGAAGCTGGGCGCGGTCGTCAACGGCTGGGGCGGCACGCATCTACTTGACAGCTACGAGCGCGAGCGCAAACCGCTTGCCGAGCGCAACACCGGATTTTCCCGCTACTACGCGAACTCCATCGGCACGTTCACGCCGAAGCCCGAGATCGAAGACGAGGGCGCTGCGGGTGATGTCGCGCGGCAGGAAGCCGGCGTCTACCTCAATCGCCATGCGCGGGAAGAATTCAACATTCCCGGCATTACCTTCGGCGGGCGCTATGACGGATCCCCGCTCATCATTAGCGACGGCGCCATCCCGCCGCCCGATCGCGCCAATGAATACGTGCCCAGCGCCGTCCCCGGCGGACGCGCGCCGCATGCCTGGCTCGCCGACGGACGCTCGCTGTACGACACGCTGGGTTTCGAATTCAGCCTGCTGCGCCTCGGCCCGGATGCGCCGGACGGAGCAGCCTTCGCCGCTGCCGCGAAGCAACGCGGCATTCCGCTGACCATCGTCGACCGGCCCGAGAAAGAGCTGCACGATCTTTATGCGGCACGCCTGGCGCTGATCCGCCCGGATCAGATCATCGCCTGGCGCGGCGATCGCGTGCCGGAAGATGTGGATAAGCTGCTGGCGACCGTGACCGGCGCTTGATCGCCCCTTGATGGGCAGCATCGACGGCAATTAAGGTCCGCCCATGACCGACACAAACGGTGTGCTTCGCCCCGTCAAACGGGCCCTGATTTCCGTTTCCGACAAGAACGGGCTGATCGATTTCGCCCAAGCGCTGGCGGCACGTGGCGTCGCGCTGATCTCGACCGGCGGCACGGCGAAAGCGCTGAGCGCCGCCGGTCTCGACGTCGCCGATGTCGCTTCGGTGACGGGCTTTCCCGAAATGCTCGACGGTCGGGTGAAGACGCTGCATCCCGCGATCCACGGCGGCATCCTGGCGCGGCGCGATTTGCCGGCGCATCTCGCCGCGATCAAGGATCACGATATCGCGCCGATCGATCTCGTCGTCGTCAATCTTTATCCCTTCGCGCAAACACGAGCGCGCGGCGGCGATTTCGATGAGTGCCTCGAGAACATCGATATCGGCGGGCCGGCATTGATCCGCGCCGCGGCGAAGAATCACGACGGCGTCGCGGTCGTCACCGATCCGGGCGATTACGCCGCCGTGCTCGCCGAGATGGCAACGCATGATGGCGCGACGACGCTGACGCTGCGCCGCAAGCTCGCCGGTCTCGCCTTCGCGCGCGCCGCCGCTTACGACGCCGAGGTCTCCGCCTGGTTCGCCGAGCTCGAAGGCGAGAAATTCCCGCCGGTCGTCGCGGTCGCCGGCACGCTCAAAGAAAAGCTGCGCTATGGCGAGAATCCGCATCAAGCCGCGGCTTTCTATCTCAATACCGCGAAGCGCCCCGGCATCGCCACCGCGACTCAGCTCCAGGGCAAAGAGCTGTCGTTCAATAATTTGAACGACACCGACGCGGCTTATGAGTGCGTCGCCGAATTCGAAGCGCCGGCCGTCGCGATCATCAAACACGCCAATCCCTGCGGCGTCGCGACCGGCACGGATCTACGCGATGCGTTTCTGAAAGCGCTCGCTTGCGATCCGGTGAGCGCGTTCGGCGGTATCATCGCGGTCAACCGGCCGCTCGATGCGGCAATCGTCGAAGCCATCGGCAAGCTTTTCCTCGAGGTGATCATCGCGCCCGAGGTCACCGACGAAGCCAAGGCGCTGCTGGCGAAGAAGCAGAATCTGCGCCTGCTCGCCGCCGGCGCCCTGCCCGATCCGAAAGCGCCGGGCGTGATTTTGCGCTCGCTCGCCGGCGGCTATCTCTTGCAGACGCGCGACGATGGCCGTATCGGCGCGAGCGATCTGAAGACCGTCACCAAACGTGCGCCGAGCGACGCCGAGCGTAAGGATCTGCTCTTCGCCTTCCGCGTCGCCAAGCATGTGAAGTCGAACGCGATCGTTTATGCGAAGAACGGCGCGACCGTCGGCATCGGCGCCGGACAGATGAGCCGGGTCGACAGCTCGCGCATCGCCGCGCACAAGGCCGAAGAGAGCGGCAAGGCTGCCGGCCTCAAGGAAAGCCCGGCGGTCGGCTCCGTCGTCGCCTCCGATGCCTTCTTCCCCTTTGCCGACGGGCTCGAAGCCGCGATCGCCGCCGGCGCCACGGCCGTGATCCAGCCCGGCGGCTCGGTGCGCGACAACGAAGTCATCGCCGCCGCGGACAAAGCCGAAATCGCGATGGTTTTCACGGGGATGCGCCACTTCCGGCACTAGTACTTAGGTGAGCGTGGCCGTCGGTCCGGTTCCCCAACCCTGTCCCTATTCCCCTGGCCTTTGGCCCCGCCCCCTCATAGAATTGCGGGCAAGGCATTCTGGAGGAAACCTTATGACGTCACCCGATAACGGTCCGGTCGTTCTCGAGCGCGATACCGCACATAGCCAAGCCCTCCGTCCGCTCGACGTCGCGTTTGCGGATTACGATCGTCACCGGCCCCTGGTCGACGGACGCGTCACGGCGAAGGGCCTGGCGCTCAAGACCAATACTGCGTGGATCGGCGATTTCTGCACCCGCCCCGTCTATGAGGATTACGACGCGGCCGAGATGTCCTTCTCTTGGTATGTCGCGGCGCGCGATCGCGGCGAGCCCTGCCTCGCCCTGCCGATCTTCCCGCTGCGCATGGCCGTCTGGGCCTATCTCTTTGTGCGCGCCGACTCAAATATTACGAAGCCGTCCGATCTCATCGGCAAGCGCATCGGCGCGCAGGGTTATCGCTACACCGTCAATCTTTGGGTGCGCGGCATCTTCAAAGAGCATTACGGCTTCTCGCCCGAGCAGGCGACCTGGGTCACCAACGAGACCGAAGGCGCCGGCTACGTCATTCCGAAGAACGTCAAGGTCGAGATCCGCAAAGGCAAATCGCCCGAAGAGAAGCTGAAAGACGGCGAGGTCGATGCGATCTGGTGTACCTCGGTCACGCCGGCCTTCCAGAACGGCGAGAAGTGGGTGCGCCGCCTGTTCCTCGACACGCAAGGCGAGATGCAGCGCTTCGTGCAGCGCACCGGCGTCATGCCGACGACGCATACGCTGGTGATGAAAAAAGAACTCGCCGAGCGCGAGCCGTGGATCGCGCGCAGCCTCTACGACGCTTTCGTCGATGCCCAGAAGGCCGCCGACGAGATGCTGCAAGATGACCCGAAGCGCTACTCCTATCTCGATTCGGTCTTCATTCAGGAGCAGCAGAAGGCGGTTTACGGGTCGAACCCGTATCAGCATGGTCTCAAAGCGAACCGCAAGATCGTCGAGACCTTCGTGCGCTATGCGCATGACCAGGGCTACATCTCGCGCAACATCCCGGTGGAAGAGCTATTCGTTCCGGGGCTGCTCGACACCTGAGCTTCTAGGCTTTCGTCTCCGCGCAACGGCCGCGAAGCAATTCGCGGCCGTTGTCCGTTTTAGACACCGGGCTTATCTTCCCGTCATCAACGATAAACCTCGGGAGGAACGTCATGGATCGTCGCGCTTTCCTGCAATCCGCCACGCTCGCCGCGGCCGCCGGTACTGTCACGCCCGCCGCAGCCGCACCCGACACGCATGCGACCGAATCCCGTAATGCTCCAGCATCTGCCGTGACGGGCAGCCACGATTGGGGCTTCCGCCATCCAAAGGGCGCGCCGGTGGCGAAACGCTTCAACGAGCAGCGCTGGGTGCTTGACAACGTGATCCAGGCGAACGGCGTCGATTGGGATCAGAGCCATACCGGCGTCGTCATCGGCTCGGGCGGGCCGAGCACCATCCCCGAGATGAACGAGCTGAAGAAACGCGTTGTTCGGCTGGTCGATATCGAGCCCGCTTTCATCGCGCTAGCAAAGGAGCGCGAGGCGAAGGCGAAAGAAGCCGAGCAAGCCGGCAACAAGGACGCGGCACGCGAGCACTACTACCTTGCCGCGCGCTATTGGGGCTCGGCGATGTGGACGGTCGACGAGGTCGACGACCACATCCAGATGCTCAACAACAAGAAACTAGAAAACTTCAAGAAATACATGGCGGTCGCCGATCATAAGATCGAATGGGTCGAATTCCCTTATCACGGCAAGACGCTGCCTGGGATCTTGCACCTGCCGCCGAACTACCAGGCGGGCAGCAAAGTGCCGGTGATCGTCGTGGTCTCGGGCATGGACGGATTCAAGGAAGGCTCGACCGCCTTGAAAGACGATCGCTTCTTGAAGCGCGGCTATGCCGTGCTGGCTTTCGAAGGGCCCGGCTATTGGGAACCGCCGCTCCGCGGCATCTATGTCGACGTGGCGGGCTGGGCCGAATGCGGCAAGCTGGTTTGCGATTGGATCGCCAAACGCCCCGAGCTCGATGTCACCAGGATCGGCATGACCGGCGTCAGCTTCGGCTCATTCTTCACCGCGATCATGATGTCGGGCGATGCGCGCTTCAAAGCCTGCGCGATTACCGGCACCTGCTATGAGCCGGGCGGCGAGACAATTTTCAATCAGGCCTCGCCGACCTTCAAAAAGCGCTTCATGTTCATGTCGGGCATCACGGACGAGCATGAATTCGACGCGTTCCGCAAGACGATCGACTGGAACGGCTATGCGCAGAAGATCAAGGGCGCCTATTTCGTCGCTTGCGGCGAATACGATCAGCTTTGTCCGCTCGAGCACACCGAGGCGTTCGTGAAAGCGCTCGGCGGGGCGAAGCAGCTGGTCGTCTACAAAGGGGGCAATCACAGCATCGCCTTCACCACCGCCTCGACCCAGGGCCCTAATCCGCGCGACGTGCAATCGGATTGGCTCGCCGCGCGTCTCGACGGCAAGCCGTTCGACAACGAATACTGGACGATCGATTACGACGGCAGCGTCAGCAAGGCGAAGCTGGCCTAAGCGGCGAAGCGAGCGCTAGATGCAGCGCCCGCCATCGACCTCGAGCGCGACGCCGGTGATGAACTCGGCCTCGTCGGAGGCGAGGTAGAGCGCGGCGTTCGCGACGTCTTTCGGCATCGAGAGCCGGCCCAGCGGCACCGTCGCGACGAAGCGCTGGCGGTGCGCCTCGGTGTTGCCGCCCAGAAAGCTCGGCAAGAGCGGCGTATCGCCCGCGACGGGACAGAGGGCGTTGACGCGGATCTTGTCGGGGCCGAGTTCGGCCGCCATGCCCTTTGTGAGGTTGATAACGGCACCCTTCGAGCCGTTGTACCAAACCAGGCCCGGCCGCGGCCGGATGCCCGCGGTCGAGGCTGTATTGATGATCGAGCCGCCAGTGCCCTGCTTGCGCAGCACCGGCACCAAATGCCGCGCCGAGAGATAGATCGATTTCACATTGACGGCATAGATGCGATCGAATTCCTCTTCGCCGACTTCGAGCATCGGCCGGTTCACATGGGTGATGCCGGCGTTGTTGACCATGATATCGATATGGCCGTAGCGATCGAGCGAGGCGGCGATGAGCTTGGCCATATCGCCGTCGCGCGCGACATCGGCGCGAAGATAGGTCGCGCTGCCCTGACCCTGCGCACCGTCGATCTCTTTCGCGACGCGGGTGCCACCCTCGTCGTTGATATCGTTGACGACGAGCTTCGCGCCTTCCTCGGCGAAACGTTTGGCGATCGCTTCGCCGAAGCCCGAGCCGCCGCCGGTGACGATCGCCACTTTGCCCGCCAAGCGCATAGCTGCCTCCCTGCACCTTTATCCGCGCAGTTTGGCACGCGACGGCCGCAGCGAAAAGTAACGGCGAGAGTCAGGCGATGATATTGAGGATCGAGCCGCGCGGGCGGTTGGCTGGCGGTGCACCTGAGCCGGTCGCCATGCTGAGGGCTTGCGCCGCCGGCGACGATTGGGCGGCAGCCGGCCGGGCCTGGACCGGTGCGGTCGATTGAACGGGCGCCGCGCCTTGCACCGGAGCAACGTTCTTCGCCGCACGCAGGGCGCGAATCTGCTCCATCACCGCGAGTTGGACGGGGGAAGGCGAACCGGAAACGGGCGAAATGGCCATGCCGTCACCCTGCCGCAACATGGTAAAGGCGCGGTTAACCCTCTCCTTGTTGCCTGCGCGCAGCGGTTTTATTCTGACGGCAAAGCCAAAAGGGAGACGCCGCCATGCCGGATGCCAGCACCATTCCCGTCCCTTCCACGGTCGCCACGGGCGCCTGGATCAACGAAGCCAAATACAAAAAGCTCTATGAGGAATCGATCGCCGATCCGGCCACATTCTGGGGCGAGCAGGGCAAGCGGATCGATTGGATCAAGCCCTATACCAAGGTCAAGAACACCAGCTACGACGGCGACGTCTCGATCAAATGGTATGAGGACGGCACGCTCAACGCCTCGGCCAACTGCGTCGACCGGCATCTGAAGACACGGCCCGATCAGATCGCGATCATCTGGGAAGGCGACGACCCGAATGAGAGCAAGCACATCACCTACGCCGAGTTGCACGAGAATGTCTGCCGCCTCGCCAATGTGCTGAAGGCACACGGCATCAAGAAAGGCGACCGCGTCACCATCTACCTGCCGATGATCCCGGAGGCGGCCTATGCGATGCTCGCCTGCGCCCGCATCGGCGCGGTCCACAGCGTCGTCTTCGGCGGCTTCTCGCCCGACAGCCTCGCCGGCCGCATCCAGGATTGCGATTCGCCCTATCTCATCACCGCTGATGAAGGCCTGCGCGGCAGCCGCAAGGTGCCGCTCAAAGCCAATGCCGATGAGGCGCTGAAGATCTGCCCCGGCGTCAAGAAGGTGCTGGTGGTGAAGCGCACCGGCGGCAACATCGCGTGGGCCGAAGGCCGCGACGTCTGGTACCACGACGAGATGGCGAAGGCGTCGAAGGATTGCCCGCCGGCCGAGATGAGCGCCGAGGACCCGCTCTTCATCCTCTACACCTCGGGCTCGACCGGCAAGCCGAAGGGCGTGCTTCACACCACCGGTGGCTATCTCGTTTACACCTCGATGACGCATCAATACGTCTTCGATTATCACGACGGGCAGATTTATTGGTGCACCGCCGATGTCGGCTGGGTCACCGGCCACAGCTACATCGTCTACGGACCCTTGGCGAATGGCGCGACCACGCTGATGTTCGAAGGCGTGCCGAATTACCCCGATGCGTCGCGCTTCTGGCAGGTCATCGACAAGCACAAGGTCAACATCTTCTATACCGCGCCGACGGCGATCCGGGCGCTGATGCGCGACGGCGACAGCTATGTCACCAAGACCTCGCGCAAATCGTTGAAGCTCCTCGGCTCGGTCGGCGAGCCGATCAATCCCGAAGCCTGGCTCTGGTATCACCGCGTCGTCGGCGACAGCCGCGTGCCGATCGTCGACACGTGGTGGCAGACCGAGACCGGCGGCATCCTCATCACGCCACTGCCCGGCGCGACACCGTTGAAGCCCGGCTCGGCGACGCGGCCGTTCTTCGGCATCCGGCCGCAGATCGTCGATGGCGAGGGCAACGTCCTCGAAGGCGCGGCCGAGGGCAATCTCTGCATCATCGATAGCTGGCCCGGCCAGATGCGTACGGTCTATGGCGATCATAAGCGCTTCGTCGAGACGTATTTCTCGACGTTCAAGGGCAAATACTTCACCGGCGACGGCGCGCGCCGTGACGAGGACGGCTACTACTGGATCACCGGCCGCGTCGACGACGTGATCAATGTCGCGGGCCACCGTCTCGGCACCGCGGAAGTGGAAAGCGCGCTCGTCGCCAACACCAAGGTCGCCGAGGCCGCGGTCGTCGGCTATCCGCACGACATCAAGGGCCAGGGCATCTATGCCTATGTCACCTTGAAACTCGGCGTCGAGCCGAGCGAACCGCTGCGCCAGGAGCTGACGCAATGGGTGCGCAAGCAGATCGGACCTATCGCCACGCCGGACCTCATTCAGTGGGCGCCAGGCCTGCCGAAGACCCGGTCGGGCAAGATCATGCGCCGCATCCTGCGGAAGATCGCGGCGAACGAGCAGGACCAGCTCGGCGATACGACGACCCTGGCCGATCCGGGCGTCGTCGCCGATCTCGTCAGCAACCGCATGAATAGGGCGTGACGCCATGGCCCATGCTCGACGCTACATCAAAGGTGAGATGCCGCAGACTCGCGGCTATTCGCCGGCGGTCATCATCCAGGGCGGGACGACCGTCTATCTGGCGGGCGTCACCGTTTCGGTCGATTCCACTGGCAAGACGCTGCATGGCGATTTCGACGGTCAGGTGCGGGAGATATTCGCCAAGCTCGGCAAGACGCTCGAGGAAGCCGGCGGCAAGCTCGCCGATATGGTGACGATGACCGTCTTCATCACCGATCCGCGCTATGGCGACCGCTTCACCCAGCTTCGCCGCGAAATCTTCGGCGATAATTTCCCGGCCAGCGCCCTCATCACCGTGTTCGGCCTCGCGCGGCCCGAGCTCTTGGTCGAGGTGCAGGGAATCGCGGTGATCGGCTAGCTGCGGCGGCGTCACTCCACCAAAAACCCGCGCAGCGCGCGGTTGGCGACGGTGAGCATCGCAAGGTCGGGCTGAGTCGCGGCTTCGATCTCACGCACCAGCGCGTCGAGCCGGCCGAGATCGCGCGCGTGAGTGTCGAGCCACTGCTGGAAATCGCCTTCGCGGGTCAGGGCGCGCGCGGTGAGACCGGCCTGATGCGCGTAAAGATCGTCGATGAGTGCCGAGACTGCGAGCCTCTGCCATTCGGTATCGGCCGAAACCTCGCGTGCGGCGGCGCGGAGCGCATCGAGCTTGAAACGCGCGCCGATCGCGAAGAAGCGCTGCCCCGCTTCGAGAAGATCGCGCTGCGCCGCCGTGGCGAGGCGCACGATATCGACCGACGATCGTAGGAAATCGAGGCGCGCAACGCGAAGAGCGAGTTGCTGCGGCGCGCCCTTGTCTGCGAACGCGGCGATCTGCCGTGCGAGCACGTCCTTCTCGGCTCGGGGGATGAGTTCGCCGATATGCGCCGCCAGCAACGCGACGCCAGGCCGATTGGCCGCGACCTGCGTCTGGATATCGAGCCGCGCGCCGGTGAGGAACCAGGCGACGACGCGCTCGACGAGACCGAGCGCGGTGCGGATCATATCGAGTTGCAGCTCCGCCGGCACTTTATCGTCGAGCGCGTTGATATCCGCCCAGAGCGAGTCGAGATCGAAGATCTGGCGGACAATCACATAAGCACGGGCGACGTCACCGACGCCGCGGCCGGTCCGCGCCGCGACATCGCGCGGAAAAGTAATGCCGGTGCGGTTGACGAGATCGTTCGCGGCGACGGTCGCGATCAGCTCACGGCGCAGCCTGTGATGCGCGATCTCGCCGCGAAAATGCGCGCTCAGGACTTTTGGGAAATAGCCCAAAAGATCAGCTTCGAGCTGCGGATCGTCCGGAAAATCGCTCTCGATCAAATCCTCGGCCAGCGTGTTCTTGACGTAGGCGAGGAGCACCGAAAGCTCCGGCCGGGTCAGCGGCTGATGCTTCTGGCCGCGCTCGGCCAGCGCATCGTCCGAGGGCAGAAATTCGATCGCGCGATCGAGCCGCCCGGCGCGTTCGAGGTCGCGAATGAGACGTGCCTCGCTGTCCAGCCTCTCGGCGCCATCGGCTTCGGCCAGCGAAAGCGCCACGCCCTGCAGGTAATTGTCCTGCAACACATGCCCGGCAACCTCGTCGGTCATGTGCTGCAAGAGCGTGTTGCGTTCATCGAGCGTGATTCGGCCAACCGCCACGGCGCCGTTGAGCAGTATCTTGAGATTGACTTCGTGATCCGAGGTGTCGACGCCGGCGGAATTATCGATCGCATCGGTGTCGATGCGCCCGCCTTTCAGCGCATATTCGATGCGGCCGTTCTGCGTCACGCCGAGATTGGCGCCCTCGCCCACCACCTTGGCGCGTACATCCTTGCCGTCGATGCGGAGCGCGTCGTTGCTTTTATCGCCGGCGTCGGCGTGCGTCTCGGTCGAGGCTTTGACGAAGGTGCCGATACCGCCGAAGAACAGGAGATCGACCGGTGCCTTGAGCAGCGCCTGGATCAGCTCCGCAGGTGTCAGATGCTCGGCCCTGATCGCGAGCCGCGCCCGAATCTCGGGCGAGAGCGCGATCGATTTGGCGCTGCGCTCGAAAATCCCGCCGCCCTTCGAGATCAACGCCTTATCGTAATCGGTCCAGCTCGAGCGCGGCAGATCGAAGAGCCGCTGCCGCTCGGCAAAGCTTCTCGCCGGATCTGGATCGGGGTCGAGGAAAATGTGCAGATGGTTGAAGGCGGCTATGAGCTTGGTGTGCCGCGAGCGCAGCATGCCGTTGCCGAAGACGTCGCCGGCCATATCGCCGACGCCGACACAAGAAAAAGCCGTCGTCTGGATATCGGTGCCGAGCTCGCGGAAATGACGCTTCACCAACTCCCAGGCACCGCGCGCCGTGATGCCGATCGCCTTGTGGTCGTAACCCGCCGAGCCGCCCGAGGCGAACGCATCGCCGAGCCAGAAGCCATACTCCGCCGAGACCCCGTTGGCGATGTCGGAGAAGGTCGCGGTGCCTTTATCCGCGGCGACGACGAGATAGAGATCGTCGCCGTCGTGGCGCACGACATCGGGCGGCGGCGCGAGCTTGCCGCCGACGAGATTGTCGGTGATGTCGAGCATGCCGCGCATCAAGGTCTTGTAGCATTCGACGACTTCGGCAGGCTGCTCGGCGCGCAAAGCCGGCATCCGCTTCACGACGAAGCCGCCTTTCGAGCCGGTCGGCACGATCACGGCATTCTTCACCACCTGCGCCTTCATCAACGCCAGGATCTCGGTACGGAAATCCTCTTTGCGGTCGGACCAGCGGATGCCGCCGCGCGCGACCTTGCCGGCGCGCAGGTGCACGCCCTCCATGCGCGGCGAGTAGACATAGATCTCGCAAAGCGGGCGCGGCAGCGGGAAGAGCTCGATCTCGCGGCTCGATAATTTGACGGAAAGATACGGCTTGGGCGTGCCGTCCGCCTGGCGCTGGAAATAATTGGTGCGCAGCGATTTCTCGATAAGGCGCAGGAAGCCCCGCAGGATGCGGTCTTCATCGAGACTTTCGACGTGATCGAGTTCGCGGGCGATTTCCTCGACGCGGCGTTCCGTCTCGGCCACCGCGCGATCGGCCTGCGCCGGGTCGAAGCGCGCCTCGAACATCGCTGCGAGGCGCGCGGCGATCGCCGGATAGTGCTCCAGCGTGTCTTCCATATAGGCCTGGCTGTAAGCCGAGCCGGCCTGACGCATCGCCTTCGCGTAGAGCCGCAGCACCGTCACCTGTCGCCAATCGAGGCCCGCGGCAAGCACGAGGCCGTTGAAGCCATCGCTTTCCATGCGTCCGGCCCAGATATGCGCGAAGGCCTCCTCGAAGCGCCGGTGCTCGGTCGCGACATCGAAATCGCCGAGGCGCGAGGTGACGCCGAAATCCTGCATCCACACCGGTTGCGCATCGCCTTCCGGCCGGATTTCGAAGGGCTCTTCGGTGATCGCCTTGAGACCCATATGCTCCAAGATCGGCAGCACGTCAGCAAGCGCACAAGGGCTTCCGATGCGGTAGAGCTTGAAACGCAGCGTACCGCGCCCTGCATCGTCGGGGCGACAAAGCGAAAGCGCCAGCGGCGCGCCGGCGCGCACCTGCTCGATGCGATCGATATCATCGAGCGACGCCGCGACCGCCGCATAGCGCTCACGGTAGTTGCTCGGAAAAGCATTGCCGTAGCGTGTGGTGAGCGCCAACGCCGCAGCCTCGCCGCGCGCCTCGGTGAGCGCCTCCCCGAGCTTGTCGGCCCAGCTCCTTGCCGCATAAGCCAGCGCACGCTCGATCGCGGCAGTATCGGCCTCGCGCGGCGCTCCCTCGATGCGAAGCAGGAAATGCACCCGCGCCAAGACGGCGTCGTCGAGCAGGGTCGTGAAGCTCTCGACGCGCGCGCCAAAGCCTAGCTCGAGGATTGCGGCGAAGTTCTGCCGCAGCGCCGTACCATAATGTTCGCGCGGTACATAGATGAGACAAGAGACGAAGCGTTTGAATGGATCGCGGCGCGTGAAAAGCGCAACACGTTGCCTATCTTGCAGACCGAGAATGCCGGTCGCGATATCGTAAAGCTCGTCTTCGGAGATCTGGAACAGCTCGTCGCGGGGATAGGTCTCGAGAATATGCACCAGCGCCTTGCCGTCGTGACTCTGCGGATCGAAGCCGCTGCGCGACAAAACGACGGCGACTTTAAGCCTGAGGAACGGCGTCGCGCTGGCCGCGCGGCTATAAGCAAGCGACGTGAAGAGCCCTAGGAAGACGCGCATGCCGACGACGTTGCCTTGCGGCCCAAACAGCTTCACACCGATCGCGTCCATGCGGACGGGGCGGTGGACGGTCGCGCGCCGATGCGATTTGGTGATGATCAGGGCCCGCGATTCGCGCAGAAAGGCCTGCACCTCAGGCGAGAGCGCCCCGAAATTGCGCAAGCCGCCGAACAGCACGTAGGACGGATCGCGCATGATGCCAAGGCCCGCGGCGACGCCGCTCGCGCTCTCGTCGAAGCGATAGTCGCGGCAGCCGAGGAACGTGAAATTGTCGTCGCCGAGCCAGGCGAGGAAATCGACCGTCTCGGCGAGCTCGTCCTTGGGCAGCGACGGCTTGGCGATGTCGAGCGCCGAACGCGTCTCCGCCAGCGTGTCGCGCATCTTGTGCCAATCCGCGACCGCGGCGCGCGTATCTTCGAGGACGGCATCGAGCCGCGTCGCGACCGCGGCGAGCCGCGCCGGATCGGCGACCTCGCTGATCTCGACATGCATCAGCGATTCACGCTCGCCCTCGGCGTCGCCGCTCTCGGCGAGATCGAGGATGCGGCCGGCGCGATCGCGCGTAATCCGCAGGACGGGATGGATGATGAGGTGGACGGTTAAGCCTTCCGCCTGCACCGCCATGCTGACAGAATCGACGAGGAAGGGCATATCGTCATTGACGATCTCGACGATCGTATGCCGCGCATTCCAGCCATCGGTCGCGGCACGCGGGTTGAAAGCGCGCAGCTTCGCTTTGCCCGGCTTGCGCTCCTGCGCGAATTGCCAGAGCGAGAGCGCCGCGCCGTAAAGATCCTCGGCGGCGCGGCCGGCGAGATCGTCGACGGCGATATGTTCGTAGAATTGCGCGAAGAAGCGCTGGACCGAGACAGCCCGGCCGGGGCCGAGACGCTCGGCCGCCAAGCCGGAACCCGCGGCGAGGATCGCTTGTCTTTCGTCGTCCGCGCGCGGCGCCATGTTGGACGGCGGCGCCGGCGGCCTCAGGCGCGACGATCGGTGCGCGGCCGCGGCAAGTTGTCGGACAGACCGAGCGCCGGCCGCAGCGGGGCGTTTTCAAGCTCCGCGACCTGACGCAGCGGCACATTGAGCTTTTCTTGGATATTGCGATAAACCGTCGCCACCGATCGCGCGGTATTCGAGCCACGGCTGTAGAACAGTTCGGGGTTTTGCCGCGCCGCCGCGGGTGCAACCTTGGCCGCCGACTGGCTGCCATTGACGTCATGCGCCTTGATGAATCTGATCGCGCCATTCGGGCCAAGGAGATGCGCGAGGTGAAGTTCCGCCGGCGTCGCCTTGTGGCCGGTCACCGATTCGAGCTGATTGCCATTGGTCTTGGCGTATTCGCCGGCGAACAGCGCCGATACCCGGTCACTGCCGCGCAGTTCGAGAATTTTGCGCTCGGTCTGCTTGTCGGAGACGACAGCCGCACCCTGAGCGTTGAGCTTTATCGACTTGGCGAGATCGGCGTAGCCGTATTTCGCGCCGTGATCATGCATCATGCGCATCCAGGTCGCGCCGGTAAATTGGAAAAGCCCGCTGGCGCTGCCTCTATTCGCATGGACATTGCCGCGGAAGCCGCTTTCGAGGCTTGCTTGCGCGACCAGGAATTCGAAATCGACGCCGGTCTTGCTCGCGGCTTCCCGGAGGCTGTTCATCACTTCGGGTGAGAGCCGCTGCCCGGCGATCACCGTGCCAAATTGCGGGCCGGCGGTCATGGCGTGTCGCTTTCGTTCACGATTTCTACCCTTCCAATCCGGGTTATGACGCCTAGTTGCGGCCAGTATCCCGCCACGAGAGGGGGTAAGCAAGCCCGGCCGCGCTGACGCCTGTAAGACGGGTATTTGACTGAAATGCCAGACGAACTAGCCGCTCCCGGCGCGGCGCGTGCTGTTCTTTGCCGATGCGGCGATGCACACTTTGCGATGAGCTTCCGATGACAGGCCACTCGATTCATTGTTCGTAGGCCAGAGATAACGGTTATTCTTGCGAGGCGCGCGATGCATTGCAAGCCGCCACGCGAAAACTTAGAGTCGACGCTGGAGCGAGCAACGCAACACCTGAAGGCGAAGCCGTGACCCTGAACTTCACCAATATCCTGTGGCTGGCGATCGCCGCGATCGAGGCACTCTTGGTGACAGCACGCATGTTCATGCATCCCGGGCCGGTGCGTCTGACCTTCGCCCTGCTGATCCCGCTGCTGATCATCGTCGGTGCGCTCGTCAACGCCATCTACAACCGCATCACCATCGGCCATGCGATCGACGATTTGCCCGCCGCCAAGCGTCGGTAAGCGCGCTTGACTCCCGCCGGGGCGGGCTCAATATCGAGCGAAAGAACCTGTTTCGCGCCGAAAATCATGCTTTTTGCCGGTTTGGCGCTCCGATAGTAGCGAGGAGGCTCCGATGGCCGATGACGGCTTTGCCCACACCGTAAACCGCGAAGCGGAAAAGGGCCGGCAGGAATTCTACGGCCGCGCCAGCAGCGATAACTTGGCGCCGCTTTGGCGCGTGCTCGGCGGCCTGGTGCTCGATGAACCGAAAAGCCCCTGCGTGCCGGCCATTTGGAAGTGGAGCGACGTCCGCCCCTATTTGATGGAGGCGTGCAAGATCATCACCGCCGAGGAGGCCGAGCGCCGCGTTCTGGTGCTGGAGAATCCCGGTATGAAGGGCGAATCGCGCATTACCCGCAGCCTCTTCGCCGGCCTACAGACGATCCTGCCAGGCGAGGTCGCCCCCGCTCATCGCCATGTCGCCTCGGCGCTGCGCTTCGTGATCGAGGGCAAGAACGCCTACACCGCCGTGTCGGGCGAGCGCACGATGATGTCGCCCGGCGATTTCGTCATCACGCCTTCCTGGACCTGGCACGATCACGGCAATCTCAGCCAGGAACCGATGGTGTGGCTCGACGGGCTCGACATGCACCTCGTCAACTTGATGGATGCGGGCTTCCGCGACGGCTATCCCGATAAAACGCATCCGGTGACGCGGCCCGAAGGCGCGGCCGATGCCGAATTCGCGTTCAACCTGCTGCCGGTCGATTACAAGCCGGCGAGCCAGACGACGCCGATCTTCAACTACCCCTATGCGCGCTCGCGCGAGGCGCTGGAGAAGATGGCGAAGTTCCATCCGATCGATCCGTGCTTCGGCTACAAGATGAAATTCATCAACCCGATCGACGGCGGCTGGGCGATGCCGACGATCTCGACCTGGATGTCGCTCTTCCCCAAGGGCTTCAAATCGATGCCTTATCGCTCGACCGACGGCCTCGTCTTCGTTTGCGTCGAAGGCACCGGCAAGACGCGGATCGGCGACAAGGTCTTCGAATGGGGACCGCATGATGTCTGGACCGTGCCGAGCTGGCTCTATCACGAGCACGAGGCGACATCCGACGCCGTGGTGTTCAGCTTCTCCGACCGCGTTGCGCAAGAAAAGCTCGACTTCTTCCGCGAACAGCGCGGTAACGCGTAACACGCGTTCGGCGCGCAAGAAAAGGCGGCAGGTGACTGCCGCCTTTTTTATTCTGCCGCTACTTCGTCATTGCGAGCGGAGCGAAGCAATCCAGAATTTCGCATGATGCCCTGGATTGCTTGGTCGCTACGCTTCTCGCCATGACAAGTATGTGGTCGTCAGACCGCCGTAATCACGTTGAGCAGCGCCTGCCGGCCGTTGTGGACTTCCTTCACCGCCCGCTCCAGCGCGCCTGGCAAATCCGCCGGCATCTCGACCTTCTCGCCATAGCCGCCGCTGGCTTCGATCAGCTTCTCGAATTCCGGCGAGGGTTGCAGATCGGCGAGGGTCATCGCGTCGTCTTTCTGCTGCGCAACGCCCTTCTCGTACATGCCGAGGGTCGCGCGACGGACGGCGCCATAGATCGAATTGTTGTTGATGACGGTGAGCACCGGCAGATGATGCGCCTGACCGACCCAATGGCAGGCCGTCGGATTGGCGAACATGTAGGAGCCATCGCCGCAGGTCGAAACCACCAGCGCATCCGGCCGCGCCAGCTTCGCGCCGAGCGCTGCACCAAGGCCCCAGCCGAGGCCGCCCGCCGGGCCGGAGCCGAAATACGTGCCCGGCTTCTCGCGCCCGCAAAGATCCGGCCGCGCCCAATATTCGTTGACGATGATCGCGTCCGGACCAACCGCCTGTCCGAGACAGTGATTGAGGTAGTCGAGCTTGATTACCGGCGCGGCCGCGGCCTTCTCGACCATGCCTTTCCACGCACCGCGAAGCGCCTTCCAGCGTTCGGCAAGCTTGGCGCGACGTGAGGCCGTGGTTGGCGATTTATCGGCGCCCGCTTCGGCGAGACCCGCCTCGATCGCCGTGAGCGCCGCCGCGGTTTCAGCGGTGATCGAAAGATCACTGGGAAAGTTGCGGATCGGATAACGCGAGAAAGCCGGGTCGTCGTTGATATGAACGACCTTGCAGCCGGCCGGCGGGCTTTCTTGCGACGGATACCACGGCACATCGCAATCGAGCACGATGATGAGGTCCGCCTCGTCGAGCAGCGGCCGCGGCATGCCGCCGAAATTCATCGAGTGGCTGGTCGGCAGATTCACATAGCGCCCGTTGAACGACACTACCGGGATCGCGAACCGCTCCGTGACGCGCGACAGCGCCTCGCAGCCGGCAATGGTGCGGCCTGCTGCGGCGGTGATGATCATCGGCCGCTCGGCTTTAGCGACCATGCCGACAAGCGCCTTTACCGCGTTCGGATCGGGGTAGGGCTGCGAGGGATGGACACGCGGCTTCTCCGGCCGGTTGGACGGCGGGAACATGCCGCCGAGGGCCTCGCGCGGCAGGGTCAGATAGGCCGAGCCGCGCGGCGCCGTCATCATCACTTCAAGCGCACGCGGCACAAGCTCGTCAGCCTGCAGCGGCAGACGCATCTCGTAATCCCATTTGACGAATTCGCGCAGCATGCCGGCCTGGTCGAACATTTCCTGGCCCCAGTGGATGGGACCGCCGCGCGAGCCAAGCACGCCCTGCTCGGTGATCGGGTTGCGGCCGGCCATCAGCAGGATCGGCACGTTCTCGCGATAAGCGTCGGCGAGGCAGTTCAGCGTATTGGCGGTGCCGACATTGGTGTGCACCATCACCGCCTGCGGCTTGCCGGTGACCATGTAATAGCCATGCGCCATCGCGACCGCACAATTTTCATGCGTGATCACCATCGTCTTCGGGATCGACGCATTCTTGCGCTGGCTATGGACGATGCCTTCGATCAGCGGGGCGAAATCGGTGCCGGGATTGACCAGCAGATGGTCGATGCCGTTGGATTTGAGCGAGCGCAACAGCACCTCGGCGGCGCTTTCGGTGCCTTGTTGCCCGGTCGAAGGAAACGGCGAATCGTCCATGGTGAGAGCCTCCCTTTTAGGTTTGGCCGCAATGTTACCGCCGGCCCGCGCCGCCGGTCAAAACCCTTGATCGGCGGGCATTTACGGGCGCTGTTCACCTCTTTTTAAGCATAAGGGGCGAAGCTTTTCGGCACAGCGAGCAGGTAGGAATTCGCGTGCAACCCATCACCATCGCGGGCCGCCGTATCGGTCCAGACGCGCCGCCTTATATCATCGCCG
>DASXCX010000152.1:0-6101 GCA_036490955.1 Allostellaceae bacterium | reverse complement strand
GTGCAGATCATCGAGATGACGGTCGAAATTATCGATCTGCGCGAAGGCCGTCGCCAGCGTCGTCTGCTGCAGCGCCCCGATCAGACCGTATATCGAACTATCGACGGTCGTCGAATCTACAATTACCGTGACTGTTCCACTGGCCGAGGTTAGGACGCAGTCACAAATCAACTGATAAACAAAACTATCTGTGCCGACAAACCCGGGAACTGGGGTGTAATTGACGGTCAATGCGCTGGTAATAACAGCCGTGCCGTGTGCGGGACCGCCGGAAATGCTCTGAAGCGCTACATCCGTTGCCGCGGGATTACTGCCGTTGAAGCTGGCGAAATTGATCGTAACCGGCGTGTTTTGCGGCGTGCTCACCGTAAAATTTGGCGCGGCCAGCGCCTGAGCGAAGCTCTGCTGCGTTCCAAGCCATAGGAGGGTGGAGACAAGCAGAAAGAGCCACCAAACGCGGCATGTATTTCTCTGCCAATGAGAGCTTCTTGAGGCCAGCGAGGCGGGACAGGAGTTGCTCCGTACCAACTCCCCTGCGCGCTGGCTCATAGTCCCCCCCAACAACGAGACCCGCAAAAGGGGTATCATCGCTCATTTGGAGCGTCAAGCACGGGCAATCTGCATATCTATAGCGAAGCGGAACCAGCGTCATTCGTTGGAATGAAAGGACCGAATGTGCGGGTCCTTAGCACGTCGAACTTGCCCGTCCTTCTGTGCATTTACATGAGAGACGCTTACGCCCGGCCACCCGTATGGCGCGGAAGTCACAATTGCGTTATTGACGGGTCGCACCCATCACATCCACGCCCGTCGCGGGCTCTGGATCGCAAGCACCCCCTATCACGTCCGGAACCATGGCGCGCAAAAAGCCGGTAACAAAAAAGAAAAAAAGCGCCGCGTCGGCGGCAAAGCGATCCTCGCCGGCGCGCTTTTATCGCAGCATCGGCGACAAGGGCTGGAGCAATAGCAGTTACTTCACTTACTCTTCGAGCTCGCCCGCCTTTCGCCGCTGGCTGCTCGCCGAGCTCGGCGACAAGCCGCGCGATATACTCTCCGTCGGCTGCGGCAATGGCGAGCTCGAGATTTATCTCATCGGCAAAGGCCATCGCCTGACCGGCGTCGATCCCGCGCATCCGATGTTGAAACGCGCAACGCGCGCCGGCCTTAAACGCGTGGTCGGTGGCGATGCACGCGCCCTGCCCTTCGCGTCGGCGCGCTTCGACATCGTGATCTTTCCGGAATCGATCGGACATGTACCGCTCCCCGACGTCTTCGCCGAAGCGAATCGCGTGTTGAAGAGACGCGGCGCCCTGATCGTCACGACCTATGCCTCGCATGTCGGCGTGCATTCGCATTACCGCAAATACCGCTTCGCCGATCTCGCGCCCGCTGCCGAAGCCGCCGGCCTCGCAGTCGAAGCGCAGCGGTTCCTCGCGGCAAAGCGCCATTCGGTCGAAGACGCGCCGAGCGATACGAAAGCTACGTTGCTTTATTTTCGCGCCAGCGCCACGCCGATCAAGACCGCCGCCACACGGTTACGAAAAGCTTAAAATTCGCCGCACTTTAGCCTAAAGCGGAATCGATACTGCTGGCTGGAACGGGCTGAGCCGCGTTAGCTTCCGGAGCAAGAACCGGAAGGGTGCGCGGCAGTAGCGCCCGTTTCAAACGGTAGACGATGTCAAGCCTTGGGAATGTTTTGCGCAGCGCGCCGCGGCACGTTGCGCTCGGCGTTGTTGTCGGCGCGGCGATGACTTTCATCCCCGCGGATGCGAATCAGCACGCCTCGGCGGTCGCGACCGTCACGGCCACCGTCCATGCGCCGGTCACCATCACGGGTATGGCTGGCGTCATCCGTCCGGCGGTCAGTGCTGCGGCACCGCGCGCTTATTCGCTTCGCCTCATCCACGGCGACGCCGACAGCGCGCCTGGCCTGCGCACCATTTTCATCGATTTCGAATAGCAGCCGCCCTCCGGCTAGGGCGCGCGGCGTTGCCCGGTGATGCCGAGCCCGGTCTTGATCGCGCCGGGCGCGACATCGAATGCCGGCGGCAGCGCATAATCGTAGGACGCCGCTCGGCTCGTGCTTTGGTCGATCGCGACGGAATAATGGCCTGGCACCAGCCTGGAAAAATAGAAATAGCCGTCATAAGCCGACGTCGCTTCCTGCACCACCTTGCCCGTCGCATCGAGCAACTGGATCTTGATGCCGGAGAGCGGACGCGGCTCGTTCTGATCGGCAAGCTGTAGCGCGCCTTCGGCTTCCGCGGTTTCGACCACCGGCAAATCGATCGGTTCCATATGGCCGGGTCGCGGCACGAAGGACGCGCCGTTGACCGGCTTCATATAGGGGTCGGTCAGGCTCGCCTCGTTCACCGAAACGTTGGTCCGGCGATACGGCTCGATGCCGGTACGGACGATATCGCCATCGACATTGTCCTCGAGAAAATCGCGACGATGCTCGATATCGAGCGTCGCCTTGGGCAAGAGCTCGTCGCCGCTATCGTAGATGCCGTTGAGATTACGATCGAGGAAGACGCGCGCGGCGAGCGAGCCGCGATCGGCAATCGGCTTCGAGCTCGTCAGCAGATGGCCGCTCGGTGTGCCGGCGAAGGAAACCGAAAGCGTCAGGCCGACGGTGAGGCTGCCATCGGTGGCGATACGCCCACCGGCGCCGAGCAAGAAGCTGCCGAAATCGCGCGAGGCCGACAGGCCGAAACCGGTGACGCTCCGCCCCACCAAAGTCTGATCGACGGTCGCGCGAAAGAGCATATCTGGGGACCAGCGATATTCGGCGGTGCCGTTGAAGCTTTCGAGCTGAAAGGATTCCTGTGGCTCGTATTGCAATTGCCCGCGGAGCGTCACCTTGCCGAGCAGCAGATTGCCGGTCGCCAGTCCCTGCAGTGTGTTCGCGGTCACGCCGGTGACCTGGTTCTGAGCGAAAGAGACGCTGTTGCTGAGATAGGTGCGGCCGAAACGCAGGAAGAGCGAATGCAAGATCGAGGTGTCGACGCGCCCGCTCTGAAAGCGGTCACGCACGCCCTCGACCGCGAAATTCACCGGATCGGCCATGAAGGGCAGCGGTCCGAAATCGCCATCGAGATGGATGCGCGCGCGCTCGACCAACGCATCGGGACCGAAATCGATCGCCTCGCTCTCGAATTTGCTGAGCCGTAGATATTCGCCGGTGACCCCATAATCGCCGATCGCCGTCTGCGCCACGCTGTCGAAAGCCGTACCGCCGGAATCGGATATCGTCGCTTGCTCGGTGAAGAAGATCCCGAGCTGATTGGTGCGCAAGATCGCCGAGCCGTAATTGTGCGCATCCGGCGAAACCGGAACCGTGGCATTGTTCGGCGGCGCCCGCACGATGCTGCCGCCGATCGACCAATCCTGGCTGATGCCATAGAGATATTCGGCGCTGCCGACTGGGCCGGAGCGCGGCTCGTTGGTGAAGCCGAAGAGCTGAGATTCGTTCTGGTTCATGTTGAAGAGCGTCTGGTTCGCATCGCTCAGCGCGAAGCGCCAATAGCCCTGCCCCGGCGCAGCGACGCCCGCCCCGACATAAAGCCGTTTCACCTCCTCGCGCCGCTGGCCTTGCGGACCGTAAAGCTCGACGCGCAGGATATTGGTGCCGATCAGCAGCGGCACATTGATGAAGCGATACTGGCCTTGCGCCGGGATCACTTGATAATCGAGCAGCGTCTCGTTGCGATAGAGCTCGGCTTCCCAGCCCGGCAGCGCATCGCCCTCGATTACAGTCCTATCGTAGCCGCTCGGCAGATCAAGCGGAAAGCTCGACGCGACAACGCCGCGCTCCAGCCGGCCATTGGTGATGTTCTGGAAAGCGGGCGTCGTGATATCGCCGACCGCGAATTGCTTCATGGCCGGCAGGCCGAAGACGCCACCGGCGCTATCGGCGCGCGACAGGCTGAAGCGAATATCGGGCGTCGAACCGACATCGGCGCCCGTGATGAAGAGCCGCCCCGTCATGTAGAGCAGATCACCGGTCGCCAGCGCCGAATAGTATTGCGGCGAGGATTGCTGCGCGCGATCGACTTGCGAGGAAAGCTGCAGATCGCCCTGCGGAATGCTCCAGAGTTGGTAAGCGCTCGGCCGCTGCGGAAAATCGGGATAGACATATTGGTTGCGCAGCCGCTTATGTTCCTCCTCGCGCGCCAGGCGCTCCTCGATCGGCAGCGGCTCTTCCGATTGCACCGTGAGGCGCAAAAGGTTGAGGCGCAGCGCGATCGTCACCGGCCACAGTTTCTCGAACTGCCGGCTGTCGAGATAGATGTCGTCGCTCGCGACATAAAAGCTTCCGGCCGGCAGCGTTTCCTCATCGCCTCCGCGGCGCAGCACGCCTCTTGCCGCATCGACCGACCAGGCGATCTGCTTGGCGCCGATTTTGCCCGAGACTTGCTTGCGGTCGAGATGCAGATCAGCGCCGATCTCGAGCGCTTCGGCGAATTGCGCGACGGGGAGATAGGTGACGCTGTCGCCGAATTGGGCGACGAAGCTATCGGCGGCGACGTATTTGCCGAGCCGGATCTCGAGGATCAGATCCTCGGTCTGCGGCGGCGCAGCGATCGCGGTCGCGCTCGGCTGATCGGCCGCGCGCGCGGCAAATACCGCGAGGAGAAGCATTGCTCCGGCGAGAATGGACGCGGCAAGGCGCGACATCGCACGCCTCCACTCTGCTCGGCCGATCGATCAGCCGAGCCGCTGTGTGGTCTCGGCGAGAGTGTCGCCGCCGGCCTCGGGCGGAGCACGGTAGATGAGATTGAGCTGGCCGCCGGCGCGGCGCTGCTCGGGCGTCAGGGTCACGCCGATCGCCGTGCTGCGCTGGTCGTTCGGCAACAGCACCGAGACGCCATCGATCTCCTGCAATTGCACCGCCTTGCCGCTCGGCGGCTGATAGCTGACGACGAGATCGCCGTAGAGGCTTTCCGTACCGCTGCGGCCGATGGTTGCCGTGATGTCATAGCCGTTGCTCGAAGGCTTCAGCGTCATCGCCAGTGTTGCGGTTGCGCCGAGCTGGCCCTGGCGCACGATCACCGGGATCGATACCCCGTAAACGAAAGCTAGCTGCACACCGACACTTTTGGTTTCACCGCCCTTGGCCGTCGGCGCTTGGATCTGGCGCGGCTCGGCGGTGAAAGCGAGATGCGAGCGGTACTCGCCCGCCGCCAAATTATCGGGCTTGCGCAGCATCAGCCGTACGGTCTGCGGCTCGCCGGGCTCCAAGGTGATCTGACGCGGCGAATAGCGGATCATATCGTCGGCGAAGTGCTCGCCAGGACCAGGCGCCTGGATTTCCGTGTACTGGCCATCGGGAAGCTGGTGGAGCTGCTTCCAGGAGATGCGATACGTCTCGGTCTCGTTGCCGTTGTTGACGAGGGTCAGCGTCGCGGCGCGATCCTGCGCCTCGAAAACAATGCGCTGAGGCACCAGCAGAAGATCGGCACGCACCGGCTGCGGGAGAGCGACAACCGCCGCGGCCAAAGCGAGGGTCGGAAGAACCAGGCCTTTTCCCAAGACGTGCGTCATGCGTTTTCAGGCGTTCGGACGCCTGCTCCTTTGTTTGTTAAGCCCTCAGCGTTCGAATCCGCGTTACATGGCGCCGCGTTCTCCCGCCGCGGCGCCCCATCGACAATATCGATCAGTAAGAAACCGTCACGGTGACCGTATCCGCGTAGGAACCGGCGGCCTGGTTGGCTGCGACCGCGAGGCTGCCAAAGACGTCGATTGACGCCGCGCCGTTGGTCAGGTGGGTAGGAGCGTTGTTCTGCAGCGTGAGCGCCATGGTGTGGCCGGAGCCGTCGCTGAGATTCGGCGAGGTCGCAACGACACTCGTCGTGAAGCTGCGATTGGCCGAACCGCCGACCGTGAAGGACGCCGCTGAAACCGTGCCGCTGCTGAGCGACGCACAATTACCGGTGATGGTCTGAACATCGTTCGCCGCAACCGCCACCGTGCACGCTGCCTTGTCGGAGGTGAAGTCGCCGAAAGACAGATCCGACGTCTTGGTAATGGTGATCGGCGCCACGACGTTGGCAGTCACATTTGCCGTCGCCGAAGCTGAATTGTTGCCGCTGCCAGAC
>DASXCX010000151.1:0-11331 GCA_036490955.1 Allostellaceae bacterium | reverse complement strand
TTGATTCCGGCATCGATGCTGCGCCTGTTCAATGCCCGGCAAGCGGTGTTGAAAGCGTTGCCGGTCGATGTCGAGTTCGAGCCTCTGCCGGTCGCAATCATCACGCGAAAGAGCCAGACGTTGTCGCCGGAAGCGCGGCTGTTCATCGACTGCGCACGCGCCATCGCCGGCACAATCGCCAAAGCGCCGGAGTTCAAGCAAACGGCAGCGCACCGCCGCGCGCGCTCAACCGGTTGACGGCGGCACGCTTCCTTTCGCGTGGGCCTTGGCATAATTTCTCGGACAACGAATGTTGGAACCGGAAGGACTTTCATGCGCCACCTAATGTTGATCGCCGCTGCCGCATTCGTTGCGCTGAGCACGGCATCGCGCGCCGACGATCCGGTGAAGCTGCGCGTCGGTTGGAGCGATGTGCCCAGCTCACTGACCCCGATCCTCGACAAGACGCCCGATCTCGCGACCCATCTCGGCAAGAGCTACACGCTCGAATCGATCCACTTCGCCGGCACGGCGCCGATGATCACCGCGCTCGCGACCGGCGATCTCGATATCGGCGAGATGGCTTTCGGCTCTTTCGGCCTCGCCATCCAGAACGCCCACATGGCCGATGTGCGCGTGATCGCCGACGAGATGGAGGACGGCGTCCCCGGCCATCTCTCGATCCCCTACGTCGTCTTGAAGGACGGTCCCGTGAAGACGGTCGCCGACATGAAAGGCCGCGTCGCCGCGACCAATACCGTCGGCTCGGGCACGGATATCGGCATGCGTGCGCTGCTGCGCAAGGACGGGCTCGAGGACAAGCGCGACTACAGCGAGATCGAAGTACCCTATGCGAGCATGAAGGACGCGTTGAAGCAGGGGCGGGCCGATCTCATCGCGACGG
Organism: Allostellaceae bacterium; assembly: GCA_036490955.1. Lineage (GTDB taxonomy): Bacteria > Pseudomonadota > Alphaproteobacteria > ATCC43930 > CGMCC-115725 > CAIKMD01. The sequence continues at coordinate 10,448 of DASXCX010000151.1, read as the reverse complement.
TCCATTCGACGGCGCTCGACCCCGAGCTGGTCTCGATCTCGCGACCGCTCTTCTCGCTGCGCGACGGCATGGGCGTGACGTCGATCCTCTTCCGCGTCGCGCGTGCGCCGTTCATCGCGAAGAACCGCGCCGCCCTGGTCGATTATTTCGAGGACGAGACCCGCGCGCTGCATTGGTATCTCGATCCGAAGAATCACGAAAAAGCCGTGCAGATCGCCGCCGCGTTCAACAAGAATTCGCCGGCAATCTATGACAAATGGCTTTTCACCAAGGACGATATCTATCGCGATCCCGACAACATCCCGCCGCTGAAGGCGCTGCAAAGCAATCTCGAGACGCAGAAAGCCGCCGGCTTCCTCAACATCGATATCGACGTGACGAAATTTGCCGATACCAGCCTCGTTGAAGATGCGGCCAAGCGCATCGATAACGGCGCCGCGAAATGATCGTCGCTCTCGCCCTCATCGTCGCTGCTTTCTATTCGGGTGCCGCACTCTATGTGAATCTGGTCGAGAAGCCGGCGCTACTGGCGCTCGATGACAAGGCCGCGCTGGCCGGCTGGAAGATCGCGCTGAAGCGTGGTGCGATCATCCAGGCGCCGCTGTGCGCGATCGGCTTCGCGCTCGGATTGATCGCGTGGCTCCATTTGCGCGATATCGGCAACGCGGTGGCATCACTCGCCATGCTGGCGAATATCCCTTGGACCGTCGCGATGATTTTGCCGATCAACCGGGCGCTTCAGGTCACCGAACCTGAAGCCGCGGGAGAGGCGAGCCGCGCGTTGCTGCGGCGCTGGTATGCCCGGCACAAGATGCGTTCGGCCCTCGGGCTGATCGCGCTCGTCTTCTTCTTCCTCGCCTTGCTGGCGCTCTAAGCGGCGGCGTCGCGCTGCAGCGCGCTAGCGCAAGTCTCAGGCGGTTGGGAAGATCGCTTGTCGACCGAGCTGCTGCCAGGCCATCAGCGCGCTGCATTTCTCGGCAGCCTGGCCGGTGGGTAGGTTTTCATCCCAGAACGCGGCGATGAAGCGCTTGCCGGTGATGGTGTCGGTCGCCGGCGAGACGAGCCACAACAGCGGCGTCACCATGATCTCGGGCTGGATGAGCTTCTGCTTTTCCGCCGGCGTGAAATTGTCGCCGACGAGGCGCGTATTCACCGGGCCGCCGGGGACGAGGATGTTCACCGTCACACCGGTGCCGGCGAGTTCTTCCGCCATGATGCAGCAATGCGCTTCATTCGCGGCTTTGGAGCCGCCGTAGGGGAGCATGCCTTTGCGCCACATGGAATCGAGGCTGGTCGTCACGTTGATAACGCGGCCCCAGTGCTGCTCGACCATCGGCGCCACGGCGGCGCGTGTCATGAGGAAGGGCGCCACGGTGTTCACCTCGAGGATGCGGCGAAAGTCTTGCGGCGCGACCGAGCGGAAATCGCCGGTCGGCTTCGCGCCCTTGCGCACCGTGTTCGGACCGACACCGGCATTGTTGATAAGGATGTCGAGCCCGCCGAACGCCTCGCGCGTCGCCGCGACGATGCGCCCGGCGCTCTCATCGCGGCCGACGTCGGCGACAATGGTCTTGAGCCGGCTCTTGCCGTCTCCGGCATCTGCGGCCAGGGCGGCGAGCGAATCTTCGTCGACGTCGTTGGCCATCACGTGATGGCCGGCGCCGAGCAGGCCCAGCGTCATTGCACGGCCAATGCCATGCGCCGCGCCGGTAACGATCGCGATTTTGCTCGTGCCTGTTGCGCTCATCCTGGTCCTCCCGATTTCCCGCCACGCGGCTTGCGGCCCCATCTTGTTCAAGCTGAGGCGCTGTGACATCCTCCGCGCGCACCTAGAGAATAGCAAGGGGAGTCCTAATGGCCGCGCCGCATCGCATCGACGTTCATCATCATGTCACGCCGCCGAGCCTGCGGACCGAGAAGATGCGCGCCGGCGCGGGCGGGGGCCCGACTTATGCGTGGACGCTCGAGAAGACGCTCGAAGACATGGAGAAGGGCGATGTCCGGGGTGTCGTCATCTCGATGCCCTATCCGGTCGATATCTGGCCGAACCCGAAGGATACGCTTGGCATCACCCGCGAATGGAACGATTACGTCGCCGGCATTGTCCGCGACCATCCCGGCCGCTTCGGCCAGTTCACCATGCTGCCGATCCTCGATATCGACGGCAGCTTGCGCGAGATCGAATACAGCTACAACGTTCTGAAAGCCGACGGCATCAATCTGATGACCAATATCGGCGATAAGTGGCTCGGCGATCCTTACTACGATCCGATTTTCGAAGAACTCAATCGCCGCAAAGCCGTGGTTTATACTCATCCCGACGCGCCGAATTGCACGTCCGGCGTGCTGCCGGGAATCCGCGACGCCGTGATCGAATTCGGCACCGACACGACGCGCGCGATCACGCGGCTGCTGTTCAGCGGCGCCGCTCATCGTTATCCGGATATCAAGTGGATCTTCTCCCATGCCGGCGGCACGGCGCCGTTTCTCACCGAGCGGCTGGTGCGTTTTGCCCAGAGTGAAAAGGGGATGAAAGAGCGCGTGCCGGAAGGCGTGCTGACCTATCTCAAGCGGTTCTATTACGACACAGCCCAGGCCGCGCATCCGTATGCGCTGGCATCGCTGATGCGGCTCGTGGCGGTGAGCCAAGTCTTGTTCGGGACCGATTTCCCGTGGCGCACGGCCTTCGAGACAGCGCAGCAGCTCAAGGATTACGGCTTCTCGACCGAGGAGCTGCGGGCGATCGATAGCGGCAATATCGAGAAGCTCCTGCCGCGCTGGGGACGGTAGATTACCGGAGGCTTAACCCATACAATCATGGGCGGCTCTTGCCAGGAGGTTTCGCCATGACCGCACCCGATAACGGGCCTGTCGCCGTTGCGCCGGAAAAGGTGCATGAGCGCGCGCTGCGGGCGATCGATATCGCATTCGCCGATTACGACCGCACGCGGCCGCTGATCGACGGGCGTGTCAAGGCGCACGGCATCGAGCTACGAGCGACGAACAAATGGGTCGGCGATTTCTGCACCCGCCCGGTCTATGAGGAGTTCGACGCGGCCGAGATGTCGCTATCGTGGTACGTCGCGGCGCGCGACCGCGGCGAACCGTGCCTCGCGATCCCGATCTTCCCGCTGCGCGATCCGATCCTCGCCTTCGTGTATACGCGAACGGATTCGCCGATCACCAAGCCGAGCGACCTCATCGGCAAGCGCATCGGCCTCGAAGGCTATCGCTTCACCATCAGCCTCGTGCTGCGCGGCATCTTCAAAGACCATTACGGCTTGTCGCCGGAGCAGGTGACCTGGGTGACGAGCGAAGCCGAGCTCAACGACTATATGCCGCCGGTCAACGTCAAGATTGAGTTGCGCAAGGGAAAGAGCGCGCCGCAAAAGCTCAAAGACGGCGAGGTCGATGCGATTTTCTGCCCGCGCGTGCCGCGTGAATTTCAGAATCGCGAACCCTGGATCCGTCGGCTCTTCCCCGATTGTCAGGCTGAGGTCCAGCGCCTCGTCAAAAAGCTCGGTTATATCCCGGTCAGCCACACGATGGTGATGAAGAAAGAGCTCGCCGAGCGCGAGCCCTGGATCGCGATCAGCCTCCACAACGCCTTCGTCGAGGCGCAGAAAGCCGCCGACGAATGCTGCTGGATCGAGAAAATGACATCCTATGTCGATTCGATGTTCATCCTCGAGCAGCAGAAGGCGGCTTATGGCGACGACCCGTTCCGCCACGGCTTCGCGCCCAATCGCAAGGCGATGGAAGATTTCATTCGCTATGCGCATGACCAAAACTACATCACGCGGCGCATGGCGCCGGAAGATCTATTCGTGCCCGAGACGCTGGGGTTGTCGTAATTATCAAGAATCGTCCTCCGCGAAAACGGGGTCCATGAATACGGCACGATGCTTATTCTGGATTCCTGCATTCGCCGGAATGACGAAAATAGAATAGAGAGTGAGCAGGGGAGACTTGGTGCCGGACGGGGGTTCACATAACGCGCCGCTACTGGCGATCAGCGGACTGTCGGTCCGCTTCGGCGGCATCGTCGCGCTCAACGACGTTTCCTTTGAGGTCGGGCGCGGGCAGATTTGCGGTCTGATCGGCCCAAACGGGGCCGGCAAGACGACGCTGTTCAACTGCCTCAGCCGTCTCTATCAGCCGGAAGCCGGCCGCATCACCTTCGACGGGCATGAGCTTTTGCAACAGCCGCGTCATCGGATGGCGGCGCTCGGCATCGGCCGTACCTTCCAGAATCTCGCGCTTTTCCGCAGCATGACCGTTCGCCGCAACGTCATGGTCGGCGGCCATTGCACGATCCGCGGCGGCTTCGTCGCCAACGCGCTTCGCCTGCCGCTGGTCGCGCGCGAGGAAGCGCGGCTCAATGCGCGCACCGATGCGCTGCTCGCGACGCTCGATCTCGAAGCGACCGCCGACGCACCGGTGCGCGGCCTGACCTTCGGCATGCAGAAGCGCGTCGAGTTGGCGCGGGCGCTCGCCTGCGAGCCGAAGCTGCTGTTGCTCGACGAGCCCGCCGGCGGGCTCAACAGCGAGGAGGTCGACAAGCTGCGCGCCCTCATTCTCATGGTGCGCGAGCGCTTCAAGCTGACGATCCTCTTGGTCGAGCATCACATGAATCTGGTGATGCGCGTTTCCGACAAAGTGGTGGCGCTCGATTTCGGCCGCAAGATCGCCGACGGCACGCCGAGCGAGGTGCAAAGCGCGCCCGAAGTCATCCGCGCTTATCTCGGGGAAGAGTTATGAGCGCGCTGCTCGAGATCGCGAATCTCGATGCGTCTTATGGCGACACGCATGTGCTGCACGGCGTCAGCCTCATCGTCGAAGATCGCGGCATCACGGCGCTGCTCGGCGCGAACGGTGCCGGGAAGACAACCTTACTGCGCGCGATTTGCAACATGATGGTTCGGGTTACCGGCGAGATCCGCTTCGCCGGCACGCCCATCAACGGCAAAGCCACCGAAGCCGTCGCGCGTCTCGGCATTGCCCATGTGCCCGACGGACGCGGAACTTTCTCGCATTTGACGGTCGAGGAGAATCTTCGTCTCGGCGCTTATACGCGGCGCGATCGCGACGGCGTGGCGCAGGATTTCGCGCGTGTGTATGGCTATTTCCCGCGGCTGCAAGAGCGGCATAAGCAGCAAGCCGGCACACTCTCGGGCGGCGAGCAGCAGATGCTGGCCATCGGCCGGGCGCTGATGATGCGGCCCAAGCTATTGCTGCTCGACGAGCCGTCTTTCGGCTTGGCGCCGCTGATCGTGCGCGAGATCTTCCGCATTCTCGAGACCATCAACGAGAGCGAAGGCATGAGCATGCTGTTGGTCGAGCAGAATGCGAATCTCGCGCTCGAATTGGCCGACCAGGCTTATCTGCTCGAGACCGGCTCCATCGTGATGAGCGGCGAGGCATCGACGATCGCCGGCAACGAGACGGTGCGCCGCGTCTATTTGGGTTATTGAGCGGCGTGGCCGCGGCCAATTGATTCGCCAAGCTCCATGGGCGAAAATGGCGTCCGTCCAACGAGATAATGGGAGACGCCTTACATGGATTTGCAGCTCGCGGGCCGTACCGCGCTGATTACCGGCGCGTCGAAAGGGATCGGCCTTGGCGTGGCGCAGGCTTTCGCGGCCGAGGGCGTCAACCTCGTGCTGTCGGCGCGGTCTAAGGAATTGATGGACAAGACTGCCGATGAACTTCGCCAGAAACATAAGGTGAAGGTCGATGTCGTCGCCGCCGATCTTTCGGATCAGGCGTCGCGCGACCAACTGGTCGCGGCCTATCCCGATGTCGACATTCTGATCAACAACGCCGGCGCCATTCCCGGCGGCACCATTTTTGAGGTCGACGACAAGGCCTGGCGTGCCGGCTGGGACCTCAAGGTCTTCGGCTACGTCAACCTGACTCGCGCTTATTTCAAGAAGATGTCGGAACGCAAGCGTGGCGTCATCATCTGCATCTGTGGCCTCGGCGGCGAGAAGCTGGAGTTCGGTTACATCGCCGGCGCGGCCGGCAATGCCTCGCTGATGGCGTTCGCGCGCGCGATGGGTGGCCGCAGCGTCGATTACGGCGTGCGCGTGCTGGCGGTCAATCCAGGTCCAGTGCTGACGGACCGCATTGCCTATCTCGGTAAGATCCGAGCCAAGCGCGAACTTGGCGACGAAACGCGCTTCATGGAAAACTTTAAGGGCATGCCGTACGGCCGGCCGGCGACCGTGGAAGAGGTGGCGCCGATGGTGGTGTTCCTCGCCTCGGATCATTCGAACTATATCAGCGGGACCGTTGTCACGATCGATGCGGGCATCGCCAACCGTAGCGCCAATTCCTGAGGTCGATGATGCCCCAAGCGAAAGCGTCCGACGGTACGAGCCTTTATTACGAGAGCCAGGGCAACGGCCCGGCGATTATCTTCGTGCATGAACTCGCCGGCACCTGCCATTCTTTCGACCTTCAGGTCGCGGCGCTGAAGGATCGCTATCGGTGCATCACTTTCAACGCGCGCGGCTACCCGCCGTCCGATGTGCCGGCGGCGGTCGATTCCTATTCGCAGGACATCGCGGCCGAAGATATCGGCGCCGTGCTCGACGCGGCGGGCGAGAGGGATGCGCATGTGATGGGTGTCTCGATGGGTTCAGCCGCAGCGCTGCAATTCACCATCGCGTATCCGAGCCGGACGCGCTCGGCGATCCTCTGCAGCATCGGCAGCGGCTCGGACGCCAAGCCCGACGAATACGTCGCGAATATGGAAGCGATGGCGGCGCGCGTCGAAAAGAACGGCATGGATCAGATCCGCCAGAATTTCACGGCTTCGCCGGCGCGGCAGAAGCTGAAAGAGAAGAGCCCGGCCGAGTATCAGAAATTCCTCGCCGATCTCGAGCGCTTCTCCGTGCAGGGCCTCGCCAACACGATGCGCGGCGTGCAGAAGCGCCGGCCGCCGCTTTATGCGCATAAGGACAAGATCGCGGCATTGCGCGTGCCTGCATTGATCGTGCTGGGTGGTATCGATCAGGGCTGCGAGAAGCCGAGCCATTTCCTCGCCGAGACCTTGCCTGGCGCGCGGCTCGAAATCCTGCCGAATACGGGCCACGGCGTGAACATCGAAGAGCCCGACCGGGTCAACCGCATGGTCGCGGAATTCGTCGGCGCGGTCGAAGCGAAGAGACGATGAAACACCCCGTCATGCCCGCGAAAGCGGGGTCCACGGTGACGTAACTTCGGTATGAGTGTTGTTTATGGCCCCCCGCTTTTTGCGGGAGCGACGATCTAAGTTTTTGGGAGACCAGGGAATGCCTTTTCGTCCTGCCTCGTCTGCGCTGAGCGATCTTCTGGTTCTAGATCTGACGCGGGTACGCTCGGGCCCGACCTGCGTGCGCCAATTCGCCGATTGGGGCGCCAATGTCATCAAGATCGACGCACGCGAGGAAGGCGGCACCGACGGCGCGGGCCCGTCGGATTTCTCCGCGCGTCACGATCCCGACTTCCAGAATCTCCATCGCAACAAGCGCGCGATGGCGCTCGACCTCAAGAGCCCGGATGGTATCGCGATTTTCCGGAAGATGGTCGCGAAGGCCGATATCGTGGTCGAGAATTATCGCCCCGACGTGAAGAATCGTCTCGGCGTCGATTACGAATCGCTCAAGGCCATCAACAAACGCATCATCCTCGCCTCGATCTCGGGCTTCGGCCAGGACGGGCCCTATAAGGATCGGCCCGGCGTCGACCAGATCGCGCAGGGCATGTCCGGCCTGATGTCCGTCACCGGCGAGGAGGGCCGCGGTCCGATGCGCGTCGGCATCGCCGTCGGCGACGTGGCCGCCGGCATGTGCGCGGCGGTCGGCATCCTGACGGCGTTGCATGAGCGCGAGCGCTCGGGCGAGGGGCAATGGGTGCAGACCTCGCTGCTCGAGGCGCTGCTCTTCTTCCTCGATTTTCAGGGCGCGCGCTATCTCATGAAAGGCGAGGTCGCCAAGCAGGCCGGCAACAACCATCCGACGGGCGTGCCGACCGGCACGTTCAAGACGAGCGACGGCTACGTCAACATCGCGCCGACGCCGCCGATGTGGAAGCGCTTCTGCAAGACGATCGGCCGGCCGGAATGGGGCGAGAACGCCGACTGGGCCAATCCGCGCGAGCGCCGCAAGCATCGCGAGACGATCAATGGCGCGATCAACGACATCACCTCGAAAGAGGATACGGCGAGCATCGTCGCGAAGATGAATGCCGGCGGCATTCCTTGCGGCCCGGTCTACGGCATCGACCAGGCGTTCAGCGATCCGCAGGTGAAGCATCTCGGCATTGCCAAGCAAGTGCCGTCGCGTGCCTTGGGCGATATCACGCTGATCGGCCAGCCGGTCAATCTGAGCCGCACCAAGACCACGATGGTGACAGGCGCGCCGGAATATGCCGAGCAAGCCGACGAGATCCTCGCCGAGTTCGGCTATAGCGGCAGCGACATCGAATCGTTCCGCAAGAACGGCGCGATCTAAGGAGTTTTGCTTCATGGATTTCGGCTTCACCGACGAGCAGACGATGCTGCGCGACAGCGTCAAGAAGCTGATGGATAAGCACGCGCCGCCGGAATATATCCGCCGCCTCGAGCGCGAGCAGGCTTATCCGTATGAACTCTACGACGAATGGATCAGAGCCGGTCTCTTGGCGATGCCGTTCCCGGAGAAATATGGCGGTCTTGGCGGCAATGCGATCGACATGGCGATCATCGCCGAAGAAATCTCCTATCGCAGCACCGATTTGTCGATGGCGCTCGGCGGCAGCATGTTCTGCGGCCTCAACCTCGTGCGCAAGGCGACCGAGGAGCAGAAGCAGTATTGGCTGCCCAAACTGTTGTCGGGCGAGATCCGCATGTCGATCTCGATGTCCGAGCCCGATGCCGGCTCCGATATCGGCGCGATGCGCACGACCGCGGTGCTCGACGGCAATGAGTGGGTGATCAACGGCCAGAAGCTGTGGGCGACCGGCGCCGCGGCCAAGAACAACGTCATCAACATGTATGTGAAGACCGACCCCAAGGCGCATTACCGCCAAGGCATGTCGCTCTTCCTCATCGATAAGGATGCCCCGGGTCTCGAGATGAGGAAGCTCGATATGCTCGGCCGCCGTTGCACCGGCACGTACGAGGTTTTCCTCAAGGACGTGCGCATCCCGGCCGACCGGCTCGTCGGCGGGGATGCCGGCCTCAACAAAGGCTTCGACTTCGTGCTCTCCGGCCTCCAGGTCGAGCGTGTCGTCGCGGCCGCCGGCTCCTGCGGCGGCGCACGCGCGGTCGTCGATCTCGCCTCGTCCTACGCGAAAGAGCGCAAGCAATTCGGCAAGCCGATCGGCACTTTCCAGGCGATCGCGCATATGCTCGCCGATATGGAGACTGAAGTCGAAGCGGCGCGCTCGCTGATGTGGCGCGCGGCGTGGATGGTCGCCTCGGGTCAGAACGCGCTCAAAGAAATCACCATGGCCAAGCTCTATTGCGGCGAAACCTATGCCAAGGTCGCCAACATGGGCATGCAGGTGCTGGGCGGTTACGGCTACAACAAGGAATTCGACATGGAGCGGCATTATCGCGACGCGCGCGTCGCGACCGTCGCCGCCGGCTCGTCGCAGATGCAGCGCAACCTCATCGCCAATCTGATGGGGCATAAGGTGCAATAGGGCGTCGCGGCTCCCTAGGCCTTTAAGGGGGCGCGGCGACAAGGGAGGGAGAATGGCCGCGGTCGCGACCGTCGACGTCGCCGAGGTGCTGGATACGCGCAGGGTTGGCGCGTTTCAGCTCGGCATCTGGTTCCTCGCCTTCCTCATGCCGTTCATGGATGGCGACCGGCTTCCTGCTTTTCGGCGCCTTCTCGGTTGGCACGATGTGGATCGCTGCCGTGCCTTACGTCGTCACCGCGGCGATTTTCACCGCGCTCGGAATCATCTACCGGCGGCATTTCGCCGGCGGCGAAGCGAGCGCGGTGAGCGGTTTTGCCGAAGCAGTGCAACCGTCCATCGATAACGCAGCCTTGAAGCTGCAGGCATAAACAGGGGATCGGGAGGAACACCATGGCGCAAGCAACGCTCGTCGACGTCGCCGAGCTAGTCGAGAGTCGCAAGCTCGGCAAAGTCCAGATCGGCATCTGGTTCCTCGCTTTCTTGATGGTCTTCGCCGACGGTTTCGATTTCAGCGGGCCTTTGGCCGGCGCGCCGGCGATCCTGCGCGCCTTCCAGGCGCCGAAGACAGAGCTCGGCTGGGTGTTCAGCCTCGGCAATTTCGGCGCGCTCTTGGGCGCTTATGTCTTCGGCTACGTGAACGACCGCTATGGTCGCCGCGCCGCGGCGCTCAGCGCGGTGCTGTGCTACACGCTGCCGGCGCTGGCGAGCGGCTTCGCCGCCTCGCTGACGCAGCTCGGCCTCTATCGTTTCGTCGTTGGCCTCGGCGTCGGCGGTAT
>DASXCX010000150.1:0-14726 GCA_036490955.1 Allostellaceae bacterium | reverse complement strand
ACCTGATGCCGCTGGGGCATCCGAGCAGGCGGCCAGCGGCAGCATCCCCATCGCAGCGATAGACAAAAAGACGATGGTTCGTTTCATGGAACCCTCCTGCTGCGCTTTGCACTATGATAAGGGTCGATCGATACGGGTTGCCCCATGAGTCTGCTGCGACACATCGAGCTTTGTAACGAATACCACACGGATCGCTTCGTGCCGTTCCGGCACGGCGCGGATCGGTTGGGCCTGATCCGCAAAGACAACGCCGAAGCGCTGCGGCGGTTCCCGAAGCTTTTCGCCCTGAAAGATGATGGCGTGCGCTTCCTCGCCGAGGGCAGTTTCGACGAGCTCAGCGAGATCATCGACGATGTGACCGAGCAATTGGTGAGCGACGGTGCGGTCTCCAAATGGCGCTATGAATGTTTCACCGTGGCGCCGCATTGGGGCGCGCCGCCCCATTTCAAGCTTGATCGCGGCGCCGTGCCGTTCTTCGGCATCAAGGCGTACGGCGTCCATCTCAACGGTTACCGGCGCGACGGCGAGGCGCTGAAATTATGGATCGGCCGCCGCTCGCCCAAGAAAGCCGTCGCGCCGGGCAAGCTCGACAATCTCGTCGCCGGCGGTATCGGCTATCCGCACGGGCTTTTCGAGACGCTCATCAAAGAATGCGGCGAAGAGGCAAGCATTCCCGAGCCGATCGCGACGCGCGCGGTGCCGGTCGGCGCGGTCTCCTATCGCATGGAGGTGAAGCACGGCCTCCGCGACGACGTGCTTTTCTGCTACGACCTCGACTGCCCGAGGGATTTCGTGCCGCAGATCGGCGATGATGAACTCGTCGGCTTCGAGTTGCGCGACGCGCGCGAGGTCATCGCCCTCGCCGCCCGGGGCAGCGATTTCAAATTCAACGTCAACCTCGTGCTGATCGATTTCGGGCTGCGCCACGGCCTCATCCCGCCGGACGATCCCGACTACCTCGCCCTGACCACGGGAATTCACCGCCCGGTCGATTAATCCCCGGGCCTCCTCGTCATTGCGAGGAAGCGTAAGCGACGAAGCGATCCAGGAGCCCAGTTGTAACTCTGGATTGCTTCGCTACGCTCGCCAAGACGAATAAAGATTGCGGGAGGATGGATGTCATGGACTTCGGCTATTTCTCGCTCACCGACAACCACTATCTCGACAACAAGCGCAGCGCGAATGAATGCATCCGCGATGTCGTCGACGAAGCGATCTATGCCGAGAAGATCGGCCTGCATTCTGCCTGGATCGGCGAGCATCACTTCAACTCGCTGGGCGTTCTATCCTGCCCCGATCTCGCGTTGAGCTACATCGCCGCGCATACCAAGAAGCTGCGCCTCGCGCCGGCGGTGACGGTGCTGCCGATCCACCACCCGATCCGGGTCGCCGAGCAATGGGCGACGCTCGATCTCCTGAGCGACGGCCGCGTCGATTTCGCCACCGGCCGCGGCTACGACCGCAATGAATACACCCCCTTTCACGCGCCGTTCGACGACAACGTCAGCGCCTTCAGCGAAGGGCTCGAAGTGGTGCAACGGCTGTGGTCCAGCAGCGAGCCGATCTCGCATCACGGCAAGCATTATTCCTTCGACAATGTGATGATCACGCCGCAGCCCGTGCAGCGGCCGATCCCGATGCACGTCGCGGCCTTTTCGCGCCCGACGGTCGAACTCGCGGCGCGCACCGGCTGCGGTTTGGTCGTCGCGGCTTTCGCCGCGGCGATCACCCTCGGCGGCCTCAAGCAGGTCGCCGACATGTACCACGAGGCATGCGCCAAATACGGCACCAAGCCGGGCCGCATGATCTCGAGCTATTTTCTTCACTTCGCCGACACGCCGGAGCAGAAGCAGGCGGCGCTGCATCGCCAGATCCGCTATTGGCGCGAATGCGGCGGCACCGTGCATGTCGGCACGCGCGAGAGCGCGCCGCAAAGCTACGCCTACTACTTCGATTTCAAAGAGAAGATGCTGCAATCGAAGCCCGAAGAGATCACCGAGCGCGCGGTGCTGTTGGGCGGCGCGCAACAGATCACCGATACGCTGAAAGGCCTCGAAGCCATCGGCTTCAACGAGGTGATCCTCTATTTCGGCGTCGGCCTCAAGCCACACCCCCAGGTGAAGGACGAGATGGCGCGCTTCATGGAAGAAGTCGCGCCGAAATTTAAGTAGTCCATTATCGTCATCGCGAGAATGAAAAACGGGATTACTTTGCTCCGCTCGCAATGACGGAAATTGCTAAACCCTCAACTGCGGAAACAGCTTCTCCGCGTTGCCGCGATTGATCGCGTGCAGCTCGGCGGCGCCGAAGCCGAATTTATCGAGACCGGGGACGGTTTCGGCGGGCTTCAAAAACGGGAAGTCGCTGCCGAACACCATCTGGCTCACCGGCATGAGCGCCTTGAGCGCGGTCAGCGCCGGCCGGCTGGTCGAGGTGGTGATGTCGTAATGCAGCTTCTTCAGCACCGCCATCGCGGCGTCCTGGCTGGTAAAGCCCGAGCTCTTCACCACGGCGGCATTGCGCGTGATGCGATCGGCGAGCATCGGCAGCGCCGCACCGTCGTGGGTGAAGATGAAGCGGATATCGGGGTAACGCGTGAAGACGCCGCGGAACAGCATCGCGGTGATGCACCGCGTCACATCGAACATGAACTCAACCGTCGGCGCGGGAATTCCGGGGATCAGCCGCGTGCAGCAGCCCGGCGCAGTCGGGTGGATGAAGACCACCGTCTTGCGGCGATCGAGCTCGGCGAAAAGCGGATCGAAGAGCGGATCGCCCGGCCATTTGTCGCCGTAAGACGTGACAAGACCGATGCCGTCGGCTTTCAGCGTATCGAGCGCGTAGACGGCTTCTTGCAACGCCGCATCGGTATCGGGCAGCGGTAGCGCGCCGAAAAAGCCGAAGCGGCCTCGATGATCGGCGCGAAGCTCTGCCGAATATTCATTGGTTCGGCGGCAGAGCGCATTGCCGTCGGCGCCGAGCGTCGGCCAATTGGTCGGATTGGAGATAATCGCCGTGGCAATGCCCCATTGCTCCATCTGCTCGAGCGAGCGCTCCGGCGTCCAGGCCGCGACGTCGGCGGCATAGGGACTGCTCGCGAACAGCGCGGCGCGCGTGCGCTCCAACAAAAAGGGCGGCACGCTGTGATGATGCACATCGATGCGGCGAGGATTGGTCCTCGACTGCGCCGTGGCGGCCCCGGCGAGCGCCGCCGTCGCCGCTATTCCCGCAAGCACGTCCCGTCGCGATACGCCCATGCTCTCCCCAATCTTTATTCGTCATGCCCGGACCTGTTCCGGGCGTCCACGTCTTCGACAAAATTCGTGGATGGCCGGGGCAAGTCTGGCCATGCCGTTAATTTCTGCCTATCGCGCTCATCGGTCGAGCCTCAGCACGTAGATGCCGTGATTCTTGTCCGTCACGTAAATGAACCCGCGATTATCGACCAGCACGTCCTCGCTCTGGCAAACGAGCTTCGATTTCGGCAGCACGCCGATTTGCTTGAGCGGGTCGGGCGGCACGAAATAGGCGATCTCCTTGACCAGCTTGTCGTCGGAAATGTCGAAGACGCGCAAGCCGGCATTGAAATAGGTGAGGAAACAAAGATTCTCGTCGTGCAGGAGAACATCCTGATACTGGTGTTGGTGCTGGTTGTGCGGACCGAAGCGGCCGCCCTTCTCGCAAAAATTCTTATAGGGCGCATCTTCGGGCGGGCGCGGCAGCGGAAAGAGCGAGCAGAGCCGCGGCTTGCTGGGGTCCTTGATGTCGACCAGCCCGGCATAGCCCAAAGGCTCGTTGCAATTCTCGGCGATCGCTTCGGAATTGCAGATCACGAGCTCGCGCTTGGTCAGGGGCTGCGCCGTATGCACCGCGATGAAGCTCTGAAAAGGCGGCGAGAAAGGTAGATCGCCGACCAGCGTCGGCTTCTTGATATCGCTGATATCGAGAATGACGAAGCCGCCGCCGCCATAGGGCAGATAAGCGCGCTCGCCGCGGCGATAGGCGCCGCCATGCAGCATGGTCGATTGCGGCGCGCCGGTCTCGCCGCCCGCCTTCCACTGGCCCTTGCGCCACCAGCGCGAGACCTCGACCGGACGTTTCGGATCGTCGATATCGACGATCTGCAGGATCTGGCCCTCGTAGCCGTCGAGCAGCGCCGTGGCGAAGACATAGCGGCCGCCCTCGAAATAATTGCGATGCGTGCCGCCGCCGCCGGTCTTCCACTGGCCGAGATGCTCGGGATTTTCCGGATCGGCGAGGTCCCATATATGGAAGCCTTCGTCATACGGCGCGCCCGGCGTATCGCCCCAGCCGGGCGAGATGCGCTCGGCCGACGTGATCATGCGGCCCTCGGCGATCTGCACCTGCAAAGTCCAGGTGTTGGGATGGCCGGGCAGCCAGCGGATATGGCGCGGATTGGTCGGGTCGGTAATGTCGAGGATGTGGAAGCCCGAATCCCAAAGCCCGGGCGAATAGAGATACCAACGCTCGGCTTTCTTATAGATCGCCATCTTGAAGCCGGGCTTGCCGTCGAGATCGTGATAGCCGACCGCCTTCAAACCCTTCGCATACGCTTTGCCCGGCGGAAATTCCATGAGCGTCCCCCATCAACCTTCGGCGAGTGCGCGCACGTCGTCCGGCGTGCGGCCCGCCTCGCGTAACGCCCTCAAAGTAAGCGCCTTGTCGCGTTTGGCAAAGCGTTTGCCCCTCGCATCTGTCAGTAATTTGTGGTGGCGATAGCGCGGCACGGGCAGATCGAGTAGCGCTTGCAACAGGCGATGGATATGCGTCGCGATGAAGAGATCGGCGCCGCGTGTCACCAGGGTTACGCGTTGCAGCGCATCGTCATGCGTGACCGCGAGGTGATAGCTGGTCGGCGTGTCCTTGCGCGCGAGCACGACATCGCCAAGCAATGAGGGATCGGCGGCGATGCTGCCCTCGTTCTCTTCTTCCCAAGCGAGCGGTCCGGTGCGCGCCAGCGCCCGCGCCACATCGAGCCGCAGCGCGAAGCTCTCGCCCGCCGCGACGCGGCGCAGCCGCTCGTCGACCGGAAGCGTGCGGCAGGTGCCGGGATAGAGCGGCGCTCCTTCGATTGGGCTGGCCTCGCCCTGCGGCGCGCTGCCGGCACGCGCGATCTCCGCGGCGATCGCGGCGCGCGTGCAGAAACAGGGATAGATCACGCCCATCGCCTCGAGCTTACCGAGCGCGGCCGTGTAATCGTCGAAATGCTCGGATTGCCGGCGCACCGCGCCATCCCAATCGATGCCCAGCCAAGCCAGGTCTTCGAGGATTGCGGCGGTGAATTCCGGCTTGCAGCGCGTGCGGTCGATATCCTCGATGCGCAGCAGGAATTTTCCCCCCGCGGCGCGCGCCGCGCGCCAGGCACCAAGCGCCGAATAGGCATGGCCCAAATGCAGATAACCGGTCGGGCTCGGCGCGAAACGCGTGACGATCATGCCTTCGTCATTTTCAAATTCATCGTCATGCCCGTGAGAGTGGGGATCGACGAATCAACGCGCCAATGCGCTGATCCCCGCTTTCGCAGGAGCGGCGTTTTGAAATTGAGCGACCAGAGTTCACACGCCCGTTTCGCGGTGGATGAAGGCGATCGCGGCGGCGACCGCGGCCTTCGCATTGTCGCTTTGCGGCTCGCTGCGCGGGGCGTCGTATTTCGTGCCGTTGAAAAGGTGTGTCTCGAGCCTTCCGCCTTGCGCGCGATAGGCCTTGATGAAGCCTTCCATCAAATGCCGCGGATGGAGCTCGTCGGCCGGGTTCTGGATGTAGAGGATGTGCGGAAACTCGACTTCGTCGCCGCGCTCCAGCGCCAAGAGCGGACTGCCTTCGCCCATCGCGTCCTCGGTCAGCCAATAGCGCTCTTGCTGCGCGACGGCGCCGCCGCGATTTTGATACGCCTGCTCGCCGGCGGGCTTCGCCTTGCGGTCGCGATAGCGGCCCAAAGGACAGATCACCGGCCAGAAGCTCACCACATATGGCACGTGCGCATCGAATGTCGCGCCGCCCGGCAATTTTATCGCGCCATAGCGCGGATCATCGGGCTTCATGCCGTTGAGCACGACGAGATGCCCGCCGCTCGACGTGCCCATGCTGCCGACGAGTTCGGGCCGCGTGTTGAAGCGCGCCGCGTTCGCCTTCAGCCAGCGTACGCCGTAATTCACATCGGCGACCGAGCCGGGATAGGTCGCGACCGGCGGATTGCGGAAATCGATCGCGGCAACGACGATGCCGCCTTTTGCAACTTCGCTGTTGATCGTGTCGTTGTTGGCGCGATTGCCCTCGCACCAGGCGCCGCCATGCGCCTCGATCACCGCCGGGAAGGGCCCCTGACCGCGCGGCTTGTGGATGCGCGCCATATAGGCCGTGTCGCCGTGACGCAGGAATTCGACTTCCCCGATATCGACCGCGTAGCGCTCGCTCATTTCGCACCTGTCGGCTCGGCGGGTTCGGGAATGAAGCCGGCTTCGCGCACCGCGGCGATGGCGATCGCTTCGTCGTCATCGGCTTCGTCGCCCGAAGAGCCGACCGCGCCGATGATCTCGCCTTGGCCGTTCTTGATCAGCACGCCGCCCGGCGTCGGCACGAGGCGGCCTTGCGTCGCAACGGTCAGCGATTGGATGAAGAGCGGCGCGTTCTCGCCGATGCGGCCGATGGCGCGGCTCGGCCGGTTCATCACCAGCGAGCCGAAAGCCTTGCCCATCACGACGTCGAAGCGGCGGATGCCGGTGCCGTCCTCGCGCTTGAAGGCGATGAGATCGCCGCCGGCATCGAGCACGCCGATCGTCATCGGCCGGAGCTTCCTCTGCCGCGCGACCTTGAGCGCGTGGTCGATAATCTTTTCCGCGCTCGCCAGATCGACGCCGCGCACCGCGGCACGAGAAACATTTGCCATAATCGCCTCGAAGCTTTTCCCTTTGCGCCAGAGCATGGCGCATTGCTCACGCCCTGCCAAGCGATGGCGGCGCTATTTGCCGGCCTTCACCTCGGCGAGCAGCGAGCGATAGCGCTCGATCAGCGCCGCGCCGCCGGGATGCGCGTTGGACCATTCCGCGATCACCGACGCGATGGCGCCGCGCCACTTCGCGTTCTGCGCGGGCGTCAGTGAAACGACCTTTTGCTGCGGTGTGTCGACGACCGGCCCGCGCGTTTGCTCGGCGCGCTTCTCATAGGCGCCTGCCATCGCGCGGGTCAAAGCTTCGCCCGAATTATCGTCGATCGCCTGGCGGATCGCCGGAGGCAACGCATCGTGCTTCGTCTTGGCCATGAACACCATGAAGAGGCTCGTGCCGATCGAGGTTTCGACATGGAAATGCGTCACCTCGTTGAGATGCAAGGGCCCCATCTGCAGCCACGAGCTGACGAGACCGTCGAGCAAGCCACGTTGGATCGAGGGATATTGATCGCCGGGATCCATCACCAGCGGCGTGCCGCCGAGACGCGTGATCGTATCGCTGCCGGTCTTGCTGACGACGCGTAGCCTGAGGCCCTTGAGATCGTCGAGTTCGGCCGGCTCTTTCGCGAGATGGACGCCCTGCGGCGGGAAGAGCCCGACGCCGAGCGGCGTGATGTCCTTGTATTCGGTATCGAGCGCGCCGCTTTTGTAGAGCCGCCAGAACGCGATCGACGCGTTCAGCGCGTCATCGGTCATGAACGGCAGGCTGACGACCTCGGTCAGCGGGAATTTGCCGCCGACCAGACCGGGCAGCAGCAAGCCGATCTGGAACACGTCGCCTTGGATGCGATCGTACATGTTGATCGGGTTGACGATGGCCGTGCCGTCGCGTACCTCGATCTTCACAGCGCCCGGCGCGCTCGCCATCACCCGCTGCGTCCAGGGGATGAAGATCGCGGGCGCATCGGGACTGGTCGAAGGCTCGGCCGTGACGAAGGTCATATTCATCTCGTCTGCTCGTGCCGCCAGCGGCAACAGCAGCAACGCGACCATCCATCCAAGCCAAACCCGCATCGACTTTCCCCCTGAAGCGACAAAAGCGAGCCGCACCATGACGGGCCGCGTACGCGATAGCGAGCGAAAAAACGGCGCTTAACAAAGCCGGCTTCATGCACTATCCCTCGGGCATGACGATCCTCGACGGACCACGACTTCTGCCACAGCACGGCAAGCCCGAGCAGCTCGTGCTGCTGCTCCACGGCTATGGCGCCGACGGCAACGACCTCATCGGACTCGCGCCGGAATGGCGGCCGCTGCTGCCGCAAGCCGAATTCCTCTCGCCGCACGCGCCCTTCCCGTGCGAGGCCGCGCCCTTCGGCCGGCAGTGGTTCGGCTTTCAGGGCCGTAGCCGCGACCAAGTGCTCGACGGCGTCAAAGCAGCCGCGAAGATCCTCGATCAATTCATCACCGAAGTGCTGGCCGAGCGCGGCCTCGACGAGCGCAAGCTCGCGCTCGTCGGCTTCTCGCAAGGCGCGATGATGTCGCTTTACGTCGGTCTCCGCCGCGCCAGGGCGGTGGCCGGCGTTGTCGCTTATTCCGGCCGCCTCTTCGCCGCCGAGGCGCTCGCGGTCGAGATGAAGTCGAAGCCGAAAATCCTGCTCGTCCATGGCGATGCCGATCAGGTCGTCGAGCCGGAATCGCATCCGCACGCGCTCTCGGCCTTGCAGGCCGCCGGCGTCGCGGTCGAGGGCATGCTGCGCCCCGGTCTCGGCCACGGCATCGATGCCGAGGGCCTCACTCGCGGCGGCGAATTCCTGAAAGCCGCTTTCGGAGTTTAAAAAACCCTATCCTAAACCGTTATGGCCGGGCTTGGCCCGGCCATCTACGAGTTTGTTCGAAGACGTGGATGCCCGGCACAAGGCCGGGCATGACGTAAGTGTTACTTGGAATCCAGATACGGCGTCAGCTTCGCGATCATCGCCGGATCGTCCCAGGCGGCGGCGCCTTCTTCCTTGCCGAGTATCGTGCCGTCGCGCGCGATCAGATAACTGCTGGGCAGCCCTTCCGCACCGAATTCGTTGGTCGCGGCGGTTTTGGGATCGAGAAAGATCGCGAGATGCTTGATCGCGTGCTGATCGAGGAAGGGGGCGACCACCTTGTCGCCCTGACGGTCTTCGGAAATCGCGAGGATCGTGAGCTTGTCGCCGAGTTGCGCCTGCAGCCGGTCGAGCGCCGGCATCTCCTCGACGCAAGGCACGCACCAAGTCGCCCAAAGATTGACCAGCACGAGCTTGCCCGTGAAATCGGCGAGCTGTTTTGGCGCGCCGTCGCGCGTCGTAAAAGCGAGCGTCGGCGCTGGCAGCGGCGCGGACAGCACGGTAAACTGACCGAGGTTTTGGCCCGCGGCAGAAGGCGCGGGTGCTTGCGGAATTCTCTCGATGCGGGCGGGACGCAAGGACAGCACCAGCAGCGCCGCACCGCATAGGATCAGCAGCACCGTGAGCGCGCGTAACGCAAGTTTCATCCGGAATGGCATCGCGCCATGAGCGCAGCACGGACCAAAGCGCCCGTCAATGCGGCGCGGAGCAACCTCGCCTGGGGCGGACGTTTCGCCGCAGCGCCGAGCGACATCATGCAGGCGATCAACGCCTCGCTCGACGTCGACAAGCGGCTCTACGCGCAGGACATCGCCGGCTCGCTCGCGCACGCCGCCATGTTGGCCAAGCGGCGCATCATCTCGCGCGCCGACGGCATCGCGATTGCCAAGGGCCTCGAGCGGATTCGGCGCGAGATCGAGCGCGGTAAATTCCCGTTCCGCATCGAGCATGAAGATATCCATCTCAATATCGAGGCGCGGCTTGGCGAGCTGATCGGCGCACCGGCGGGGCGGCTGCACACCGCGCGCTCGCGCAATGACCAGGTCGCGACCGATTTCCGGCTGTGGACGCGCGACGCGCTCGACCGGCTCGACCGGCAGATCATGGCGCTGCAAGCGGCGCTGATCGCGCAGGCCGAGAAACACGCCGATACGATCATGCCCGGCTTCACCCATCTTCAGGTCGGACAGCCGGTGACCTTCGGGCACCATCTCCTCGCCTATGTCGAGATGCTGGGCCGCGACCGCGGCCGCTTTGCCGATTGCCGCAAGCGCCTGAACGAGTCGCCTCTTGGTGCCGGCGCGCTCGCCGGCACGTCGTTCGCGATCGATCGCGCGATGACGGCGAAGGCCCTCGGCTTCGACCGGCCCGCGGCGAATTCGCTCGACGCCGTATCGGATCGCGATTTCGCTCTCGAATTCCTCGCCGCCGCGGCGATCGCCGCGACGCATCTCTCGCGTCTCGCCGAAGAGATCATCATCTGGCTGACCGAGCCGTTCCGTTTCATCAAGCTCTCCGATGCTTTCACCACTGGGAGCTCGATGATGCCGCAGAAGCGCAATCCCGACGCGGCGGAGTTGGTGCGCGCCAAGGCTGGGCGCTCGATCGGCACGCTGACCGGCTTGCTCGGTGTGATGAAGGGCCTCCCGCTCGCCTACGCCAAGGACATGCAAGAAGACAAAGCACCGGTCTTCGATGCCGCCGACAGTCTCGCCTTGTGCCTCGCCGCCGCGGCGGGCATGGTGCGCGACATGACAGTGGACAAGACAGCGATGCGCCGCGTCGCGCAAAGCGGCTTCTCCACCGCGACCGATCTCGCCGATTGGCTCGTGCGCAGTCTCAAGATCCCGTTCCGCCAGGCGCACCACATCACCGGCGCGCTCGTCGCGCGCGCCGAGACGTTGCAATGCGATCTCGCCGAATTGCCGATCGCCGAGATGCGCCGCATCGAGAAGCGCATCACGCCGGCGGTCTTCGACGTGCTGACGGTCGAGCGCTCGGTCGCGAGCCGCAAGAGCTTCGGCGGTACCGCGCCCGCCAATGTCGCGCGCGCCGCCGCCGCCGCGCGCCGGCGTTTCGTGAAGGAGGGGTGATGAGCATTACTTGGCGTATCGCCGCCGTCACGCTCGTCGCCCTCGCGCTCGCCGGCTGCGGCAAGAAAGGTCCGCCCGGACCGCCGCCCGGCGTGCCCAACATTTATCCGCAGGTCTATCCGCAGCAGTGAGCACCAAACCCGCGCCCGGGGCGCCCGAGATCGCCTATCGCGGCGGTGCGCTTTCGATCGAGGCGGTGCCGCTCGCGCTCGTCGCCGACGAGGTCGGCACGCCTTGCTATGTCTATTCGGCAGCGCAGATCACCCGGCGTTATCGCGAATTCAGCGGCGCCTTCGGCGATATCAATCCGTCGATCTGCTATTCGGTCAAAGCCAATCCCAATCTCGCCGTGGTCGCCCTCTTGGGCAAGCTCGGCGCCGGCGCCGATGTCGTCTCGGAAGGCGAGTTCCGCCGCGCCCTGGCCGCCGGCATTCCCGGCAGCCGCATCATCTTCTCGGGCGTCGGCAAGACCGAGAGCGAATTGGAATTCGCGCTCGCGCATGATGTGCATCAGATCAATGTCGAATCCCTGCCCGAGCTCGAGATGCTAAGCGCAGTCGCGACGCGGATGGGTCGCGTCGCGTCGATCGCGCTGCGCGTCAATCCCGATGTCGATGCCCGTACCCATGCGAAGATCACGACCGGCAAGAAGGAGAACAAATTCGGCATCGATCTCGCCCATGCGCGCGCCACGTATAAGCGCGCGCGCAGCCTTTCCGGCATCGCACCGGTCGGGATCGCCGTGCATATCGGCTCGCAGCTGACGAGCCTGCGCCCGTTCGAGACCGCGTTCCGCCGCATCGCGGAGCTCTATCGCCAGCTCCGGGCCGATCGCGTGCCGCTCGAGCGCCTCGATCTCGGCGGCGGACTCGGCATCCGCTATCGCGACGAGGATCCGCCGGCGATCGCGGATTACGGCGCGATGGTCACGCGCATCTTCGGCAATCTCGGCGCCCGGCTCAGCTTCGAGCCCGGCCGCGCCA
Source organism: Allostellaceae bacterium (assembly GCA_036490955.1). Lineage (GTDB taxonomy): Bacteria > Pseudomonadota > Alphaproteobacteria > ATCC43930 > CGMCC-115725 > CAIKMD01. The sequence continues at coordinate 2,866 of DASXCX010000150.1, read as the reverse complement.
TCGTCGGCAACGCCGGCGTGCTATTGGCCAAGGTCATTCATGTGAAACAGGGTGTCAGCCACCGCTTTGTCATCTTGGACGCGGCGATGAACGATCTTATCCGCCCCGCATTGTATGAGGCGTGGCACGAAATTTTGCCGCTCAACGGCCCCCCGACGCGGCGCGGCATGAAAGAGGCCGATGTCGTCGGTCCGGTCTGCGAAACCGGCGACACTTTCGCGGCCAAACGCAAGCTGCCGCCGCTTTCCGCCGGCGACCGCGTCGCCCTGATGTCCGCCGGCGCCTATGGCGCTTCGATGAGTTCGGGATACAATACCCGTCTGCCGGCGCCGGAAGTGCTGGTCAATGGCGGCCAATTTGCCGTCATCCGGCCCCGGACGAGCTATCAGGCGGTGCTTGGCGAAGACCGAATTCCGCCCTGGCTCACCGAGAGTTGATCCGGCCGGTCCCTTTCCCAAGAAAGGTAGGGGCCGGGTAAGGACTTAGCCGTGATGGTCGCATGAGCATCGACACCGCTATTCCGCCCGTTCGACCCGCCGCGCCGGCGCGCCTCAGGCGCCGCCTTGATCTCGCGACCGTGGCGCTAGCGTGGGAGCGGCTCTGGCCCGCCATGTGGCCGAGTGTGATCGTTGTCGGCGTTTTCCTGACGCTCGCTCTCTTCGACATTCCGACGCGTCTGCCCGCCTCGGGTCATTGGCTGCTCTTGGCGATCTCGCTCGTGGTGCTGACACTCGCCGTGCTCGACGGCATGCGGCGCTTTTCCTGGCCGAGTCGCGACGATGCGCGGCGCCGGCTCGAATTGGCGAGCCGCCTCAGCCATCGCCCGCTCACCGCCATCGAGGACAAACTCGCCGGCGGCGGTGACGACCCGGCCGCCGCAGCGCTCTGGCGCGCGCATCAGGAGCGCATGGCCGCTGCGGCGCAGCAGCTCAAAGTTGGCGCGCCCGAAGCCGGGCTCCTGCGCCGCGATCCGTTTGCGCTGCGCGTCGCGCTCGCGCTTCTCTTGCTGATCGCCGCAATCGATGCCGGAGACGATTGGGCCGGGCGTCTCGTCCGCGCGTTCACGCCGGAATCTGCGCATAGCGTTGCGCCGCAGATCAGCCTCGATATCTGGGTGACGCCGCCCGATTACACCGGCCTGCCGCCGCAATTCCTGCCGGCAAGCGGCAAGCAACTCATCTATGTACCGATCGGCAGCGCGCTGCTCGCGCAAGTGCATGGCGGGCGCAACCCGCCGCACTTGAAGGTCGACGCGGCGGCAAGCGATTTCTCGAAGCTCGACGAGAAAGATTTCAAAGGCACGGCGACCCTCACCGCTGGCAAGCATCTTGCGGTCGAACAGGATGGCCGCACGCTCGGCGCATGGAACATCGCGGTCGTGCCGGATCATCCACCCGCGATCGCCTTCGCCAAGCCGCCGAGCCATACCGACCGCATGGCGCTGCGCCTCGACTACAAGGCGAACGACGATTACGGCGTCGAGAGCGCCGGCGCCGTCATCCGTCGGCTCGATGATCCAAGCCTCGCGCCGCTGACGCTCCCGTTGCAGCTCCCCGGCCAGCATCTGACCGATCCCAAAGGCGTCGGCTACTTCGACTTAACCGCCAACCTCTGGGCCGGCATGCCGGTGCGGATCGAATTGCAGGCCAAAGACGCGCTCGGCCAGACCGGGACCAGCGAAACGATGGAGACGGTGCTTCCCGAGCGCCAGTTCCATAACCCGGTCGCCAAGGCGCTGGTCGAGCAGCGCAAGGAACTGTCGCGCAAAGGCTTCGACAAGGACGCGGTCGCCGACACCATCTCCGACCTGTCGCTGCGGCCGGACCGCTACAACAACGATATGGTCGCGTATCTCGGGATGCGCACGGCGCAGGCGCGGTTGCATCTCGACCGCGACGGCAGTTCGATCGCGCCGGTGCAGCAATTGCTGTGGGACACGGCGGTCCGGATCGACGAGGGCCGCAGCCCGGCTGCGATGCAAGATCTGCGCAATGCCATGAAGCAGCTCCAGGACGCGCTCGCCCGCAACGCGCCCGATGATGAGATCCAGCGGCTGATGAACCAGCTGCAGGAGGCGATGAACCGCTACATGCAGCAGCTCGCGCAGCAGATGCAGAACATGGATCCGAGCCAGCTCCAGCCGGCCGATCCGCGCAACATGCTGACGATGCGCGATCTGCAGCAGATGCTGGATCGCGCCCGCGACCTCGCGCGCACCGGCGCCAAGGATCAGGCGCGGCAAATGCTCTCGCAGCTTCAGCAGATGCTCGAGAATCTGCGCATGGCGCGGCCCTCGCAGGGCCGCAACGGCCAACAGCAGCAGCAAATGAGCCAGATGCAGGACATGATGCGCCAGCAACAGCAATTGCTCGACCGCTCGTTCCAGCAATCGCGCAACGGCCAGCAGCAGAACATGCAGGGCGACGCACAGCAGCAGCAGGCGCTGCGCCAGATGCTCAACCAGATGATGCAGCAGATGCAGCAGCAGGGCGGCGGCGTGCCGCAGGCGATGCAGCGGGCCGATCGCGCCATGCGCGGCGCCGAGCAGGCGTTGGGACAAAATCAGCCGGGCCGAGCGGTCGGGCCGCAAAGCGACGCGCTCGATGCGCTCGGCGAAGCGGCGCGCTCCATGGCCAATCAGATGATGGGCGACAATTACGGCGACGGGCCGGGCGGCGAGCCGCTCGACAATCCCGGCCTGCACCAGGCCCAACGCGATCCCTTCGGCCGGCTGCTCGATACCGAGAACGGCAATGGCGGCATCGACGACGGCGGCACGCTGCGCATGGGCAAGAGCAACGAATCGGCGCTCGACAAGGCGAAAGAGATACTCGAAGAGCTGCGCCGCCGCGCCGGCGAGCGCGAG
>DASXCX010000149.1:0-14659 GCA_036490955.1 Allostellaceae bacterium | reverse complement strand
AGATTACGCGCTCGACGCGCGGGCCGATCGCCGCAGCAAGGCGCGCCAGAGTCGCGCGCGTATCATAAGGCGGCAATAACACGCCGCGTGTCGCGTAGCTCGTGCCTTTCTCGAGATGGAGATCGGCGACGATCAGCGTCGCCGCCGCCGGCCACCACAGCGCACCGCTCGGCTCGGCGAAAAGCTCGACGCCGTTGAGCATCAGCCGGCCGGCTTCCTCGCTTTGAGGGGAGAGAACGCGCATCGCCGCACTCTATAGGCGATGGGCTGCGCCGACGCCAGAAACTCAGTGTAACCCGGCTTCGGCGATGAGCTGTTCTGCGGCTTCGCCGACCAGCGCGTCCATCGCCTCGCCGTAAACTGCTTCACGGCCGACCTCGAGCAGGATGGGAATTGCCAACGGCGACACACGATCAAGTGTGCGGAAGGTGATCCGGCCTTTGGCGCGCGCCAGCATTTCGCCGAGTCGCCTGATATCGGTCAGTCCCGTGGCGGCATCCGCAACCGTGGCGCGCAGCAGGATGTGGTCCGGCTGATGGCGGCGCAGCACGTCGTAGATAAGGTCCGAGTTGAAGGTGACTTGCCGTCGCGACTTCTCGTGGCCGGGATGGTTGCGCTCGATCAGCCCGGCGATGATCGCGACATTGCGGAAGCTCCGCCGCAGCATCGACGACTCGGCCATCCACACTTCGAGATCGTCGCCGAGCATCTCCTGATCGAGCAGCGCGTCGATATCGCGCGCCGGCTCGAGGCTCCAGATTGCCAGCACGTAATCGGTGGCAACGAAACCGAGCGGCTTGCTGCCGGCGCGCTCCATGCGCTTGGTCAGCAGCATGCCGAGCGTCTGATGCGCCGGTCGGCCCTCGAAGCCGTAGACGACGAGATAATGGTGCGGGCCGCGCGGAAAGCTCTCGACAAGCAACCCATCGCGATCGGGCATGACCGAGTAATCATGCTGTGCGGCGAGCCATTCGCGGACGGGCAGGGGCAAATCGCGCCACGTTTCCGGCTCTTGCAGCAGGCCGCGGACGCGCGCCGCTAGATGGGTCGAGAGTGGGAATTTGCCGCCGTCATAGCTTGGGATTCGCGGCGTTTGCGTGCTGCGCTCGCGCCGGGCGCGCACTTCCATGCCGCGAATTTCCTCGAAGCGCAGAATCTCGCCCGAGAAGAGGAAGGTGTCGCCTTCCGAAAGGCCGAGCGCGAAATTCTCCTCGACCTCGCCTAGCACGCGGCCGCCGACCCGCACGCGCAGCATCACTGCTTCGACGATGGTGCCGATATTCATGCGATAGCGCCGCGCCACCTGCGGCGAGACGATATTGTAGCGGCCCTGGCTGTCGTGAAAGAGCCGCCGCCATTGCTCATATTCCTTGAGCGCGTAACCGCCATGTTCGACGAAAGCCAGGGCGTCGTCGAAATCCTTGCGTGCCAGCGATTGATAGGGCGCCGCGGACGTTACTTCCTCGTAGAGCGCGTCGGCGGTGAAGGGCGCGGCGCAAGCCATGCCGAGAATATGCTGGGCCAGCACATCGAGCCCGCCGGCACGCGGCCTGTCGCCATCGAGCTCGCGGGCGCCGATCGCCGCAATGGCAGCGCGGCACTCCAGCACCTCGAAGCGATTGGCTGGGACGAGTAATGCGGCACTCGCTTCAGTGAGGCGGTGATTGGCGCGGCCGATGCGCTGCGTGAGGCGCGATACGCCTTTGGGCGCGCCGATCTGGATGACGAGATCGATATCGCCCCAATCGATGCCGAGATCGAGCGAAGAGGTGGCGACGACGGCCCGCAACTTGCCCTCGGCCATCGCGGCTTCGACCTTACGGCGTTGCTCGACCGCGAGACTGCCGTGATGCAACGCGATCGGCAGGTTTTTGTCGTTGCGCCGCCACAAGCCTTGGAAGACAAGCTCGGCCTGCGCGCGCGTATTGACGAAGACGATGACGCTCCTATGCCGCTCGATCGCCTCATAGACCTCGCCCAGGGCGTAAAGCGCCATATGGCCGGCCCAGGGAAGCGTCGCGCCGGGCTCCAACATTTCGACGCGCGGCAGCGGCCCAGCATCGGCGGCGATGTGATGCACTTCTTTGCCGCCGGAGCCGAGCCAAGCGGCAAGCTCCTCGGGCCAGGCAATGGTCGCCGAGAGGCCGACATGCCGTGCCCGCGGCGCCAAGCGCGATAGCCGCGCGAGCCCGAGGGCAAGAAGATCGCCGCGCTTGCTGCCGGCGAGAGCGTGCACCTCGTCGATAACGATCGCGCGAAGCTGGCCAAAGGTCTTCTCGGCATCGGGATGCGACAGCATCAGCGCCAGCGATTCCGGCGTCGTCATCAGCATCTGCGGTGGCTGAATCCGCTGGCGCGCCCGGCGCGCCGGCGGCGTGTCGCCGGTGCGCGTCTCAAGGCTGATCGGCAGCTTTAGTTCTTCGACGGGGCTGATGAGGTTACGGTGGACGTCGACGGCGAGCGCCTTCAGCGGCGAGATATAAAGCGTGTGCAGGCCCTGAACCGGCGTCTGGGATAGCTCGATCAGGCTTGGCAGGAAGCCGGCCAGGGTCTTGCCGCCACCGGTCGGCGCGGTCAGGAGTACCGAGCGCCCGGCCTGCGCTGCCTCGATCATCGCGAGCTGATGCGGGTGCGGCGTCCAGCTGCGGCGCGCGAACCAAGGCGACAGGGAAGCGGGTAGGGCGTCGAGCGGCATGCGGGCTAATATATGGGTTTCGAGCGGCCGAAATCCCATATTAGAGCGGCATGTCCCAAACCGCTTCTCCGCATGAATGGCTGAAACCGACGCCGCGCGGCCTCTATTGCGAGGCCGGCGATTTCTTCGTCGATCCCGTGCAGCCGGTCGAGCGCGCGGTGGTCACGCATGGCCATAGCGATCACGCGCGAGGCGGCAATGGCGCCGTGCTCGCGACGGTTGAGACCCTGGCGATCATGCGTCAGCGCTTTGGCGACAACGCCGGCGGCTCGCTACAGGCCCTGCCCTATGGCGAGACGGTGAGACTCGGCCCCGTCAGCGTGAAGCTGGTGCCCGCGGGACATATCCTCGGCAGCGCCCAGGCGGTGCTGGAGAAAGCCGGCAGCCGGATCGTCGTCTCGGGCGACTACAAGCGCCGGCCGGATCCGACCTGTCCGCCTTTCGAGCCGCAGCCTTGCGACGTCTTCATCACCGAGGCGACATTCGGTCTGCCGGTGTTCCGCCATCCCAACGACGGCGAGGAGATCGATCGGCTGCTCCATTCGCTGAGGCTCTTTCCCGAACGCGCTCATCTCGTCGGCGCTTATGCTTTGGGCAAGTGTCAGCGCGTGATCGCGCTGCTGCGTCGTCGGGGTTACGAGGAGCCGATCTATCTTCATGGCGCGCAGCAAGCGCTCTGCAATCTCTATGAGAAATTCGGCGTCGCGCTCGGCCCGCTGCTGCCCGCACTCGGCGCGAGCAAGGACGAGCTCAAGGGCAAGATCGTGCTCGCGCCGCCTTCGGCCTCGGCCGAACCCTGGGCGCGGCGCTTGCCTGATCCGGTGGTAGCGCAGGCCTCGGGCTGGATGCGCGTCAAGCAGCGTGCGAAAGCGAGCGGCGTCGAGTTGCCGCTGGTGATCTCGGACCATGCCGATTGGGACGAGCTCACCGGCACGATCGACGCGTTGAAACCAAGCGAAGTCTGGATCACGCATGGTGCCGAGGAAGCGTTGCTGCGTCAGGCCGGGCTGATGGGCTATCGCGCGCGGGCGCTGTCGCTCGTCGGCTTTGACGACGAGGAATAGGCGTGGACCGATTTGCGCCGCTGCTCGACAGCCTTATCTTCACGCCGTCGCGGCTCGGCAAGCTGCGGCTGATGCACGAATATTTCACGACCACGCCCGACCCCGATCGCGGCTGGGCGCTGGCGGCGCTGACAGGCGAGCTATCGTTTCCGGGCGTGAAACCGGCGCAAATCCGCGATCTTGTGCTGGAACGCATCGATGGCGAGCTTTTCGCGCTGTCGCATGATTTTGTCGGCGACCTTGCCGAGACGGTCGCGCTGATTTGGCCGCCGAAGCACGGCGCAAATCATCTGCCGAGCTTGTCCGAAGTGGTCGACGGCATGACCCTGGCGACGCGCGACAGTTCCGGCACGCTGCTGAGTGCTTGGCTCGACGCGCTCGATGCGACGCAGCGTTGGGCTCTATTGAAACTGGCAACCGGCGCGCTGCGCGTCGGCGTCTCGGCGCGGCTCGCCAAAACGGCGCTCGCCGAAGGCTCGACCGCCTCGCTCGACGAGATCGAGGCGGTATGGCATGCGCTGCAGCCGCCATATACCGAGCTTTTTGCTTGGCTTGAAGGCCGCGCCGCGCGGCCCGAACTCGGTAACCGCCCGACTTTCACGCCGCTGATGCTGGCGCAGCCGCTCGAAGAGGAGGATATCGTAAAACTCGACTCCGCCGATTATCGCGCCGAATGGAAGTGGGACGGCATCCGTGTCCAACTCGTCGGCCGCGGCGGCGAACGTCGCCTTTATTCACGCAGCGGCGACGACATCGGTCGTGCTTTTCCCGATCTGCTCGCGTTGCTGAATGAGGACGTCGTACTCGACGGCGAACTGTTGGTGATGCGCGACGGCGTGATCGCGCCGTTCAACGATCTGCAGCAGCGGCTCAATCGCAAAATCGCGACCCCTAGGATGATCGCCGACTATCCCGCCTGGGTGCGTCTCTACGACATCCTCGAGCAGGGCGGCGAGGATTTGCGCTCCCTAAGCTTCGATCTGCGGCGTCAGCGGCTCGAGGCCTGGTATCGCGCCGCGCCGCGATCGCGCATGGACATCTCGCCGTTGTTGCCTTTCACGCAATGGGGCGAATTGCGCGAGTTGCGTGACGGCGCACGCGAGCGGGCGATTGAAGGGCTGATGCTGAAACGCGGCGATTCAGCCTACGTTTCGGGCCGGCCGAAGGGGCCATGGTTCAAATGGAAGCGCGACGCACTGACCATCGATACCGTGCTGCTGTATGCGCAACGGGGCCACGGCAAGCGCTCGTCCTTTTATTCCGACTACACGTTCGGTGTTTGGCGCGAGGATGAGCTGGTCCCGGTCGGCAAGGCCTATTCCGGCTTTACGGATGAAGAGCTACGCCGGCTCGATCGCTGGATCCGCGATCACACGATCGACCGTTTCGGGCCGGTGCGCGCCGTCGCGCAAGATATCGTTCTCGAAGTCGCTTTCGATAGCGTGCATCGCTCGACCCGGCATAAATCGGGCCTGGCAATGCGCTTTCCGCGCATCCATCGGATTCGCTGGGACAAGCCGGCAGGCGAGGCCGATCATGTCGAAAGCCTGTTGAAGCTAGTGACCTAGTAGCCGGCCGGTGCGCTATGCTAGCGCAAACACAACGGAGGCAAGGCATGGCAGCGGAAAAGCGAGCTCTCGGTAGGGGCGGCATTGCGGTAGCGCCGATCGGCCTCGGCTGCATGTCCTTTTCCGGCACGTATGGGGCGGGGGACGACGTTGCATCCGCGGCGCTGATCAACGACGCGCTCGATCGCGGCATCACCATGCTCGACACGTCGGACGCTTACGGCAATGGCCACAACGAGGAGCTTGTCGGTCGCGCGATCGTCAAGCGTCGCGGCTCGGTCGTGCTTGCCTCGAAATTCGGCAATATGCGGAGCGGCGCCCCGCGTCCGGTCGATGGCCGGCCGGAATACGTGCCGATGGCCTGCGAAGCGAGCCTCAAGCGGCTCGGCGTCGAGACGATCGATCTCTATTACGCGCATCGCATCGATCCGAATGTGCCGATCGAGGACACGGTCGGTGCGATGGCGAAGCTTGTGCAAGAGGGCAAGGTCCGTGCCCTTGGCCTCAGTGAGGCGAAACCGGAGACCATCCGCCGCGCGCATAAAACGCATCCGATCGCCGCGGTGCAAAGCGAATTCTCGCTGCTTTATCGCGTCGAGGCCGAGGAGACGCTGCGGACGACGCGCGAGCTTGGCATCGCTTTCGTCGCCTATTCGCCGCTCGGCCGTGGACTGCTCACCGGTAAGATCGACGCGGCGCCGAGCTTCGAGAAAGGCGATACGCGCGGCCGGCACCCGCGGTTTCTCGCCGAGAATCTCGCGCATAACCGCACGCTGGTGGAGCGCATCGCGGCAATTGCCGAAGAGAAAGGCTGCACGCCGGCTCAGCTCGTTCTCGCCTGGCTTCTCGCGCAGGGGCCGGATGTGATTCCGATCCCGGGCACCAAGCATCAGGAGCGGCTCGATGAGAACCTCGGCGCGCTTGAATTGCGCCTGACCGCGCAAGAAGTCGCGCGGATTTCGGCCGCGATCCCGCTCGGCGCCGCCGCAGGCGCCCGCTATCCTGAGCAACTCATGGCGCACGTCTATGTCTGACCGCTAGGCAACCCTTCCGGCTGTCCGACCGTTTTTCCGGCGAAGGACGATCGGAGATTTCTATGACAGAAACGCCTAAATCCAAGCATCCGGAGCATGAGGTCGAGCGGGTAGGCGCGGGCGGCCAAGTTGGCGAAGGGCAGTCGGGCGTGCCATTGCACAAGCCGCAAGGCCGGCGCGACGCCGAGCTTGGTCCGCGCGAACGGGTCGGTGCCGGAGGCCAGGTCGGCACACCGCGTTCAGACAAGAAATAGCGGCATCGCGAAACAGAAGCGGCTGGCTCAAGTGGGTGTATTCGGCGCCGCGGCTGGAACGGCAGTTTGCGCCTTCATCTCTTCGATCGCGTTTTCGATGTCGCGCGCCATTTTGGTGGCGCGTTCTTCATAGAGCCGGCGGTCCTCGTCGGATTGGATGAATTGAGACTGCAGCTCCGCGATGCGAAGTTGCCATGGCTTGTCGTCCCGGCACCACGGATTGGCCAGGCAATAGGCCATGCGTACGGTGAGCTCCTCGGCAGGGCTCAGCGTGGCGACCCAGGCGAGGATTTCTTCGGACGGCTTCGGCAAAATGCTCAGAACAGCTTATGCGCGAGAAAGCGGCTTACGACAAAGCCGGCGGCGAAGGCGATCGCGACGCTTTGGAATGGCTGGGCGAGGATTTGCCGCTGAACAGCACTGGTCGAGCGGCGCCGCACCCCATCAAGCGCGTCTTGCAATTCGGCGAGATCGTGCTTGATGGTTTCGATTGCAACGTCCCGTTGCACGTGACCGTTGGAAGCTTGCATGACGACACCCTGCCGCTATCGATTGTAACGCTAATCGATAAAACGGCGGCTTGAGCCCAGAGTTCCGCGGCGCCAATCCGGCGGCAGCTAGCCCTGGGCGATCGCTTTCGCCGCGATCAGCGCGTCGATATCGGCGCCGGCCATGCCCGCTTCCCCTAGCACTTCCCGCGTATTGGCACCGAGACCAGGCGCACCGTAGCGCAAAGTGAAGTCGTAGGAATCGCTCTTGAAGGGGAGTTTCGGCAGATCGCCGTGCTTGCCGCTTTCCATCGGCACCGTCATGAGCTGGCCGCTGGTCTTGAGATGATGATCGTCGAGAAGCTGATCGGGACGGCGCAGCGGCGCGTAGGGGACGCTCGCCTTGTCGAGCTTGGCCTGGAGATCGGCGCTGGTAATCTGCGCCACAGCTTCGCGGATCTTCGGCAGCATCCATTCCTGCGCCTGGACGCGTTTCTCGTTCGTCGTCAGCCGGTCGTCGGCATACATCTCCGCGAGATCGAGGATCGCGCAGAACCGTTCCCAATGCGCGTTCGAGGTGACGCCGATGAAGACCTGCTCTTTGTCTCGCGTCTCAAAGAGATGGAAGATGCCCCAGCCCATGCGCACCGACTGGCCGATCTCGGCCATCGGCTTCGACGGCTGGCCGGTCGCGACCGCGCGCGCCATCCATTGCCCGACCCAAAACACGGTGGTCTCGAAGAGGCCCGAGGTGATGTGCTGGCCGCGGCCGGTCTCGGCGCGTTGAAAGAGCGCGGCGAGGATGCCGATCACGCCATACGTCGCGGCACCGATATCGATGATCGAGGCGCCGGCGCGTAGCGGCCGTCCCGGCGGGCCGGTCATATAAGCGAGACCGCCCATCATTTGTGCCAGCTCGTCGAGCGAGGGACGCTTTTCGTAGGGACCGGGCAGGAAGCCCTTGATCGCCATATGGATAAGACGGGGATTCTCGGCCGAGAGCACGTCGTAATCGAGGCCGAGGCGCTTCAGCGCATCGGGGGCGTAATTATCGAGGCAGATATCCGCGCCGCGGATGAGGTTAAGGAAGACCGCCTTGCCGAGCGGCGCTTTCAGATCGATCGCGACGCTGCGCTTGTTGCGATTGAAATAGTAATAGCCTGAACCGGCGCCGGGCATTCGCCGCGCCTGATCGCCGCCATCCGGATTCTCGATCTTGATCACATCGGCGCCGAGATCGGCGAGGATCAATGCCGCGCTGGGACCGGCGACGATGTGCCCGAGTTCGAGCACGCGCAGGCCGTGAAGGGGAAGGGAACTCGTTGAATCAGCCATGAACACAATCACTCTATGTGGCGGAGAATCTCTTGCCAGCGTGCGAAACATGCCGCGCCGCGTCAAGCCTAGCGATTGATCTCGATCAATAGCACCCAGGCGTCGAGCAGGGCGATGAGGTAGGAGCAGATGATCGCCGGCGCCAGCCAATAGACACCGACGAGTCCGAAAGCCAGCGTTGTCCCGGCGCCGACGACAAAGAGCAGCGCGGCCGCTTGGCTGATCGCCATGCGCTGAATGGCACGCTGGCGATAGCTGTCACCTGCGATCTCGACCGCTTGCGCTTTCCCGGCGATTGTCAGCGTCTGTGTGTCTAACGCGATCACCGTGATCCAGATCGGCAGAGCGACCAGGGCAGCCTCGCCGGCGAACCAGGCCAAAGGCTGGGGCACGAGAGCCAGCGATGAGATGACGAGAATCTCCATCAGCACCATCAGCGCCTGAAAGGCACGTTTCGGCAGATGGGATAGGGCAAGGACCTTCGTCAGATTGAGGGACACGGCGACGAAGATGAGACCAGTCAACGCTGCCGATGCGCCGGCCTGCGCGACGAAAAAACCGCCCCAAGCTTCCATTTCTCGTTCTCCCCACGCCGATCCATAGCGTGAATTGGCTTTGCCGGCGAGCGGGTCTATCCTCCAGCCACAAGGGAGAAGCCGCCTATGGATACCGTCTCTTACCGTGACCTCGCGGTCGAGGAATTCGATACGACGACCTTGCTCGCCCATGCGAGCCAGCAGGCGATACAACGCCGCTACGAGGATTTCCTGATCGTCGATATCGACGGCCACCACTACGAGACCGCCTCTTTCAATCAGATCGCGGAATTCATCGAAGACCCGGTGATGCGCGATCAGGCGAAATATCAGGGCTATGGCGGCAGCGGCATCACCTCGGGGACAGGCGCTTACCAGGAGCTCGGCGGGCGTGTGACGCGTTACCCTGGACGGCGCAAGGAGAAGACGCCACTCGGCACGCATCGCGATCTGACCATCACGCGGCGCTGGATGGACGCGATCGGCATCGACATCTTGATGCTTTTTCCGACACCGATGCTCGGTCTCGGCTTCACGCCGCGCGTCGAGGTCGAGGTGGCACTGGCCCGTGCCTACAATCGCTGGCTCTGCGAGGTCGTGCTGGCCGAGGAGCCGCGCATCAAATCATCGCTCTATCTTCCGATGAACGATCCCGAGGCGGCTTACAAGATCGTACAGGATTTCGCCGGTAAGAAAGGCGTCGTCGGCTTCACGGTCTGCACCGCGCGCCACAAGCAGCTCTACGACAATTCCTACATGAAGCTCTACGCCGATATCGAGGCGCGTGGCCTTCCCCTGGTGTTCCACTCCTCGCTCGGCGGCTCGAACGACCAGAGCCTCAATCTTTGCAATCGTTTCCTCGCCGCGCATGCGCTCGGTTTCTCGTGGTGGAACATCCTCCATTGCACGAATTGGCTGGTGAACGGCCTGCCCGAGCGGTTTCCGAAGCTGAAGACCGTTTGGGTCGAAAGCGGCCTCGCCTGGATCCCGTTCCTGATGCAACGGCTTGATAACGAATGGATGATGCGCTCATCGGAAGTGCCGTTGTTGAAGAAGCGGCCGTCGGATTACATGCGGGAGATGTATTTCTCGACGCAGCCGATGGAGATGGTGCACAACCGCGAAGCGCTCGAGCTCACCTTCAAGATGATCAATGCCGAGACGCAACTCATGTATTCCTCGGATTATCCTCATTGGGATACCGATCTGCCCTCGACGATTTATGACTTGCCGTTTCTCTCGGAGCAGGCGAAGCGCAACATTCTCGGCGGCAACGCCAAGCGCGTCTTCAATTTCGAGCCGGTGATATCCGAGGTGAAGCAGCGGCGTCTCGCCGCGCGCGCCGGCTGAGGCCTCCGGCGAGCGTCGAACTCGCGGATAACGATCGCACTGCCTAGCCGCCGCGGGTCTTCGAGGCGCGGGACCGGCTCGCCAATGTGAATTCTGGCGCTCCTATTCGCCGATCACATGCAGCACGATCTCGCGCTGATGCGCGATGCGTCGATGCTCGAACAAATAAATGCCTTGCCAGGTGCCCAGCACCGGCTTGCCGCCGGCGATCGGGACACTGAGCTGCGATTGCGTCAACGCGGCACGCAGATGCGCCGGCATGTCGTCGGCGCCTTCCGTGTCGTGGCGATAGCGCCGCGAATCTTCCGGCGCGATCGTCTCGAAAAAAGCCTCGAGATCGGCGCGGACATCGGGATCCGCGTTTTCCTGGATCACGAGCGAGGCAGAGGTGTGACGGCAGAAGATGGTCAGCAGGCCGGTGGTGATCTCCTGCTTCGCGACCCAATCGCGCACCGTTGCTGTGATCTCGATCAAGCCGCGATCGCCTGTGGCGACGCGCAGCGTATGGATCGCTTGCTGCATGGCCAATAACTATAGCGCAACTCGGACACGCCGGCGGGCGATGGCGTGGAGGAACCGCCAGGGCTAGGCCACCGTTATAAAAATAAAGCATCATTGTCATTGTCGGAGGCGGAGTATTCGTTTGCCCGAACGAGGCTCTCGCCGCCGAGCGTCGAGCATGAGGAGATGATCCATGCGCCATATCGCCAGCGTTCTCACCGTGACCGCTGCCATAAGCCTCGCGGCCGTGCCTTTTGCGCACGCGCAGGGTCGCCACACCGATTCGTCATCGCAAGAACATGTACAGCAGCACCAAGACGTGGTGCCGCCGTCCTCCTCGCAAAATTCCGATTCACGTGACCAACCAGCCCGCGATCAAGCAGCCCAAGCGCCCCAATCCCCGGCCGTGATCACGCCGCCTTCGACTGGGGATAAGAGCGTCATTACACCGCCGGCGAGAGATATGGCGAAGACGCCGGTCATCACGCCGCCCGGCGCAGCCGGCAATAAGGATGAAATCCAGCCGAAATAACCACGTACAAAAATCGGCGACAGCCCTTCCGCGCGGGACCGTTCCGCTTTAGAAAAACGGGAACGGTCCCGCGCGCGCCGGCATGAGCGTGGAGATCTGCTCACTCCGCTCATTGATCGGCCGGTCGGATCACGGGAGGGGAGACGTGCCGATGGGCGAAGCCGAATGGTGGCGGGGTGCCGTCATCTATGAGGTCTATCTCCAGAGTTTTTGCGACGGCAACGCCGACGGTATTGGCGATTTGCCGGGTTTGCTGTCCCGTCTCGATTATATCGCCGCGCTCGGCGTCGACGCGATCTGGATCACGCCCTTCTACCGCTCGCCGATGGCTGATTGCGGCTACGATGTCTCCGATTATTGCGCCGTCGATCCACGCTACGGCACGCTTGCCGATTTCGACGCGGTGACGGCGCGGGCCAAGGCGCTTGGCCTCAAGGTGCTGATTGACCAAGTCTGGAGTCACACCTCGATCGAGCATCCCTGGTTCGCGGAAAGCCGCTCGAGTCGCGACAATGACAAAGCTGATTGGTTCGTCTGGGCAAATCCCCGATCCGACGGCGGCCCGCCCAATAATTGGCTTTCGGCCTTTGGTGGCCCGGCGTGGAAGTGGGAGCCGGCGCGGCGGCAATATTATCTGCATCACTTCCTGCCGGATCAGCCCAAGCTCGATCTGACGAATGAACGCGTGCTGGAAGCGCATTTCGCCAATGCCGAGTTCTGGCTGCAGCGCGGCGTCGACGGCTTCCGCTTCGACGCCATCGATTTCATGCTGCATGACGACGCGCTGCGCGACAATCCGCCCGATCCGGCGGCGCGGCCGGCCGCTTGGAACCCATTTCGGCTGCAACGCCATATCCACGATATGTGCCAGCCGACGAGCCAAGCGTTGATGAGCCGTATTCGCCGGTTCATGGATCGCTTCCCACATTGCGCGACGATCGGCGAGATGTCGAGCGAGGTCGGCGCACTCGGGCGTATCGCCAACATGACGGGCAACACGAAGCTGCATATGGCGTACACGCTCGGCGTCATGAAATCGGCCTTCGGCCCCGCGACGATCCGCGGTGCGATCGAGGAGGCTGCGGTGCTGAATCGCACCGGCTGGCTCTGTTGGGGTTTCAGCAATCACGATGTCGATCGGGTCCCGACGCGCTGGAATCCCGGTGGCAGGGAGCCGCGGGGCTTTGCCCGCCTTCTGCTGGCTCTGCTCGCATGCCTGCCCGGCAGCGTTTGCCTCTACCAAGGGGAAGAACTCGGCCTGCCGAACGCGACGCTGCCGCTCGAGGCAATCCGCGATCCCTTCGGCCTCGCTTTTCTGCCGGCCTATCGCGGACGGGACGGCGCGCGCACGCCGATGCCGTGGATCGCGGGCGCGCACCAGGCAGGCTTCACGCAAGCGGCTAGGAGTTGGCTGCCGCTATCCGAATGCCATGTCGCCTTGGCGGTCGATCGGCAAGAGGAGGACAGCGAATCCATCCTCGCTTGCTATCGCCGGGTTCTCGGCTGGCGCAAGCAGCATCCGGCGCTGCGATTGGGCGAGCTCGAACTGATCGCTTTGCCGGAGCCGGTGGTTGCCTGGCGCCGGCGCTATCGACGGGATTGCGTCACCGCATTTTTCAATCTTTCCGACCAGCCGGTCAGCGTGCAACCGAACGATCTAGCGGCCTTCGAGCCGGCCTGCGAGCTTGGTTTTGTCACCGCACCGGCGGATGGCGCATTGCACCTGCCGCCTTACGGCATTTCACTCGGCACGGAGAACCGCGACGGGCAGCCGCTCAAGCGCGGATGAAGCGAGGATCGCGCCCGCCTCGCTGCGGATGCGTGTGCCCGTGAAGTGATCGATCCAGACGCCGTCAGTGCCGATGACGGTGTCGCCCAAGGCCGCGCCGCCGGGCCAGAACGTGCCAAGATCGCCGCGGATGATGTCCATCAGTAATCGCGTAACGACAACGATGATCGCCTCGTCGCCGCTCTCGCGGCGGAAAGCGATCACATGTTCGGCGGCGGCACCGGTGACGACGAGGGGCTCATAGCCGCCGGTGGCGAAGAGCGTCGGCAAGCGATTGCGCAGAGCCAGCAATCGCTCGGTCAGCCATAGTTTCAGCCAGCCTTCGCGCCAATGTGTAAGCGCCGAGGCGAGATCGAGAGAAGCCAGCGCATCGCGGCGTGCGGCATAATCGACAGGCCGGCGGTTATCGGGATCGACCATGCTCAAATCCCAGAACTCGGTGCCCTGATAAAAATCGGGTACGCCCGGCGCTGTCGCTTTTAGGACCAGTTGGGATAGGGAGTTGAACGCGCCAAAGCGCAGGATCGGCGGCAGAAAGCGCATGAGACTGTCGGTGAAAGGGTTATGCGGCGGCTCGAACAGGTGTTCGATGAAGCGCTCGAATCCGGCTTCATAAGCCTCGTCCGGCGCCGTCCAAGAGGTGGCAAGCTTCGCCTCGCGCGCCGCCTTGATCGCATAGGCTTTGAGGCGGGCAACGTATTCATCACGCCGGTCAACCGATCGCAAGAGGCTGGTCGGCTGCATCGGCCATGTGCCGACGATGCTTTGATAGAGGAGATATTCGTCATTGGCGGTCGGCGTTGGCCGGCCCGATGCTTCACCGCGATGCGCCCGGTTGTGGATGTGCCAGCGGGCAACGCGTCGTGCCCATTCATCGGGAATCTCGCTCAGCACATCGAGCCGCGTCCGCATATCCTCGCCGCGTTTCGTGTCGTGTGTCGCGGACGCAAGCATCGCCAACGGCCAGACCGCCCCGCGTTCCCCCATCTGCTCGTGGTAGAGGCTCGGCGCCGTTGTCGGCCGGTGGGGCGATGCGCCGACCTCATTCGCCGAGGCTAGTGGCACGAAGCGATAGAAAAATGTGTCCTCGACCGCCTTGGCAGCAATCGCCCCGGTGTATTGTTGGAAACGAGCGACAAAGCGCAGGATTGCATTCCGCTTGTCGGCGAAGTGGCCGGGATTGCGCGTGCGGATGTCGAGCGTCAGCAGCGCGGCAGTGAAATCGAGCATCTCGCTGTCCGCGCCTTGCCAGCGACGATGAGCCTTGGCGACGGCGTCGGAGATCACGCGGCGATCGCCCTCGCTGGCGCCGCGCTCGGTGACATAGGTGCGATAGACGGAAAACCCCGCGACGATCTCGGTCAAGGCGTCGCGCAGCCGCTTGCGCGTGAAATCGCGCGTAAACCAGTCGGCTTCGGCGATCTCGACCAGCCAATTGACGAGATAGGTCAATTCGCTGGCGAGGTTGCGGTCGATGACCAACAAGCGGCAGCGGTAGATCTCCTCGGCGATG
>DASXCX010000148.1:0-26377 GCA_036490955.1 Allostellaceae bacterium | reverse complement strand
AGACCAGCCCCTGCAGCTTGGCAAAGGCGACGATCGAGCCGGTGAAGGTGATCGCGCCGATGATGGTGCCGAGCCCCATCTCGACAAGGTTGCCTGTGAAGATATCGCCGGGCGTGCCGATGCCGTAGAATTGTGGGGCGGCGAATGCCGCGGTCGCGACGCACACCGCGGCAAGGCCGACGAGGCTGTGGAAGGCGGCGACGAGCTGCGGCAGCGCCGTCATCTGGATGCGCAGCGCGATGAAAGTGCCGATCGCACCGCCGATCACGATGCCGGCGAGGATGAGGCCGTAGCTCACGACATGCGGCGAGGCGAGCGTCGTGCCGATCGCGATCACCATGCCGACGATGCCGTAGAGATTGCCGCCGCGCGACGTATCGGGTGATGACAGCCCGCGCAAGGCCATGATGAAGCAGATCGAGGCGACGAGGTAGAGAAGTGCCGACAGATTAGCGCTCAAAAGAAATCTCCCCTACCCGCTTATTTCTGCTTCTTCTTGAACATCTGCAGCATGCGCTGCGTCACGATGAAGCCACCGAAGATGTTGACCGACGCGAGGGTCACGGCGACAAAGCCCATGACCTTCGAAAAGCTCATGTCGCCCGGCCCCGCGGCGATCAGCGCGCCGACGATGATCACCGACGAGACGGCGTTGGTGACGCTCATCAGCGGCGAATGCAGCGCCGGCGTCACCCGCCAGACGACGTAGTAGCCGACGAAGACGGCAAGCACGAACACGGTGAGAAAGAAAACGACGACGTCGGGTTGATTGGCGGCCTCCATGGCTCAGCCTCCTGCCAATTGCGGGTGAACCACCGCGCCGTCGCGCGTCACGAGCGAGGCTTTGACGATCTCGTCGGCGGTGTCGATCTTGAGGGATTTGTCTTTATCGATGATGAGGCCGAGGAAGGCCAAGAGATTCTTGGCATAGAGCTGGCTCGCATCGACGGCGATGTGCGACGGGATATTGAGTTGGCCGAGGATGGTGACGCCATTCGCGGTCACGACGTCCTTCCCGGCCTCGCTACCCTCGGCATTGCCGCCTTGCTCGACCGCGAGGTCGACGACGACCGAACCCGGCCGCATCACACCGATCATGTCTTTGGTGATGAGGACCGGGGCTTTGCGGCCCGGGATCAACGCGGTGCAGATGACGATATCGATCTTCTTCAACGCCTCGGTCGTGTGCTCGCGCTGGCGGCGGGCGAAATCCTCGCCCATCTCCTTGGCGTAGCCGCCGGCCGTCTCCATCTGCTTCATCGCCTCGATATCGACGGTGAGGAAAGTGGCGCCGAGGCTCTCGACTTGCTCTTTTGCGGCGAGTCGCACATCGGTGCCGGAAACGATGGCGCCGAGCCGGCGCGCCGTAGCGATGGCTTGAAGACCAGCAACGCCGGCGCCCATCACCAGAACACGGGCCGGTGCGATCGTGCCGGCGGCGGTCATCATCATCGGGAAGGCGCGGCCGAACGCCACCGAGGCTTCGAGTACGGCGCGATAGCCGGCAAGATTGGCCTGGGAGGAGAGAACGTCCATCGCCTGAGCGCGAGTGATGCGCGGCACCAGTTCCATCGCAAAAGTCGTGAGCCCGGCCGAGGCGTAGGCCTTCACTTCGTCGGGATATTGCAGCGGCGACAGCATGCCGACGAGCACGGCGCCGCGCTTCATCGCGCTGACTTCTTGCGGCTCGGGCCGCTGGACTTTGAGAATAACATCGGCGGTGCCGAGCGCTTCGGCCTGGCTGCCGGCTATCGTCGCGCCGACGGCGCTGTAGGCCGTATCGGGAAAGGCCGCCCCCGCGCCGGCGCCGGCTTCGACCACCACCTCATGCCCCATACCAACCAATCGCTTGGCAGTATCGGGCGACGCCGCCACCCGTCGCTCTTGCGGGCGGCGCTCTTTTGGAACTGCAATACGCATGTCGCGGAAAATCCCTTCGGGCGAGAACGCCGAAACAATGCCCGGTTGCTAAGGGTTTGTGAAGCGCCAATGCCGCTTTCGCCATAAGCCCGAGTCGGCCCGCTCCTGTAAGCGCCCCAGTTTGGAAACTAAGCGCTGTGGGAAACGGTCGCCTCTCCGGGGACGGGTTTCGCGCACATTGCGACAGGATCGTTACGCTCGCAGAACTTCTTTCCCAATTTGGCCGTCACGGCATTGTCCTTCGGACGAGCGTGCTTTTCGCGCGCACGCCGCAGCCGCATGCAAGGCGATTCGAGCGTCACACGGATGACCTCGTCGGCGATGCGAGTCTTCGCGGCGCCGGTTACGCGGAATTGGATGCGCGCCTCTTCGGTTTCGCGGAAGCGAAGCGTGATCGGAATAACCATGGTCGCAAAACCGCAACTCGCTCGACGGTAGCTTGCGCTGGTTGCCATGTGCTTCGAACGATGCCGGCGAGTCATCCACATCGATGACTCAGCGCCCCGCTTATAACGACCAACTCATCCGTAAAGAAGAAGCCACGGAGATGCGATGCAATTTTCCAGCGTGGCGACTCGATTGCGGGCAGCCGCTCTACCCATTTGGGCTTAGCGCTATTGGCCGTGCCACGCTTGTTTCATCGAATGCGGCTAACCTCCCGATGAGGTCTTTACCGTGACCGCTTCATTGCCTCTCTACTTCAATCTCGCCGCGCTCGCGCGCGCTTGGAGAAAATCGTCGTTTACGAGATGAGCCCGCCCACGAACCATGCAATCATGCTTCCACCCGATGCCGCGCCGATGAGCCTCGCGGCGCTGAGCCGCGTTAGTCCGTGGGAGATGGCGAAGCTTCTCTTCGAGATCAGCGCCCGGGACGCGTCGGTGCAACAGCGCTTGCGGCAGCTACTCGCTGATGTGCCGTTCGCGTCTGCCCCGACACCACCGATCACCGACAATCCTCGACCGTTGGAGATGATCGGCAACCATCCGCGAATGAAACTGGTCTTCGATGCCGTTGGGCGATACGCGCTCACGACCGCGCCGGTGCTCGTGCTCGGCGAAAGCGGCACCGGCAAAGAATTGGTCGCGCGCGCGATTCATGAGCGCTCGGCGTTCAAGGACGGCCCGTTCGTCGCGATCAATTGCGGCGCGCTGCCGACGACGCTCATTGGATCGGAACTGTTCGGGCATGAGAAGGGCGCGTTTACCGGCGCCGTCAGCCGCAAGATCGGCCGCATCGAGGCGGCCACGGGCGGCACCATTTTCTTCGACGAGATCGGCGATCTTCCCTTCGAGGTCCAGGCGCACCTCTTGCGATTCGTCCAGGAAGGCACGATCGAGCGAATCGGCGGCGGTCGATCGATTGCCGTCAACGCCCGTGTCATCGCAGCGACCCATGTCGATTTGCGCAAGGCTGTCGCTAGCCATCGGTTCCGTGAGGATCTGTTCTATCGCCTCCACCTGCTCGCCGTGACCTTGCCGCCCCTGTGCGAGCGCGGCGACGATGTCCTTTTGCTCGCGGACTCGTTCCTTAAGCGCTTTGCGGAAGAGACCGGCCGCCCGAAGCTCGAGCTCTCGCCCGAAGCAAACCGCTTCATCCTCACCTATCCCTGGCCCGGCAATGTCCGCGAGCTTGTCGCGAGCTTGCGACGCGCCCTCGTCATGGAGGAAAGCGCTGCGATCCGAATCGAAGCGCTGGGACTTCAACCGCTCCCGCAGGAATCGGAAAATGCCGCCGCGACCTCTCGACGGATGGGCGCCGCCCGCGCCAGTTCCGAAGGGGCTCTTATCCGCGCGACGCTCGAGCGTAACGGCTTCAACATCAAGCAATCGGCCAAGGAGATGGGCATCTCGCGACTGACGCTCTATCGAGCCATCGAAAGACACGGAATCGCCATCACGCGAGCGCGATAGAGCGTAGCGACAACGGACGCCGACGCTGACCGGCTGAACATCCGTCGATGTCGCAAGCCCCGGCGAGGCCCGGTCCAGCAATCTCTAAAGCCGAAATTCGAACACCAGCATCTGAACCAGGCACAGCGCGCGCGGGCGCCATGACCTTCGACGTTCGGAATTTCGGTGGTATTATCGGTGTGTGTTAACTTACAGCGGTAGCGGATAACATTTGACGACCCGCTCAAGCACCGCCGCTGTAATCCTTCGCGTCCGACCTCGGCAACCGGTTAAATATTTGGAATTACTATGATTCTTAGCGAGGGGCGGTATCGCCGGGGGACCTAGCGCAAATGTACGAAATCTAACAGGGAATAAATCTGATCACCCCCCGTTCTCACCTTGTCAGGCTGGCCGCAAGGCCACCGTTCCGCTCTGGGACGGCACAATGAGCGCGTCGATCAGCGACCAGCTTATTGCCGTTCTGCCGCGTCTCAGGCGTTTTGCCCGCGGTCTGACCGGCTCTGCTGCCGAAGCCGATGATCTTGTCCAGGCGGCATGCGAACGGGCGCTCACCCGGGCGCATCAGTTTCAGGAGGGGACACGGTTCGACAGCTGGATGTTCCGGATCGCGCAGACGATTTGGATCGATCAATTGCGATCGCGGAACACCCGGAAGGAAGTCGCGGAGGATGAGGCTTTGCATGTTGGCAGCGACGAGCCCGGCCGGCGCGTGGAAGCCCGTCTAGCACTGCAGGAGGTGCGTGCCGCGTTGGCGCAAATTCCTGCCGAGCAACGCATGGCGCTGTTGCTCGTGACGGTCGATGGCATGAGTTACAAGGAGGCGGCGGAAGTCGCCGAAGTACCGGTCGGCACAATTATGAGCCGGCTGGCGCGAGCGCGGGTGGCGCTCCAGGCCAAGCTCGAAGAATCGAAGCTTGAGCTCGGGGTCCACGCGCGAAGGAGTAGGAACGATGCAGAAGCCGAGTGACGAGACCCTGATTGCCTACCTCGATGGCGAGCTCGCTGCCGACTCGCGGAGCGAGGTCGAATCCTGGCTCGAAGCGGATGCCGAGCTGCGCGACCATGTCGCCGCGCTGGCAGCCAGCGCCGAGGTCCTGCGCGCGGCGTTCGAGCCTGTTCTGCACGAGCCGGTTCCGGAACGGTTGCTGGCGGCCGCCCGAGGCGCACCAGCGGGCAGCGCCAAGGTCATCGATTTCAAGGCCGCACAGAAGGCACAGGCGCCGCGTCCGCTGATGCAGCGTCCGTGGGCCCGCTTTGCCATGGCGGCAGGCGTTGGCGGTCTGCTGATCGGCGGCGGTCTCGGCTATTTCGCAGCCAGCGGCTACGACGAGACCACGCGCACAGCCGCCGTCGCCAGCGCCAACGCAGCCAATTGGCTCGACAGCATTGCCGGTTATCACAAGATGCTGATCAGCGCTGGCGGCAACGATCAGGCACTGGTCGATGTTCCGCCCGATCCGAACGATCCGAACCGCAAGATCGTTCAGAAGCTGCCGTCGGATTTCAAGCTGCCGAATCTAAAGCCGTGGGGCCTCGATTTCCAGGGCGCGCGCTATCTCGTGGTCGGCGGCCAACCGGCGACGCAACTCTTCTATACGACCGACAACAAGAAGCTCGGCCCGCTGACCGTCGTGATTGGCGCGACCAATCAGCCCGACGTCGCCCCGACCATCGATCGGCGCGGCGATCTCAACACGCTGTATTGGCGTCACCACGGCCACGCCTACGCCCTCGTGGGCACGGCCGATATCGGTTATCTCTGGAACATCTCGAACGATATCGAGTATCAGCTCGACGCGATCTGAGCGCCAAGCTCTGCTATCATCGACGTCCCTTCACGCGGGACGCCGATGATGTCCGACCTGACGAACCAGCGTTTTCTCCTTGCCGAGCGGCCCGAAGGCCGCGCTGTTCGCGAAAGTGATTTTAAATTCGAGACCGCGCCGGTCCCGGAGCCCGGCGACGGTCAGCTCGTGTTGCGCACGCTTTTTCTGTCGCTCGATCCCTATATGCGCGGACGGATGAGCGCGGCGCGTTCTTATGCGCCGCCGGCCGAGATCGGCAGTGTGATGACCGGCGAGGTCGTCGCCGCAGTGGTTGCGTCGCGCGCGCCGAACTTCGCCCCAGGCGATATCGTTCTCGCCTATGCCGGCTGGCAAAGCCACGCGGTGCTGCCCGCCAAGGCGTGCGAGAAGATCGATCGTGCCAAGCTCGGCGCCCTGCCGCTTTCCTACCTCCTCGGCGTGCTCGGCATGCCGGGCGCCACCGCCTATTTCGCGCTCGACACGATCGGCAAGCCGAAATCCGGCGAGACGGTGCTGATCTCGGCCGCTTCCGGCGCGGTCGGTCAGGTCGCGGGACAGATCGCCAAGCTCAAAAGCTGCAAGGTAGTCGCAACCGCCGGCGCCGGCGACAAGCTCGACTATGTCACCCGCGAGCTCGGCTTCGATATCGGCATCAACTACAAGAACAAGGACGCGGCGGCGCTCTCGGCGGAGCTGGCGCAACATGCGCCGAACGGCATCGACGTATTCTTCGACAATGTCGGCGGCGCGCTGCACGACGCGATCATGATGAATCTGGCGCTCAATGCACGCACCATCATCTGCGGCGCGATCTCGGCTTATGACCGGCTCGGCCAGGCCGATACCGGACCGCGCTGGAACCGCCAACTCCTCGTCAAACGGGCGCTGGTACAGGGCTTCCTCGTCAGCGATCACCGCGCGCGCTGGAGCGAGTTCCGCGCCCAAATGACGGAGTGGCTGACGAGCGGCAAGATCAAGTACCGCGAGGACATCGTCGACGGCATCGAAGCGACGTCGCGCGCTTTCATCGGGCTGCTGAGCGGCGCCAATCGGGGCAAGCTGCTGGTACGCGTTGCGCGCTGAGCGATGGTCGAAGCGGCACCGAAACAAACGCGCGATCTGCGGCTCGATTTCTTTCGCGGCCTGTCGCTGTTCTTCATTTTCATCGACCACATCCCCGAGAACGCCCTCGCCTATTTCACCCTGCGCTCGGTCGCCTTCAACGACGCTGCCGACGTGTTCATCTTCATCTCGGGCTACACGGCCGCGCTGGTCTATGGCCGTTCGCTCGCAGTGAACGGGCCGCTTTTCGCGACCGCACAGATCTATCGCCGCGTGTGGCAGCTTTATGTCGCGCATATCTTCCTCTTTGTGATCTTCACCGCCGAGGTCAGCTACGCGATCCTCGTGGTGCAGAACCCGATCTATACCGAAGAGATGGGCGTCGCCGACTTCCTGCAGGAGCCGCACCTCGCGATCATTCGCGCGCTCATGCTCGCCTTTCAGCCGATGTTTCTCGACATTCTGCCCCTCTATATCGTGCTGCTGGCGACCTTCCCGCTGGTGCTGATCCTGATGTCGCGCCAACGCATGCTGCCGCTCCTGATTTCCCTCGCCATCTACGTGCTGACACTGCGCCAAGGCTGGGCATTTCACACCCGACCCTCGCATGACGTCTGGTTCTTCAACCCGCTTGCCTGGCAATTCCTTTTCGTCATAGGCGCGACGGCGGGCTACGCCCGCGTCACCGGCAAATGGCCGTTCCCCAGCGCCCCCTGGATCGGACAGGCCGCGATCGTGCTCACCGCGGCGATCGCGATCATCAATTTCAGCTGGACGCTGCATTGGATATGGGACCCTTTCCCGCCGCTCTTCGCCAAGCAGCTCTGGAGTTATTCGCTCGACAAGACCAATCTCGCGCCGCTGCGGCTGATCAGCTTCCTGGTTCTCGCGATTGCCACCGTGCAGATCGTACGGCCGGAGAGCCGCTTCCTGGAGCATCGCTGGGCGCGACCGGTGATCATCTGCGGCCAGCAATCGCTTTACATCTTCTGCCTCGGTATCGTGCTCTCTGTCCTCGGGCACTTCCTGCTCGCCGAATTCTCCGGCGGTTTTTTGATGCAGGTAAGCGTCAATCTCGTCGGCATTGCCACGATGATCGCGTTCGCGCTGCTGCTCAATTGGTTCAAAACCGCCTCTCGCCGCCCGCCGCACCCCCTCTCTGCTTCCGTCCCTTCAGTACCTTCGGAGTGATCCCGATGCGCCTCCCCGTTCCGATCATCGGTTTGTTGGCCATCACTCTCGCACCCACCTGGGGCCGGGCCGACGAGAGCCCACCACTGAGCAATGGCAAATGCACCGCACCCGCGGAACTGCTCCAGGATGACCCGCAGCTGCCTAAAGTCAGCGAGCAATTTCGCAAACATCAGCCGGTGGTGATCGTTGTCATCGGCGGCGCCTCTACTGCCGGCACGTCGCCCGACAGCTCCTATCCCTATTTTCTCGAAGCGGCGCTGCGCCAGCGCCATCCGGGCGAGAGCATCAAAGTCATCAATAAAGGCATTTCCGGTCAAACCACCGAGCAAATAGCCGCTCGTTTCCCTAACGACGTGTACCCCCTCAAGCCGAATCTCGTGATCTGGGAGACGGGAACCGTGGACGCGGTTCGCGGCGAAGACGTCGATGCGATGGCCGAAGCTGTCACCGCCAGCCTCGGCGATATCCAGAGCCACGGCGCCGAGGCCATGCTGGTCGATATGCAATACAATCCCAGCACGGTTTCGGTTATAAATTTCGAACCTTACCTGGACGCGCTCCACCAGACTGCGGACCAGCAGAATGTGTATATGTTCAAGCGCTATGAGTTGATGAAGTATTGGATCGACGCCGGCGAGTTCGACTTCGTCAACGTGCCGAAAGAAAAAAGACTAGCGCTGGCAAGGGAGTTCTACGCGTGTCTCGGAGAAAGGCTGGCGGACGCGATCGACTACGCCGCACGTTAAAGATGATCCAATTACAAACTGCCTTCCTCGGCCGCCGCTGGCGCCGCGGCCCAACAGCCGCTTTGTCGCTGCTCGTTTGCGCCGCAATCGCCGTGGCCTTCCTCGCGCCGGCCGCGCCGCGCGCCAACGCCGGGCGCGATCAATGCGCCGCGCCGCTCACGGTCACGTCGCTCGCCGATCCCTTGCCCCATACCGCGCTACGCCTCGCCGCGGGCAAGAGCCTCACCATCGTCGCGCTCGGCTCGTCCTCGACTTACGGCACCGGCGCGAGCAAGCCCGAATACTCCTATCCGAGCCGGCTCGCGGCCCTGCTGCATACAAGCTACCCGAACACCGACATCCGGGTGATCAATCGCGGCGTCGGCGGCGAGGTGATCGGCGAGACGACGCAGCGCATCGCCACCGAGGTAATGCGCGACAAGCCCGACCTCGTGATTTGGCAAGTCGGCACCAACGACGTGCTGCAAGACGCCGATGCGGACGCGGTGATGGCGAGCGTGCGCGCCGGCATCGCGCAACTCCAACAAACCGGCACCGATGTCATCTTGATGGATCTGCAATATGCGCCGGCGGTGCTGACCCATCCGCGTTACCGCGCCATCGAACGCGCGTTGTGGGCGACCGCAAAATCGGCCGGCGTTCCGTTGTTCCATCGCTTTGCGCTGATGCGCGACTGGACCGAGCACGGCAATATGAAGATGTCGGCGATGGTCGCGGCCGATCATCTGCACATGACCGACGCGAGCTACGATTGCTTGGCGCGGCAGTTGAGCAACAGCATCTTGCGCGACATCCGCGTCGCCACCGACATCGCCGCGAAAGGGTGATTTCCGCCTGCTTCCGGGTTATAGAGGGCCGATGACGGTCCTTGTCACCGGCGCGGCCGGCTTCATCGGCATGCATGTCAGCGCGGCGCTCTTGAAGCGCGGCGAGCAAGTTCTCGGGATCGACAACCTCAACGATTATTATCGCGTCGCGCTGAAAGAGGCGCGGCTCGCAACATTGACGAGCCGGCGCGGCTTCCGCTTCGAGCGGCTCGATCTCGCCGAGACCGAAGCACTGCCGCGTTTCACCCAAGCGCATCCGGAAATCGATCGCGTCGTCCACCTCGCCGCACAGCCGGGCGTACGCTATTCGGTCGATCATCCGCGCGCCTACATCACCGCCAATCTCGTCGCACAGCTCGAAGTCCTCGAAGCGTGTCGACATTTGCCGAAACTCGAGCATCTCGTCTTCGCCAGCTCGTCATCGGTCTATGGCGGCAACACCAAGCTGCCTTTCGCCATCGAGGACCCGGTCGATCAGCCGCAGTCGCTCTATGCCGCGACCAAGAAATCCGACGAGCTAATGAGCTTTTGCTATGCTCATCTCTACGGCCTGCCGGCCACGGGGTTGCGCTTCTTCACGGTTTACGGTCCTTGGGGCCGGCCCGACATGGCGCCGTGGCTCTTCACCGAGGCGATCATCGCCGGCAAGCCGATCAAGCTCTTCAATCACGGCAAGATGCGCCGCGACTTCACCTATATCGATGACGTCGTCGCCGGCGTGGTCGCCTGCCTCGACAAGCCACCGGCGGGCGCCAAGCCGCCTTATCGTCTTTACAATATCGGCAACAGCAACAGCGAAGAGCTCGAGCGCTTCGTCGCGATCCTCGAAACGGCGATCGGCAAGCCGGCGATCGTCGAGCGCGTGCCGATGCCGCCGGGCGATATCGAGGCGACCTATGCCGATATCGACGCGACAACCCGCGATTTCGGCTTCGTGCCGAAGACCGCGCTGGCCGACGGACTGCCACGCTTCGTTACCTGGTATCGCGACCACCACAAGGTCTAATTCGTTTTCTCGTAGAGCGCGTCGAGCGCCACGCCATAGACCTTGCGGATCTCGTGCCGGCGGATCTTGAGCGTCGGCGTCATCTGGCCGTTGGCAGTGGTGAAAGCCTCCTTCGCGATGACGAAGCGCCGCACGCGCTCGATATTGGCGAGGCTCTGATTGACCCGTGCGACCACCGCGCCGACCGTCTTAGAGAGGGCCGCCTCGGCGCCTTTCGCGTGGTCAATCACGTCTTGCGCGGGAACGATCACCGCGACGAGATAGGGCCGGCGGTCGCCGTAGACCATCGCCTGCGCGATCTGCGGCTCGAGCGTCAGCGCGCCTTCGATCCGCGCCGGCGCGATCATGTCGCCGCCGGAATTCTTGATGAAATCCTTCTTGCGGTCGGTGATGACGATATAGCCGTCGCGATCGATCTCGCCGACATCGCCGGTATGGAGCCAGCCATCGGCGAGGGTCTTGGCAGTCGCTTCGGGATCGTGCCAATAGCCTTTCATCACCACCGGCCCGCGCACGAGGATCTCGCCATCCTCGGCGATCTTCACCTCGACGCCGTCGATCGGCGGGCCGACGGTATTGACCTTGATCTTGTCGGGCCGGTTCGCGCTGACCACCGGTGAGGCTTCGGTCTGGCCGTAACCCTGCAGCAGCCGCAAGCCCAGCGCGATAAAGAACGAACCGATCGTCGGGTTGAGCGGCGCGCCGCCCGAAACCATCGCCTTGAGCCGTCCGCCGAACCGCGCGCGCATCTTGTCGCGCACGAGCTTGTCGAGCGCGCGATCCATCAGCCTCTCGCCCAGCGTCAGGCTGCGCGGATCGGCGAGCCGCTTCTCGCCGAGCTCGACGGCGCGATAAAACAGCTTCGCCTTCCAGCCGCCGTCGCGATCGATCATGCGTACGAGGCGCTGATGCATGGTCTCATAGAGCCGCGGCACCGCCGTCATGATCGTCGGCTTCGCCTCGACCATGTTGGCGGCGAGGGTCTCGGCGCCTTCGGCGAAATAGATCGATGCACCGAGATAGATCGGGAACATCAGGCCCGCCGTGTGCTCATAAGCGTGGCTGAGCGGCAGAAAGTTGAGAAACACTTCGTCCCCGAGGCCGAGCAACTCGAGGAGATAGAATGCGCCATGACAATTAGCGAGGATGTTGGCGTGACTGGTCATCACGCCCTTCGGCAGCCCACCCGTCCCCGAGGTGTAGATGAGGCAGGCCAGATCGTTGGGCTGGATTTCCGTGGTCCAAGCGACGACGTCACCTCCGGCTTGCCGGCCGCGCGCCACCACCTCGTCGAGCGGCAGCACGCCGGTGCTCGAGGTCTGGCCTTCGGTCAGCATCTCGATCATCACGATATGTTCGACACTATCGACCTGATCGGCGGCGTGGATCACGCGCTGCGCCAGCGCCGCGGTCGAGACGATCGCCATGCGCGCACCGCTATTGGCGAGGAGATAGCGATGGTCTTCGACCTGATGCGTCGTATAGGCCGGCACGGTGATGCCGCCGGCGCTGATGATCGCCAGATCGGCGATCATCCATTCCGGACGATTTTCCGAGACCAGCGCGACCCGGTCGCCGCGCTGGAGGCCGAGCGCACGCAGACCGCGCGCCAGTCCCTCGACCTGCGTCGCGGCCGCGCGCCAAGTGATCGGCCGATAGGCGCCGTCGCGCTTCGCCCAGAGAAAGGCTTTGTCGCCGAAACGCCGCGCTTGATCGAAGAACATAGCGGCGAGGTTGGGCCAATGTCGCTCGGTGACGTTTCCGTCGGCCACGCGATTTCTCTCCTGAACGTTACAACCGAATACAGGCGCCTGCTCTTGGCGTCAATTTGGCGGAGGTCTATATGCTGGACATTGGAAAAGAAGAGGGCAATGCCGATGAGCGCGAGCGAGAATGCGGCCGAACTCGAATCCCTGCCGCAATGGGATTTGAGCGATCTCTATCCGGGCCGCGACAGCGCCAAGCTAAAGGCCGCGCTCACCGACAGCGAGAATGGCGCGAAGCAATTCCGCGGCCATTATGAGGGCAAGCTCGCTGCGCTCTCGGGCGCCGATCTCGCCAACACGATCCGCAGCTACGAGCAGTTGCAAGAAACGCTCGGCCGCATCATGAGCTACGCCTATCTCGATTATTGCACCGCGATGACGGATGCCGAGACCGGACGCTTCTTTCAGAACATGCAGGAAAAGGTCAATTCGATCTCGACCGAGCTGCTGTTCTTCACCCTCGAATTGAACCGGATCGAGGATGCCGATCTCGAGAAGAAGCTGAAAACGCCGGCACTCGCGCATTACGGACCGTGGCTGCGCGACACGCGCGCCTTTCGGCCGTATCAGCTCAGCGACGAAATCGAGAAGTTGCTGCACGAGAAATCGGTCGCCGGGCGCTCGGCCTGGACACGGCTCTTCGACGAGACAATGGCCGAACTGCGCTTCCCGATCGGCGGCAGAGAGCTGAGCAATGCCGAGGCGCTGCATCTCCTCTCCGAGCCCGACCCGGCGATTCGCAAAGAAGCGGCGAAATCGCTCGGCAAGGTGTTCGGCGAAAATGCGCGCATTTTCGCGCTGATCACCAATACGCTGGCGAAGGACAAGGAGATCGAGGACCGCTGGCGCGGCTTCAAGCATCCGATCTCGTCGCGCAATCTCAGCAACTACGTCGAGGATGAAGTCGTCGACGCGCTGATCGCGGCCGTGCGCGCGTCATACCCGAATCTCGCGCATCGTTACTACAAGCTGAAAGCGAAATGGTTCGGGGTCGAGGCGATGCCTTATTGGGATCGCAACGCACCGCTGCCGGACGAGAGCGAGCGCAGCTTCACCTGGCCCGAAGCGCAAGAGACGGTGCTGAAAGCCTATGCCGCTTTCTCGCCCGATATGGCGGCGGTCGGCGAGCGCTTCTTCGACAATCGTTGGATCGACGCGCCGGTCAAGGCCAGCAAGGCGCCGGGCGCCTTCGCGCATCCGACAGTGCCGAGCGTCCATCCCTATCTGCTGCTCAATTACCTCGGCAAGCCGCGCGACGTCATGACCTTGGCGCATGAGCTAGGGCACGGGGTGCATCAGGTGCTGGCGGGGCCGCAAGGCGCGCTGATGTCGGACACGCCGCTGACGTTGGCCGAGACCGCATCGGTCTTCGGCGAGATGCTGACCTTCCAGGCGATGCTGAAGGCCGAAACCGATCCCAAGCGCCGCAAGGCAATGCTCGCCTCGAAAGTCGAGGATATGCTGAACACCGTCGTGCGCCAGATCGCTTTCGTCGAGTTCGAGCGACGGCTGCATGACGAGCGGCGTCAGGGCGAACTCACCGCCGAGCGCATCAGCGAGCTTTGGATGTCGGTGCAGGGCGAGAGCCTCGGCCCCGCGATCCGCTTCGAGGACGAGTATCGCTGGTACTGGACCTACATCCCGCATTTCATCCATACGCCGTTCTATGTGTACGCCTATGCCTTCGGCGATTGCCTGGTGAACTCGCTCTACGCTGTCTACCAAGGCGCACAGGCCGGTTTCGCCGCCAAATATCTCGACATGCTGCGTGCCGGTGGCACCAAACGGCATAAGGAGTTGCTCGCGCCTTTCGGGCTTGACGCCTCCGATCCGGCTTTCTGGAACAAGGGCCTGTCGATGATCGCCGGCTTCATCGACCAACTCGAAGCGCTGAGCTAAACAGGGCCATGCCCGACGACGACAGCCTCCCTGGCCGCGTGCGGCGCTACGCGCGGGTCTCGACCGCGATGGGCGGACTCGCCGCGCGCCTCGCCGGCGAGCGCTATCTCGGCATCGAGATCGACCGGCCGAAACATGCGGCGGAGCTGACCCGGGCGCTCGGCGGCATCAAAGGTCCGCTGATGAAGGTGGCGCAGCTTCTCGCCACGATCCCCAACGCCTTGCCGCAAGAATACGCGCGCGAGCTGGCTTCGTTGCAATCGAACGCGCCGGCGATGGGCTGGCCTTTCGTCAAGCGCCGCATGGCAAGCGAGCTCGGCGAGAATTGGGAGCAGCGCTTCAAGAGCTTCGAGCATGAGGCGGCGCGCGCAGCTTCGCTCGGCCAGGTGCACCGCGCGATCGCCAAGGACGGCACCGCGCTCGCGTGCAAGCTGCAATATCCCGATATGGGCTCGGCGGTCGAAGCCGATCTGCAGCAGCTCAAATTCTTTCTCTCGCTCTATGAGCGTTACGACCGCGCGGTCACCACCGACGAAATTCATGCCGAGATCGGCGAGCGGCTGCGCGAGGAGCTGGACTACGAGCGTGAGGCCGCGCATATGCGGCTCTACCGCCTAATGCTCAAGGACGAGAAAGGCGTCGCCATCCCCGAGCCGGTGCCGGAGATTTCCACGGCGCGGCTACTGACCATGACGTGGATGGAAGGAACGGCGATGCTCGACGCCGTGAAGCGCTCGACCGCCGAGCGCAACGAGATCGCGCGCAACATGTTCCGCGCCTGGTATGTGCCCTTCTATTTCTACGGCGTGATTCATGGCGATCCGCATCTCGGCAACTACACCGTACGCAAGGACGACGGGATCAACCTTCTCGATTTCGGCTGCATTCGCGTCTTCCAGGGGAAATTCGTCAAAGGCGTGATCGATCTCTATCGCGCGCTCGACACCGACGACCGCGATCTCGCCGTCGCTGCCTATCGCAGCTGGGGCTTCGGGCATCTGACAAATGAGATCATCGATGTCCTCAATCGCTGGGCGCGCTTCATCTATGCGCCGCTGCTCGAGGACCGGAAGCGCCGCATTCAGGAGAAGGAAGAGGACGGCATCTACGGCCGCGACCTCGCCGAGGACGTGCACCGCCAGCTCCGGCGTCTCGGCGGAGTGAAGCCGCCGCGCGAATTCGTCTTCATGGATCGCGCCGCGCTCGGTCTCGGCTCGGTGTTCACCCATCTTAAAGCCGAGATCAATTGGCATCGTCTCTTTCACGAGCTGATCGAGGATTTCGATGCGGAAGAGCTCGAGACGCGGCAGAAAAAGGCGCTGGCAGCGGCCGGCGTCCCGCAGGCCAAACCCGCAAAATCGCGCCGCCAACGAGGCTGAGCCGGCGCGGCAGCCCCTTGCCGAGGCCAAGCCTTCGCTTTAAGAGGATTCGCCGGGAAGCAATTGCATCCGCAGCCCGTTATGGCTCGAACGGGATTTCTGCGCGTTTAGGAATACGATGGCGAAGTGCATTCTGGTCACCGGCGGGGCCGGCTATATCGGCGCCCACGCCTGCAAGGCCCTGGCCAAAGCGGGCTATGAGCCTGTTGCTTATGACAATCTGGTTTACGGCCACAGGGCGGCGGTGCGCTGGGGGCCGCTCGTCGAGGGCGACATCGGCGACCGCAGCAAAGTCGCCGAGACAATTCGCCGCCACGCCATCGGCGCGGTGATGCATTTCGCGGCTTTCGCCTATGTCGGCGAGTCGGTCGAGCAGCCGGAGAAATATTTTCAGAACAACGTGGTCAATACGCTCTCGATGCTCGAAGCGATGCGGGTCACCGGTGTGAAGAAGATCGTCTTCTCCTCGACTTGCGCGACCTATGGCCTGCCCGAGCAGATGCCGATCCGCGAAGACACGCCGCAGCGCCCGGTCAACCCGTATGGCGAGACCAAACTGATGATCGAGCGCGCGCTTTATTGGTATGGCGTCGCGCACGGGCTGCGCTCGGTCGCATTGCGCTATTTCAACGCCGCGGGCGCCGATCCCGATGGCGAGATCGGTGAGGACCATGACCCCGAAACGCATCTCATTCCGCTGATCCTCGACGCCGCTGCCGGCCGCCGCCCGCATATCGGCGTCTTCGGCACCGATTACCCGACGCCGGACGGCAGCGCGATCCGCGACTATATCCACGTCCAGGATCTGGCCGACGCCCATGTCCGCGCGTTGCGCTATCTCGATGACGGCGGCGAAAGCCGCGCCTTCAATCTCGGTACCGGCCACGGCCATTCGGTGCGCGAGACGATCGCGGCCGCGCGCCGCGTCACGGGCCTGCCGATCCCGAGCAAGGACAGCCCACGGCGGCCCGGCGATCCGCCGGTGCTGGTCGCCGATGCGGGCCTGGCGCGAGAGAAGCTTGGGTGGCTGCCCGCGCTCGGCTCGCTCGAGCACATCATCGGCACCGCCTGGGCCTGGCACCAAAAATGCGTCGCCCACCCACAAGGAGTTGCCCGCTGATGGCGCCCGATTCGACCATCGCGCCACAGGAAGGCACGCGCGCCGCAACCGGCCGCCAGCCCGTTCGCGTGCAGGGCAAGTTCTTCTTCGTCGGCGATGAAAAGTACTTCGTCAAAGGCGTGACGTACGGGCCCTTCCCGGTCGGCTCGCATGGCAGCCAATTCCCCGAACGCGAGGTCGCCGAGCGCGATTTCCGCATGATGGCGGAGACCGGCATCAACACGATCCGCGTCTTCACGCCGCCGCCGATCTGGCTGCTCGACCTCGCCGACGATCACGGCCTCAGAATGCTGGTCGGCGTGCCCTGGTCGCAGCACGTCACCTTCCTCGACAGCGTCGAGATCGAGCGCGACATCGAGCGCACCGTGCTCGAGACCGTGCGCTCGATGAATCGCCATCCTGCAATCCTCGCCTTTCTGGTTGGCAACGAGATCCCTCCGGACATGGTGCGTTGGCACGGCCCCAACAAAGTCCGCGCCTTCTTGAAGAAGCTCGTGGGGCTGATCAAGGACATCGATCCCGATCGGCTCGTCTCCTACGCGAATTTCCCGTCGACCGAATATCTCACCATCGACTTTACCGATTTCCTCTGCTTCAACGTCTATCTCCACCACGAGCACGCCTTTCGAAAATACGTATCGCGACTGCACAACCTCGCCGTCGACCGGCCGCTGGTGCTGACCGAGTTCGGCATCGATTCGATGCGCGAAGGCGATGACGAGCAGGTGCGCATCCTCTCCTGGCAGCTCGGCGCAGCTTTCGAGATGGGCGTCGCCGGCGCCTGCGTCTTCGCCTGGACCGACGAATGGTTCACCGGCGGCCATCTGATCGAGGATTGGGCGTTCGGCCTGGTCGATCGCAACCGCAATCCGAAGCCGGCGCTCGCTGCGGTGCGGGCGCGCTATCAGGGGCCGATCCCGCCATCGCTGCCGCGTACGCCGCGCGTCTCGGTCGTGGTCTGTACCTACAATGCCGAGCGCACGATGGCGCCCTGCCTCGAATCGCTGGCGAAACTCAACTACCCCAACTATGAGGTGATCGTCGTCAATGACGGCTCGACCGACGGCAGCCTCGCCATCGCCGAGCGCTTCGGCTATTGCAAGATCATCTCGCAGCCGAACAAAGGCCTCAGCGTCGCGCGCAATGTCGGCGCCGAGGCCGCGACCGGCGAGATCGTCGCTTATACCGATAGCGATTGCGTTGCCGATCCGGACTGGCTCAACTATCTCGTCGCCAAGATGGAAGCAGCCGATCTCGTCGCTTGCGGCGGCCCCAATTTCCCGCCACCCGAGGATAACCTCATCCCCTCGGCGGTCGCAGTCTCGCCCGGCGGCCCGACCCACGTGCTGCTTTCCGACGACACCGCCGAACACATCGCCGGCTGCAACATGGCCTTCCGCCGCGACGTGCTGTTGCAGCTTGGCGGCTTCGATCCGGTCTATCGCGCCGCCGGCGACGACGTCGATATCTGCTGGCGTTTCCAGGATGCGGGCTACACGATCGGCTTTAGCCCCGCCGCTGTGGTCTGGCATTTCCGCCGCAACACGGTGAAAGCCTATATCGGCCAGCAGCGCGGCTACGGCAAAGCCGAGGCGCTGGTCTATTCGAAGCATCCGATCCGCTTCAACCTCTTCGGTCAGGCAAAATGGCTCGGCCGCATCTACGGCGATCTTTCCGCCTCGCTGCTGCTGTCGCGCCAGCCAGTGATCTACTCGGGCGTTTTCGGCCGCGGCCTGTTCCAGACGCTCTACGAGCCGCCCTCCTCGCTGGCGCAGTTTCTGCCGCTGACCTTCGAATGGAACGTGGTCGCGATCATTCTCGCGCTCGCCGGGATCATCATCGGGGGCTGGGGCCTGCTCTTCCTGGTTCCGGTGGTCGTCACCTGGGTAATGTGCATCAACGGCGCGCTGCGCGCGCCAATCGACAAGCGCTTCCGCGGCTTTAAGGCCCGCGCGCTGGTCGCGCTCCTGATCTACCTCGGCCCAATCCTCCGCGGTTGGGAACGACTCAAATGGCGCTTCAAGGAAATGAAGGGGCCGGAGGCGAGCCCCACTACCACGCTCGCCCCGCCGAGCGAGGCACCGCGCGTCTCGTGGCGCGACCGCATTTTCTATCTCTCCTATTGGAGCGAGAAGAGCGACGAGAAGGAAGTGATCCTCGGCGAGGTCATGCGCTTCCTCGCGCCGCAGAAATATTTCATCCAGACCGATCAGGGCTGGGACAATTGGGATTTGAAGATCGCGCGCGGGCTCTGGAGCCGCGCCTATCTCCTCGTCTGCACCGAGAATCACGGCGGTGAGAAGCGGCTGCTGCGCGTACGGTGCGCGATGCGCGTCTCGCGTTTCTCGGCTTTCGTGCTGCGCGCCTATGCGGTACTGACAGCGGCGGCACTGATCCTCGACGCGCCGGTCTGGGCGACGATCATCGGCGTCCTCGGCATCGCCCATGCCGGGCTGATCGCCTACCGGACGATCGAGTTCGGCCGCCTCATGCATCGCATCATCGACACGGTCGCGCAGCGCCAGCATCTGACGCCCGTGAAATCGGACTGATATGAACAGCCTCCTCTGGAAGCTGCTGCCCTATCTTCGTCCGTATAAATGGCGCGTCCTCTGGGCGTTCACCCAGATTTTTCTTGTCGCGGGCTTCGAGCTGTTGAAACCGTGGCCGCTGCAGATCGTCATCGACGATGTGCTCGGCGGCAAGCAGACGGGTGTTCCGCTTCTCTCCACGCTCGGACCGCTCGATCTGCTACTCGCGGCCGCGATCGGACTCATCGCGATCAATCTCGGCAGCGCCAGCCTGACCTGGCTGCACAACGTCACGACAATCGCCGTCGGCCAGGGTATGGTCAACGATCTGCGCGGCGCCCTCTACGCGCACCTGCAGCGTCTCTCCCTCGCCTTCCACAGCCGGCAGAAGGTCGGCGACCTGATGTACCGCATCACCGCCGACAGTTTCGCGGTGCAGACGGTGATGATGAACGGCCTGCTGCCGATCATTTCGGCCGTGGTGCTCTTAGGCGGGATGCTGTGCGTCATGATCCCGCTCGATCCGATCCTGACGCCGGTGTCGCTGACCGTGGTTCCGGCGCTCTTCGTGCTGATCGCGGTCTTCAATCGCAAGATCATCGTTATCGCCACCGAGGTGCGCGATCGCGACAGCTATGTCTACACTCTCGTCCATTGGGCGATGAGCTCGATCAAGGTGGTTCAGGCCTTCACCAAGGAAGAGGAAGAATATCGCCGCTTCATGAGCGCGAGCCGCGCCAGCCTCAATGCGACGCTGCGCCTCTATAGCTGGCAGACGCTCTATTCGGGAATGGTCGGGTCGCTCACCGCCGCGGGCACTGCGCTTGTGATCTATGTCGGCGCGCGCGCCGTGATGGCTGATACACTGACCATCGGCCAGCTCGTCGTCTTCATCTCCTATCTCGCGCAACTCTACAACCCGGTGAACCAGATCACGCAGAGCTGGGGCCTCATCGCGGGCGCGCGCGTCGGTGCGCGGCGCTCATTCGAGGTACTCGATACGGAGCCCGATCTCAAGGACGGCACGCGCAGCTTTTCGCCCTCGGGCGCGCGTGGCGATGTCGAATGGCGCGATGTGCGCTTCCGCTATCGCAAAGAGATGCCGGTGCTCGACGGCATCAGCGTCAAGGCGAAGCCCGGCATGAAAATCGCCCTGGTCGGCCCGACCGGCGCCGGAAAATCGACCTTGATGGGTCTGCTGCCGCGTTTCTTCGATCCGAGCGATGGTGCGGTGTTCATCGACGGCGTCGATCTGCGCGACTACAAGCTCAATTCGCTGCGCCAGCAAATCGCCATGGTACTGCAGCCGCCGCTCGTCTTCCCGATGTCGGTGCGGGACAATATCGCCTATGGTCGGCCCGACGCTGGCGATGCCGAGATCGAGAGCGCGGCACGACTGGCGCGCATCGACGGGCTGATCGACAATTTGCCGCAGCGCTACGACACCATCCTCGGCGACAATGCGACCCTCTCCGAGGGCGAAAAGCAACGCCTCACCATCGCCCGCGCCATTCTACGCAACGCGCCGATCCTCATTCTCGACGAGCCGACCTCGGCGCTCGATGTCGAGACGGAGGCGATGGTGATGGAAGGCATCAACCGTCTGACGCAGGGCCGCACGACCTTCATCATCGCGCATCGCCTCTCGACCGTGCGCAGCGCCGACATGATCCTCGTGCTGCGCGACGGCAAGATCCTCGAAAGCGGCAGCTTCGACGAGCTGATGCGGCGCGGCGGCGCGTTCTCGGTGCTCTACAACACGCAATTCGTCGACAGTCCCGCGACCGAGAGCCGGGTCGCGACCTCGGTCGAGCCCTCATAGATCATCTTGAGAGCAACGACAGTGACGATCGCGAGGCCGATCCAAGCGATCCAGCGATAGCGCGCGATTAGTCGGCCAGTGATTTCCGAGGCGACACCCATCAGGGCGACCGAAAGGGTAAGCCCGCCCACCAGCACCCAGATATGATTGCGGGCCGTGCCGGCGACCGCGAGCACATTGTCGAGCGACATCGACACGTCGGCGAGGACGATGCGCAGTAGCGCCTGGCGGAAGCTGTCGGGCGGCGGTCCCGCGCCATGCGCCGGTTCGCCGGATTTGCCGGCGAGGTCGCGATAAAGCTTCCACGCCACCCATAGCAGCAAGAAGCCGCCGGCCAGGGTCAGGCCGACGATCTCGAGGAGATCGACCGCAATCGCGGCGAGGCCGATCCGCAACACCGTCGCGATGACGATGCCCCAGAAAATCGCGCGACGGCGCTGGCGCTTTTCGAGATGCGCCGCCGCCATGCCGACGACGACCGCATTATCGCCGGCCAAAACCACATCGATAATGACGACCGAGAGGAACGCGCCGAGCGCGCCCAGCTCGCCGCCTGGGCTCAGAATCGCAGCCATGGCCTCGCGTCCCATACCATCATTCCACAGCCTCCTTGCGGCTTCTTAGAGCAACGTTCGGCGCGGCGGCAGAGGCAGTCTATCGGCAGGCCACGGCTCAGCCATAAATTGTTAACCAATTTCGGGCGACACTCGGCCGCCAAATAGGGGTGAGGGATGGCGCAGCATCGCAATTCAGCGCAGCCTGCCGAAGACGGCAGCGAGAATATCGACATTGCCGTGACGGCGGTCGCACCGTCGCCGGTTCCAACCGACGCGCCGGCAAGCGAGGACGATCTCGCCGGGCTGCTCGGCAGTCAGGGCTTTGCCGGTCATCTGATCGCCCGGCTCATCGAGTTGGCGAACGCGCCGACGCATGTAAAGCGGCCCGTCGACCGGCTGGCTGTCGCGCTCGGCGCGCAATTCAATTTCTTCGCGCTCGAAGAAGCCTGGCAGCGGCCCATCCTGCTGTGCGGTCTCCCGGACGCCGGCATGAGCACGCTCGCCGCAAAACTCGCGGCGCGCTTCGAGGATGACGAAGTGGTGGTAATCAGCGCCGGCGCGCATGACGCAGCGAAGACCGCGCTGCTCGCCGAGAATCTCGAAGCGCTCGATCTGCCGCTCGCGCGCGCCGCCGATGCCGCGGCGCTCAAGCGCGCCGTCGGCGCCGCTGGAGGCCGGAAAATCATCATCGACATGGCCGGCCGTGCGCCGCTTGATCGTGGCCAAGTCCAAGAATTCATCGCCGCTGCCGGCGCTGCCGGAATGCTTGTGCTGTCGGCCGAGTCGACGCTGGCCGAAGCAATGAGCGCCGCCGAAGCTGCCGGCGCCGCCGGAATAACGCGGCTGATCGTGACCCGTCTCGACGTCGCGCGTTATCTGGGCGCGACGCTGAGCGCGGCCGAGGCGACGAAGTTGGCGCTGGTCAGCGCCAGCGTCACGCCGCATTTCGGTTTCGGGCTGCGCGCCTTCACACCGGAAAACCTGGCACGCCGGCTAATGTCGGCCGACCACGCCGAGCGTTGGCGCGTCGCGCCGATCTAAGCCTTCGCGCTTAGTTCTTGCAGATCGAATAGGTGGCCCGCGCCGCCACCGCTTGCTGCGTGACGTAGTGCACGAAATCGTCCTTGCCGAAGCTCTGCCCTTTGCTGAGCAGGTCGGCCGACCGTGTGCACAACACCGCGACGGTTTCCTTGCCGGCGCTGAGCGCCATCTGATTGGCGAGTGACGTGATGAAACGGTCGAAGGCGCTATCGGCGCTCCGGCCGCCGACACGCCGGAAATAGCCGATCATCTTCTGCTGATAAGCCGCCAAGGTACTGGCGTTGCGATGGGTGAAATCCGAATAGGATTCGCTGCCGCAAGAATCGCTCACGACCATGAGTTGGGTCTGGAAGCGCACCGCTTGATCGGCTTCGATCTCCTCGGCGCGGTAGCACGTGGCCGCCTGCGCAACCGAGACGCTACCAGCAAACAGAACGGCGATGACGCCGGCTTTCATCACATGCATGTTCCTTAACCTGGAGGTAATGCGGCCGCCGCCATTTTGCGGCGGCGGCGGCGGTGCAGACGATGGGCGAAATGCCCCACGATCAGCAAGAGCGCGAAGAGGATCAACATCGCCTCGCTGAAGCGCTCGGCAATCTCGCCGAGGACACGTCCAAAAGCGTGCCCGCAGATATAGCCGGCACCGACGAAAATCGCGGCCCAGAGTCCGGCCGCGATGAAGTTGAAGATCATGAACCGCTTCCAGTTGACGCGGCTGATCCCGATGGCGAAAGACGAAAAATTGCGAATGCCGTAAATAAAGCGGAAGCTCAGGATGAACCAGACGTCGAAACGCCGGATCCAGACGAGCGCTTTGTCGACACGCTCCTGCCACTTCGGCTGGCGCGCCAAGAGACCGGTGCCGAAATGACGGCCGATCCAGAAATAGGTTTGGTCGCCCGCGAAACTGCCGAGCCAAGCCGCGATGAGCAGCAACGGCCAAGCCAGCAAGCCTTGGGAGGCGGCAAAGCCCGCGAAAAGGACAAAGGTCTCGCCCTCGAAGAACGTCCAGGCGAACGCAATCAAATACGACAGCGTCCCATGTTCAACGATGAAACGATGGAGGTCCATCTACGCGTTTTCTCCCCCAGCCGCGATCCTATTCGGAATCGGGGGTGTAAGCGAGTAAATTGGCGGTGCGACGTCCTGGGGTCAAGCGAACCACGGGAAATCCAACTACTTAAGTAAATGACACGGTGCGCTGCAATATTGGCGCCCTAAGGCGGTGCGAGCCGAGATTTCGGCGTGCGCTCGCCGACGCGTTCGGTCCCTGCTAGGTTGCGCCGCAGCTCATTAACGAAAATCGGGCACCGCGCATGAGCAAACTTCCCCTTTCCCGTTTCAAGGTGATCGATCTGACGCGCGTGCGCGCCGGCCCGACCTGCGTGCGCCAGCTCGCGGATTGGGGCGCCGATTGCATCAAAGTCGAGAACCCGGAAGATGACGGCTTCGCCGGCGACCGGCACGGTTCCGACTTTCAGAACCTGCACCGCAACAAGCGCAGCATCGCGATCGACTTGAAGCAGCCCGAAGGCGTCGCGATCCTCAAAGCGCTGGTAAAGGACGCCGACGTCCTGGTTGAGAATTACCGGCCGGATGTGAAATTCCGTCTCGGCATCGATTACGAAGCGCTGAAGGTGGTCAATAAGCGGCTGGTTTATGCCAGCATCTCGGGCTTCGGTCAGGACGGCCCCTACCGCAACCGGCCGGGCTTCGATCCGATCGCGCAAGGCATGGGCGGGCTGATGGCGGTAACCGGCCTGCCGGGACAAGGGCCGGTGCGTGCAGGCATCCCGATCGCCGATCTCTGCGCCGGCATCTTCGCCGCGCAAGGCATCTTCATTGCGCTCTTGGAGCGCGAGGAATCGGGCGAAGGCCAATGGGTGCATTCATCGCTGCTGACGGCGATGATCGCGATGCTCGATTTCCAGGGCTCGCGCTGGACGATGTCGCACGAGGTGCCGGGCCAGGAAGGCAACAACCACCCGACCAACATCCCGGCGGCCGTCTATCGTACCAAGGACGGCCACATCAACATCGCGGCATCGAGCAATCCGATCTATACGAAACTCTGCCAGGCGCTGGATGCGCCGGAGTTGGCGACCGATCCACGCTTTTCGAATTTCAGGGCGCGGCGTCAGAATCGCGATGCGCTCAACGCGCTGATCGACGAGCGCACCGCAACGCGAAGCTCGGCCGAATGGGTCGAAGCCCTGAACGAGGCCGGCGTGCCGTGCGGCCCGATCTACAAGATGGATGAGGTCTTCGCCGATCCGCAGGTTAAGCATCTGAAAATGGCGCAAGGTGTCGAGCATCCGGCACTCGGCCCCATCGAGCTTATCGGCCAGCCGATGTTCCTCTCGCGCACGCCATCATCGCTGAGGACGGCGACGCCCGAGCGCGGCGAGCATACCGATGAGATCTTGCGCGGCCTCGGCTACGATGCCGATACGATCGGCCGCCTCAGATCGGAGAAGATCGTCGCCTGACGAAGCCGGAGAGGGTGCATGCGCGGATGGATTCTCCTCTTCTCTCTCATGGCCGCATTGGCTGCGGCAGTCGGACCGGCCCGTGCCGATTGCGTCGATGAGCAATGCAACAGGCCGACGGTCTCCTATGGCGCGATCGCTTACGGCGCCAAAAGTACGGCCTATGGCTATTCCGCCGATCAACGTACGCAGCAAGAAGCGGAGCGCGGCGCGTTAACGGATTGCCGATCGAACGGCGATGATTGCAAGCTCGTGGCCAGCTTCTCGAACAACTGCGCGGCGGTCGCGGCGATCGAGAGCAAGGGCGTATTCTCAACCGGCAGCGGCGCGACGGATCGCGAGGCGGAAGACGCCGCGCTCAAGGCTTGTGAACGCTCTCACGGCAAGGGCTGCGAGATCGAAGTCTGGGACTGCGCGAAGCCTTAGCGCTATCTCGACAATCCCAACGCGCGTTGCGCTTTCTTCGTGAGCTTCTTCGCGACGAGGGCGTGCGACGCCGCGAAGTATTGGCGCAGCTCGGCGATCGGGAATTGCTTCAAATCATCGGCGTAGAGCCAATGCGCGCGCGCCATGTAGGGCGAAGGCCGCGCTTGGCCCGACTCGACCAGCATCTCGAACGCGACGTCGTTCGCTTTGAACGACGCGGTA
Source organism: Allostellaceae bacterium (assembly GCA_036490955.1). GTDB lineage: Bacteria > Pseudomonadota > Alphaproteobacteria > ATCC43930 > CGMCC-115725 > CAIKMD01. The sequence continues at coordinate 646 of DASXCX010000148.1, read as the reverse complement.
CCGCGATCGCTTAGCACGGCGAACATCTTGCCGCCGACCTTGTAGACTTGATGATCGCCCCATTGCACCGACATCGCCGCACCCGGCAGCGAACGGCAGAATTTGTCGAGCGCCGCGATCTTCGCGGAAACGCGGCTCAATGGCTTGTCCCATCGAGGCGTTTCACCGCTCCATCGATGAACGACATGTCGGTGTATTTGGCGATATCGATCCTGTTCTTGACGAACCCCAATTCGCGCATCGCATCGATGTTCTTTTGGGTGGCGGCGACGTCGGGCCGGGCATCGGGATCGCGATAGAAGTCGTCCTTGGTCATGAAATAACCGAGGCTCTCGATCGGCTGCTTGGCATTGGCGGCAAAAAGCGCGGCAAGCTCGGCACGATGAGCGGGATCGATCGACCACCGCGTCGCGCGCACCAAATCCTCGAAGAAATCGTCGAGCGCGACACGGTGCTTGGCGAGCCAAGGCGTCCTTGCCACGTAGAGCGACAATTGCGTGATGCCGAACGCATCGGCTTGCGTGAAGAGCGTATGCGTCCCGGCGTGAACTTGCGGCTTGAGCGCGTCGGCCGGCCCGATGGAGGTCACATCGACCTTGCCCTCCATCAACATCGGCACGAGATTGGGCAGCGGCGCCGCGACCAC
>DASXCX010000147.1:0-9857 GCA_036490955.1 Allostellaceae bacterium | reverse complement strand
CTGCGCGTAAATGCGCGTCCAATCATTATCGGGGACGGTTTTATAGTCGCCGGCATCGCTCCAATCGCCGAGATAGGGCGGCACCGGCGCGAACGGGGTATGGCTCGACACCAGCACGATCTGCGCAAACAGCGGCCCATGATCCGGCGTCAGCTCATGGGAAGAGAATTGCCGCAGCGTGAATTGATCGGGGACGTCGAACCAGCCGAATTCGGGGCCAGCGTAGCCGAGATCGGCATCGAAATAATGTTTGTCGAACCCCCAGAACGCGGCCTCGGGATCAGGCTTTTTGATGCCGGGCATCACCTCGACCGTGCGATAGCCGGCGGCGGCGAGATAGCGCGGCAAGGTGAGGCGCCGCCCGTTCAGCAAAAGCTCGTTCGCGAGCTGATCGAGCTTGATCCCACTCCCCAAAGTGCCGTGCGCGAGCCAGGAGCCGCCGCCGAAAACCGGCGAGACGAGACGGCTCGAAAGCAGCGTGTAGCCCGCATCTTGGACCGTGCTGGCAAAATCGGCGAGCGCCGGATCGAGCACGCGGCGATAGCCGGGATCATCGAGCGTGACCGTGCCGTAGCTTTCGATGAAGATCAGATAGACGTCCTTGCCCTTGAGACCCGGCAGTTGGGCGGTGGGCGGCTGCGGTGCATCGAGCGCTGCGGCGTAGCGCCTATCGAACCCATGCAGGACCATGAAAGCTTGCCAGGCGGCTATGGTTTGCTCGCCCGCGGCGCGCGCCGCCGCGGTGTCGATCGGCGGCGTCAAAGGCAATGCGATGAGCACGAGACCGATCAGCGCCGCACCCAACGAAGCGAGCATGATCTCGGGCCGCGCCATCGCGCGCTCGATGGTGGCGAGGGCGCGCGCCATCAGCCAGAGCAGCAGCACTGCGCCGAGGCCCGCGCCGATCAGCATCAGCATGCCGCGCGCGCCGGCCGCGCCGAGATAAAGCGCGAGCAGATTGGGCACGTGGCGGAAATCGAAATAAAGATCGAGCGAGCGGTCGAGGGTTTGCTCAACCGCCGCCGATACGAATTGCAACAGCGCGAGCGAGACGATGGCCACCGCGAGCAACCCGCGCAGCCAGGGCCGCAGCGTCCACCGCATCAGCGCGACGAAGCCGAGCAGCAGAAATACCACCAGCAACGCGACCGGCGGGCGCAGATCGACGGTGAAACCGCGCTCGCCATAAAGCGGTAGGAACAGTGCCCAGATCAGCGCGCCGCCGAGCAAGAAGCCGAGCAAGCCGGTGCGCGCGCGCCGTCTCATGGCGCCGGCGCAAAGAGCGCGGCGAGACGCTCGTAATCGGCAATCTCGTTATAGGCTTGCGCCGCGACCCGCACCCAGAGCGCGCCTTCGAGCGCGACGACCGCCGCGGCGATATGGTGCCGCTCGGCCAACTCGCGCATCAGGGCGTTGGCGCGCGCGCCGGTCGCCTCGCCGGTCAGCGGCAGCCGCACCGTCACCATCGCCGCGAAAGCGTCGCTTCGCCCGGCCAGCCCCGTGCGCCAGCGCTCGGCAAGCAACTGCCCCGCTTCGCGCACCAGCGCACTGTTGCGCGCCATCAGCGCCGGGCCGCCGAGCGATTCGTGAAATTCGATCGCGGCCGGCGTCGCCAAAGCAGGCGTCACATCGCGCGTGCCCGTCCATTCGAATTCGGCGCGGAAGCCTTCGCCATAGCCATGCGAGATCGCGAGCGGACGCGTCATCGCCTGCATCGTCTTGCTCGCCCAAAGAAAGCCGCAGCTCCGCGGCGCGAAAAACCATTTATGCAAATTGCCGACGTACCAGTCGGCGCCGACCGACGCGACGTCGAGCGGAATCTGCCCCGGCGCATGCGCGCCGTCGATCATCACGCACGCGCCCGCCTCATGCGCGAGACGCGTCATCTCATCGGCCGGGAGCAGCAGCGCGCTGTGCGAGGCGATGTGATCGAAGATCGCGAGCTTGGTGCGGATGCTGAGCTTTGCCGCGATAGCGCGCAATAGCGAGGCTTTGTCTGCCAGCGGCAGCGGAATCTCGGCTTCGATCACGTGTGCGCCGCAACGCGACGCGGCGTAATAGGCGGCCTTGCGGATCGCCGGATAAGAAAGGCTGGTGATCAGTATTTCGTCGCGGGGCTCGAAATCGAGCGACCGCAGCACGGCGTTGAGGCCCGTGGTCGCATTTTCGACGAAGACCACATCTTTCGTGTCGGCACCGATTGCCTTCGCCACCGGCACCAACGCCGCGCGCAGCGCGTCCTCAACTTCGTAAGTGTGGAAATAGGTCGGATCGCGCTCGATCCGTGCACGCCAGCGCTTCTGCTCGGCGAAGACCGCCTCGGGCGTCACGCCGAAGCCGCCATGATTGAGATAGGCGACAGCAGGGTCGAGGCGCCAAGCTTCGCGCGCCGCGGCGCCCCATCGCGGAGAATCACTCATGGAACACATATGCCAAGGGCATCGCTCACGCTTCAAGTGACGCGTGATCATGCCTATGTGAGGAAGGAAGCGGCTTTTTGATGAACGGGAGTTCAGAAATGACGGTTGCGTCCCTGCTAGGCGGCAAAGGCCACCATGTCACGACCATCCGCACCACCGACAAGGTCTTCGCCGCCCTCGAGAAGCTTAACGGAGAGCGGATCGGCGCACTGGTGGTGGTCGATCGCTGGGGCAAGCTCGCGGGCATGTTCTCGGAGCGCGATGTCGTTCGCGGTCTCGCCCAGGACGGCGCCGCCTCGCTCGATTTCGAGGTGCATGAACTGATGACGCCCGATGTCACCACCTGCGCGCCCGAAGATCGGATCGAGAAAGCGATGGCCATCATGACGGCGCATCGCATTCGCCATTTGCCGGTGATGGCCCAAGGCAAGCTTCTCGGCCTCGTCAGCATCGGCGATCTCGTCAAATATCGGCTCGACGAAAAGGAAGCCGAGGCGAATGTCCTCCTCGACATCGCCCGCGCGCATCACTGATAGACTTCCCCCGACGCAGCCCAGACGCTACGGAGTGGCGTCATGCGCGTCGACGACTTCGATTTCGACCTGCCGCGCGAGCTCATCGCCGAACATCCGATCGAGCCGCGCGACGCCGCCCGGCTGCTCCTGGTAAGCGATAGCATCGCCGACCGGCATGTCGGCGACCTGCCGCATCTGCTTCGCGCCGGCGATGTGCTGGTGGCCAACGATACGCGGGTCATCCCGGCGCGGCTCACCGGCGCCCGCGGTGCCGCAACCATCGAGGTGACGCTGCATCTCGATCGCGGCGGCGGCGAGTGGCGCGCTTTCGTCAAAGGCGCGCGCCGCGTCAAGCAAGGCGACACGATTCGCTTCGCCGACGATTTCGCAGCCGACGTGATCGAGAAATCGCCCGAAGGCGACGTCGCGCTGCGATTTTCCTGCGCGGGCGCAGCCCTCAAGGCGCAACTCGAGCGCCATGGCCGGATGCCGCTGCCGCCTTATATCCATCGCGGCCGCGAAGGCGATCCGCGCGACCGCCAAGATTATCAGACGATATTCGCGGCGAAAGACGGTGCGGTTGCCGCGCCAACCGCCGGGCTGCATTTTAGCCCGCCCCTGCTCGCTGCCTTGAAAGACGCGGGCATTGCATTGGAGACGGTGACCTTGCATGTCGGCGCCGGTACGTTCCTGCCGGTGAAAGCCGAGGACACCGCCGATCATCGCATGCACGCCGAATATGGCATGATCGACGCCGCGACCGCCGCACGGCTCAACGCGGCGCGTGCGAAAGGCGGCCGCGTCGTTGCCATTGGCACGACCAGCCTGCGACTCCTTGAAAGCGGCGCCGATGAAGGCGGCGAGATTCGGCCCTTCGCGGCAGAGACAACGCTCTTTATCACGCCCGGATATCGCTTTCGCGCCATCGATGTTCTGCTCACCAATTTCCACCTGCCGCGCTCGACGCTCTTCATGCTGGTCAGTGCTTTCGCCGGACACGAGCGCATGAAAGCGGCTTACGCGCATGCCATCGCCGCGCGCTATCGCTTCTTCTCTTACGGCGATGCCTGCCTGCTCTTTCCGGCGGGCACGCGATGATCGGCTTTATGCTGCTCGGCACCGACGGCGCAGCTCGGCGCGGCCGTGTCACGACCGCACATGGCACGATCGAGACGCCGGCTTTCATGCCGGTCGGCACCGCCGCCACCGTAAAGGCTATGCGTCCCGAGGAAGTCGCCGCGACCGGCGCCGAGATCATCCTCGGCAACACCTATCACCTGATGCTGCGGCCGGGCGCCGAACGCATCGCGGCGCTCGGCGGCTTGCATCACTTCATGAATTGGCCGCGCGCGATCCTCACCGATAGCGGCGGCTATCAAGTCATGTCGCTCGCCGAGCTGCGCCAGATCGGTGAGAACGGCGTCACCTTCCGCTCGCACCTCGACGGGACGAAGATGGAGCTGACGCCCGAGCGCTCGATCGAGATCCAGTGCCTCCTCGGCGCCGACATCACCATGGCCTTCGATGAATGCACGCCCTTCCCTGCGACCGAGGAACAGGCGCGGCAATCGATGGAGTTGTCGATGCGATGGGCGGCGCGCTCGAAAGCGGCGTTCAAGGATCGCGAGGGTGCGGGGCTTTTCGGCATCGTGCAGGGCAGCATCTATCCCCAACTGCGTCATCGTTCGGCGGCCGCGCTGAGCGAGATCTGCTTCGATGGCTATGCGGTCGGTGGCCTTGCGGTCGGCGAGGGCCAGGAAGCGATGTTCAAGGTCCTCGACGAGACCGTGCCAATGCTGCCACAAGACCGGCCGCACTATCTGATGGGCGTCGGCAAGCCGGCGGATATCATCGGCGCGGTCTCACGCGGCATCGACATGTTCGATTGCGTGCTGCCGACCCGCTCGGGCCGGACCGGCCAGGCTTTCACGCGCCGCGGCGCGCTCAATCTGCGCAATGCACGGCATGGCGAGGACAAGCGGCCGCTGGACGAAGACTGCGGCTGCGCCGCCTGCACGCGCTATAGCCGCGCCTATCTGCATCATCTCGTCCGCGCCAATGAGATCCTCGGCAGCATGCTGTTGACCGAGCATAATCTTCGCTATTATGCCGATCTGATGCGGGGTTTGCGCGGCGCCATCGAGCGACAAGCGCTCGTCGACTTCGTCGCCGGTTTTGCCCAGCAGCAAGCAGCCGGCGATATTCCTCCGCTCTAGAGAATTGTTTTGGTCATGACCGATCCGGCTTATCGCGATTTGAAGCTTCTGGGCACGCATGCCCCGCTTCCGGCCTCGCCCGAGGAAGCGGTGCTCGAGCGCGTGCCCAATCCGCATCCCGGCGAGACTTACCTCGTGCGCTTCACGGCGCCTGAATTCACATCGCTCTGCCCCGTCACCGGCCAGCCGGATTTCGCGCATCTCGTCATCGATTATGTGCCGGACCAGCACCTCATCGAGAGCAAATCCTTGAAGCTCTTCCTCGGCGCGTTCCGCAATCACGGTGCGTTCCACGAGGCTTGCACGCTCGGCATCGCCAAGCGCGTCATCGCCGCGATCGCGCCGAAATGGCTGCGCATCGGCGGCTATTGGTATCCGCGCGGCGGCATGCCGATCGATGTCTTCTACCAGACCGACGCGCCGCCGGAAGGCCTGTGGCTGCCCGACCCCGGCGTGCAGCCTTACCGCGGACGCGGCTAGTCGTGAGCGCGGACGCCAAAGCGGCGATCCGCCAGGCGGCGCTCGATCTCGGCTTTGACGCGATCGGCTTTGCGCGGCCGGAGCTTGCCGACGAGGCGCGGCAGCGTCTCTGCGATTTTCTCACCCGCGGCTATCACGGCGATATGGGCTGGCTCGCGGCGCGCGCCGACGAGCGCGCCCAACCGAAGAATCTCTGGCCCGAGGTGAAAACCGTGATCGTCCTCGGCCTCAATTATGGGCCCGAGGGCGACGCGCTGGCCGGTCTTGCCGAGCCGCGACGGGGCAACATCTCGGTCTATGCTCGCGGCCGCGATTATCACGACGTGATGAAATCGCGCCTCAAGGCGCTGGCTCGTAGGATCACCGAGGCCTCGCCCGCGCCGCTCAAAGTTTTCGTCGACACCGCGCCGGTCATGGAAAAGCCGCTGGCGATGAGCGCCGGGCTCGGTTGGCAGGGCAAGCACACCAACCTCGTCTCGCGCGATTTCGGCTCCTGGCTCTTCCTCGGTGAGATTTATCTCTCGCTCGCTCTCGAGCCCGACACGCCGGCCGACGATCACTGCGGTGCTTGCCGTGCCTGTCTCGATGCCTGCCCGACGGCGGCCTTCCCCGCGCCCTATCAGCTCGATGCCCGCCGTTGCATCTCGTATCTGACGATCGAGCATAAGGGTCACATTCCGGAGGAGCTGCGCTCCCCGATCGGCAACCGGCTTTATGGGTGCGATGATTGCCTCGCGGCCTGCCCGTGGAACAAATTCGCCGAGGCCGCGCGCGAGACGCGCTTTGCCGCAGGTGCCGGGAATGCCGAGCTCGCCGAATTGGTGATGCTCGACGACGCCGCGTTCCGCATCCGTTTCGCCGGCACGCCGGTTAAGCGCACCGGCCGCAACCGCTTCATCCGCAACGTGCTGATCGCCATTGGCAATAGCGGCGATCGGAGCCTCGTTTCGGCCGTCATCATTCATTTGGATGATGCATCGCCTTTGGTCCGGGCGATGGCGGTCTGGGCTCTCGGCCGGCTCGCCGGGCCGGACACGCTCGCCTCGCTCCGAGCAACCCGAGAAGCCGCCGAAGCGGACCCGGATGTCCGCCGGGAATGGGAAAAAACACAGCCAACACTGTAGTTTAGGGAATTTTTACCGCATCCCGGCCAAATGGCCGCTTCATGCTCCAGCTCCTTTACGCCTGCATTGTCGAGCAGCACGATCTCCGGTTGGTCGGCCTCGCCGCTTTCGTCTGCCTGTTTGCCTGCTTCACCGCGACCAACCTCCTGGCGGGCGCGCAGGGGTCGAGCGGCAAGCGTCGAGACCTCTGGCACGCCGCCGCCGCCTTGGTCTTCGGCGTGGGCGTCTGGACGACGCATTTCATTGCCGAGCTCGCCTATCGGCCAGGGATTCCGGTCGGCTACGACATCGAGCTGACGATCCTCTCGATCGCCGTTGCGGTGGTGCTGAGCTGGATCGGCATGTGGATCGTGCTGAGCCTGAGGGTCCGGCATATCGGCGGCGCTGTCGTCGGACTTGCCGTGGGCGCCATGCATTACATCGGCGTCGCGGCGCTGCGCGCGCCGGCCGACCTCATCTGGGATCCGGTCATGGTCGCGATCTCCGTCGTCACCGGCGCCGCGATGGCCGCGGCGGCGATGGAGGTTCTCAGCCCGAAGCCGCGCCTCGGCAATCTTGTCGGCGCGACCGTGCTCCTCGTGCTCGCGATCGTCGGCCTGCATTTCATCGGCATGGCGGCACTGACCTTGCGTCTCGATCCGGCGATCGACATGCCGCGCGAGATGCTGGCCCCCGAGCTTTTGGCAATCGCCGTCGCCGCCGGCACCGCACTCATCATCACCTTGGGCCTCGCCGGCGCTTTCGTCGACAACCGGCTGGCGCAGCGCGCGATCGAGGAAAATGAGCGGTTGCAGCGCCGCATCGAGGAACGTACCGCCGAGCTGCGGCAGGTCCAGGACGAGTTGGTCCGCAATGAGCGCTTATCTGTGCTCGGTCAGCTCACCGCGACTATCGCGCATGAGTTGCGCAATCCCCTAAGCGCCATCGGCAACACCATCTACGCGGTACGGCAGCGCGTCGAAATGCAGGGGCTCGATCTCGACCGGCCGCTGGGCCGAATCGAGCGCAGCGTCAGCCGCTGCGAGCGGATCATCAACGATCTGATCGACTTCACTCAGATGCGGGCGATCGAACCCAAGCCGGTCGCCATCAATGCCTGGCTCGCAGCGCTCCTCGACGCGCTGCAAGTCGACGTTCGCATCGAGCGCCGTTTCTCGGCCCGCGATCCAATCGTCGACATCGATCGGGAGCGGATGCGGCGGGTGATCGTCAATCTTCTCGAGAACGCGGTACACGCGATGAGCGAGCCCTTACCCGACAACCGCCAGCCCTGCATTGCCATCGGGGCAAGAAGCCAGGGCGGCCGCGTTGAAATCACCGTCGAAGACAATGGACGGGGCATTCCCGCCGACGTGCTGCCCAAGGTCTTCGAGCCGCTGTTCAGCACCAAGAGCTTTGGTACCGGCCTCGGCCTGCCGACGGTCAAGCAGATCATCGAGCAGCATGCCGGCACGATCGCGATCACCACCAGTTCCGCCACCGGTACGCGCGTGACCCTGCGTCTGCCCATCGCGCAAGCCAAGGAGATGGCAGCATGAGCCTCCAAATCCTGATCGTCGATGACGACCGCGACCACGCCGAAAGCGTCGGCGACATTCTCTCGATGCGCGGCCATGAGATCGATATCGCCGGGAGCGGCGAGGCGGGAGTCGCCAAATTCGGCGCCGGCCGATTCGACGTCGTGCTGATGGATGTGAAGATGCCCGGTATGAACGGGGTCGAGGCGTTCTTCGCCATCCGCCAGATCAAGCCCAATGCACAAGTGGTGATGATGACGGGCTTCAGCCTCGAGGAGCTGGTCGAGAAAGCCATGGCCAACGGCGCCATTGGAACCTTGCGCAAGCCGCTCGCGATCGCACAGCTACTGCAAACCATCGAGACGCTCTCGAAGGCGGCATAAGCCCGCGTTGCGAGATCGCCGCAGCACGCCCAACGCATAAAATCAGGCGATTGCAGTTACGGCTTCATCGCGGTTGGCGCGCCCGGAGAGAGTCGAACTCCCAACCCCCAGATTCGTAGTCTGGTGCTCTATCCAGTTGAGCTACGGGCGCATTGCCGCCGGCCGAAGCTCGGCGAAATTAGCGGCAAGCCCCTGCGATAGCAAGACAAGCGATGACGCCGCGCGAAAGCGGCTTGTCGCTGCCCGCGGCATTGCATAAGATCATTGCGGCGTAAGATCGCTTATCCGACACGGGTTTATTCGCCGTGTGATCGTCTTTCGTCGGGGGCTCGCTGGCAAAATCCGATGTCGTTCGCCGGCGGCAATAACAAAATGATACGAGGGTGGCTGTTCCGCATGCGTTGTTCGCGCTCCTCATGCTTGGCGCTCATGGCAGCGCTGGCGCTTTCCGGCTGCTCCTATGGCGACAGCGTGCTTGATTGGGCGACCGGGACGACGGCAGCCACCAACACGAGCACGCCGAACACCACAAGCCCGATCACGCCGTCGACTGCCGCATCGCCAACCGTCGTCGCAACCACCCTCGGCACGCCAAGCGCCCCCGCCAGCACGACGCTGGTGGGCCAAAAGATTCAGTCGCTGCAAGCGGAGGCGACGCAGTTCCAGGGGAACGTCGCGCGCCGGCAAGCGGATTTCGCGACAACGCAACAGAGCCTCTCCAGCAATGCGAGCAACTATTCCAACATTACCGCCGGGGTCGACACGCGCTTGCAGGCCGGCACCACGGCAGGCAACCCCGATCTCGTCGCCCAATGGGGCCAGGCGCAATCGCTCCTCGATCAGATGAGCAGCGCCGTCACCCATCTCATCGGCATCTCGAACGATGCGGCGAACGATAGCTCCTTCGGCAATTACGTGCTCAACGAGATTCATGCCGTCGATGGCCTGCGCGGCGGCGTCGACTCCGATCGCGACACGTTGAGGGAGCTTGCGGCGCAGACGACGTCGTCGCTCGCCCAGAGCGATCAGCTTCACAGCACCGTCGGCGACGAGGTGACGCGCCGGAACGCCTTCGTCGCCGGCGAGCGCGCCAAGCTCGCCTCGCTGGCGCTCGCGATCCAAAACGGGCGATCTTCCGAGCCGAGCCTCGCCGGTCGCCAAATCACGCCGGCACTTACCGTCGCAGCTGCGCCGGCCCGGAA
>DASXCX010000146.1:0-5391 GCA_036490955.1 Allostellaceae bacterium | reverse complement strand
CGATACCAATCCGATCGTGCATAAGCTCGTCGCCTATGCGCCGAACCGGCTGGTCTGGGGATCGGATTGGCCGCATCCGCAATATTTCAAGCCGATGCCGAATGACGGCGACCTCGTCGACATCATGCAGACATGGGTGCCGGACGAGAAAACCCGCAACATGATCTTCGTCGATAACGCTGCCGAGCTGTGCGGCTTTCCAAAGAGCGTCTAAGCGAAGGCGTTATCGGCCGGATTACCGATGAGGGATTCCGCCGCGCCAGCCGGGGAAACCCGAATGCCGCAAATCACGGCATCGGCGGCTTCAAGCGCGGCCGTGAGATCCTCGACCGGCATCGCCGCGGCGAGGGAGGAGATTGCGGCCGGGCGTTGGTCTTTGGTCGCAATCGCGCCGATCAACGGCGCCTGTCGAAGGCAGCGTTTAGGGCGCGATCATCCGGGCGGCGTCGGGGCTCGACTTGATCAGCCCTTGATGCTTGGCCAGATCGATGAAGAACTGCACCTGCTCGGGATGGACGGTCACTTGCAGCTCGGGCATCGGTGTCGCGGCGACGACAGGGGCGGGCAGCTTCGTATATTTGACGATGGCGGCGCGCGCTTCGGCATCGTGGGTGTTGATGAAGTCGATCGCCTCTTGCAGCGATTGGCGGAAGGCCGCGACGGTCGGCTTGTGGCTGTCGGTCCAATCGCGCATCGAGGCGTAGACCGAGGTCAGCGTGTTCTGCGGCAGGCTTTCATCGGGATTGCCGACGATATAACCGATCTGCTCGAGCTTGCCGTAATAGGGATCGATCGCGCTGACGCCATCGACGATGCCGGCGTTGAGCGCATCATACATCTGCTGGAAGCCGATCTCGGCGAAATTGACCTTGTTGTAGTCGACGCCTTCGATCTCGAGCCACCGCCGCGCGATGACGTGGATCAGCGTGTTGAGCGACGGCACGCCGATCTTCTTGCCGATCAGGTCCTTGGCTGTGCGGATGCCGCTGCCGTTCTTGGCGAAGATGCCGGAGCGCGATTTCGACGGCGACATGCTGGTCGAGCCGACGAATACCGTGTCGATGCCCTGGTCGCTTGCCTGGATCACGGCCAGCGCCGAGGGCGTGACGATCTGCGCCGAGCCCCCGACCAGCGCCTGGATCACGGCGCCTTGATTGGTCAGCAGCACGAGATCGACGTCGAGGCCGTGTTTCTCGAAGATGCCGTGGTCCTTGGCGATGTAGGTCGGCGTCAGCCCCGTCGTGGGCGAGAACAGCACGGTCAGCTTCTCGGCCGCGTGGGCGGAGAAAGGGGCGAGCAAGGCAAGGGCGAGGACGTAAGGCGCGATTTTTCTCATGGCGCGCGGAGTGTGCCATGTCTTCGCAGCGCAACACAACGCGTTTGGCGTATAGTTGACAGGGACGGCGGTAAATCCCACGCTGTCGATATATCAATCGTTATGTTTTTCGGGGTTGAGGGAATGGCGAGGAACGGGCGCGATCGGGTCGGCGAGAATCGCCGGAAATTCCGGGCGATCCTGAAGCGCAAAAAGATGACGCCGATGCCGGGCGGGTTCAGCCCGCTTTACGCGCTCCTGGCGCAAGAAGCCGGCTTCGAATGCTTCTTTCTGCCAGGCTCGCAGCTCTCGCATTTCCTCTACGGCGTGCCGGATAACGGCATCATCGGCTTGCGCGATCTCGTCGACCACGCGCGTCATATGGCAGCGCACGCCGACATTCCGATCCTTGTCGATGCCGATACGGGCTACGGGAATGCGGTCAACGTACATTTCGCGGTGCAGGAGATCATTCGCTCCGGTGTCGCCGCGATGCAGATCGAGGATCAAGAGGCGCCGAAGAAATCTGGCACCGCGGCAGGCCGCCGGCTGATTTCGGTCGATGAGGCGGTCGGCAAGATCCGCGCGGCGGTGGCGGCGCGCGACGCAATGGATCCGGACTTCACGATCTGCGCACGCTGCGACGGCATCGGCGCCGAGAAGACCAGTTTCAAGGACACGCTGAAACGCTGCGTCGCCTATGTGAAGGATGGCGGTGCCGATCTCGTCTGGCTCAATTCGATCCAGACCCGCGAACAGGTAAAGCAGGCTTGCAAGGAAATCCCTGGGCCAGTGCTCGCGATCTGGGGCGGCAAGGAATCGCCGCCGAGTTGGGAAGAATATGACAAGCTGGGCGCGCGGATCGTGCTCTATCCGACGATCGCCGCGACCGCGGGTCTACAGGCGGCCTGGGAGGTGCTGAGCGATTTCCGCAAGCGCGGCGCCCAAGCGATGATGGATTGGCACAAGCGGGTGGTCGCGAGCCCGCATGGCACGCCAGACGTCAAGAAGCTCATCGGCTACGGTGCGATTCTCGACGTCGAAAAACGCTTCCTAACGAAGGATGCTCAGCGCGACTATCAGTCGACTTTTGGACACAAGACGAATTTCGCCGATACCGGTATGATGAAGCGGAAGGGTAAGAGCTCCGCCACGAAAGGAGAGAGACTCTAGCCATGGCCAAGATCGTTCTCGGAATTGGGACCTCGCACGGCCCCATGTTGTCCACGCCCCCGGACCAATGGGGGCAGCGCGTCGCTGCCGACAAGCGCAATCCCGAACATTGGTATAAGGGCAAGGCCTATACCTACGATCAGCTCGTGGCGATGCGCGCCAACGAGAATCTCGATCGCCAGATCACGCAGCCTGTGTGGAATGAGCGCCACGCCGCCTGCCGCCGCGCGATCGGCAAGCTCGCCGATATCTTTGCCGAGGCGAAGCCGGATATCGCGGTGATCGTCGGCAACGATCAGATGGAGATGTTCGACGACGGCCTCATCCCGGCGATGAGCGTTTATCGCGGCGAGACCATCCCGAACGCTTTCCCGCGCGAGGAAGAGATCGCGAAGATGCCGCCCGGCATCCCGATCGCGATCCCGGGCCACATCCCGCCGCAAGGCGCGACCTATCCCGGCCTGCCCGATCTCGGCAAGCACATCATCGAGACGGCGATCAGCGAGCAGTTCGATGTGACCTCGATGGGGCATCTGCCGGACGGGGTCGAGCATATCCCGCACGCTTTCGGCTTCGTCTTCCGCAACATCATGGCGGACAAGGCCGTGCCGACCGTGCCGGTGGTGCTCAACACCTTCTATCCACCGAACCAGCCGAGTGTCGCGCGCTGCTACAATTTCGGCAAATCGCTGCTGCGGGCGATCGACTCCTGGAAGAGCGATGCGCGCGTCGCGCTCATCGCATCGGGCGGGCTCACGCATTTCGTCGTCGACGAGGACGTCGACAACGCGGTGATGGATGCGCTGCGCAGCCGCAAGATCGAAGGCGTCGCCAAGCTCGGCGAGCCGATCTTCCAGGCGGGAACCTCCGAGATCAAAAATTGGGTCCCGGTCGCCGGCGCGATGGCCGATCTCGGCTACGAGCCCAACGTCATCGACTACGTGCCGTGCTATCGCTCGATGGCCGGCACCGGCAACGCGATGGGGTTCGTTTACTGGAAGCAGTAAGGCTCGGGGCCTCTACCGAATAGCGTCATGGCCGGACAAGCCCGGCCATGACGAAAAGAGAGCAGGACACAAAGCAAAAGGCGCGAAGGGGATATCCTTCGCGCCTTTCTGCTTCAGAGGCGATGTTCGCCCCCGCGGCTCACTTCTTGGTCAGGTAGTACTCGCCGTCGCTGTTGCGATCGAGATGACCGCCATCGCGCAGCGTCTCGATCTCGCGCACCAGTTCCCGGCCGTCCCGGCTGCCGAGCACCGACATCAGCTTCGCGAAATGCATGGGGCCGGTCTCCAGCGCCTGCTGCACGGTCTGGAAGCGTGCTGGGCCGTCGATCTTCGCCGCTTCCGGCACGCGCGCCGTGACGGCCGTCGGGCGCGGGAAGTTCCACGTGCAGTCGAAGCCGACCTTGTCGCTGATTCCGTTATGGCCCGACATATCCATCGGCATGAAGGGCATGTCCTTCATGACGTAGATATCCTTCGAGCCTTGGAATCGGCCCGACATCGCCCATTCCATCTGCTCGCTCGAGCGGATGTCGACGTCATCGTCCGTGACGTAGACATGTTTGGTCGTGCGCAGCATGCCGAGCGCCGCGACGATCGCCGCATGCGGATCGGCATTGCTGCGCTTCTTGATCGAGACCCGCAGATGGCAGTTCACGCCCGGACCAGGCGGGGAGTACACGTCGACGATGTCGATGCCGGCCTGCTTCAGCACTTGCCAGGCGCGCGCCTCTGTGCCGAGCGCGCCCATCGGAGCGCCATCGCACCAGCCGAGATTTTTGCCGACGCCGTGCTTGATCGTCTGATAGAGCACGTCGCGGCGCCGCGTGATCGCGGTGACATGGAACACCGGATCGCCATGCATCGGGCCGTAATAGCCCATGTACTCGCCGTAAGGCCCCTCATTGTCGATATAGCCGCGCTCATCGACATAGCCTTCGAGCACGATCTCGGCATCGGCAGGGACATAGACGTCGTTGGTCAAGCATTTCACCACCGCCATCGGCTCGCCGCGATAGGTAGCGATCGTGTTGATCTCGTCCTGCCCCGGTGCGCCGCGGCTCGATGCGCCCATCGTGTCGAGCGGATGCGCGCCGATCGTGAAGCTCATCGGCAGCTTTTCGCCGCGCGCGACGCAGGCGCGATAGATGTTCTGCAGATCGGACGGCGCGGTCGCGTTGAAGCCGCATTTGTCCTTGCCGCGGAGCAAGAGGCGGCGGCAGCCGACATTGCTGCGCTTGGTGACGGGGTCGAGGGTGAAATCGTTGCCTGAGGTGATGTAGGGCCCGCCGTCATATTCGTGCTGCACGTGGAAGGGCAGCTTGTACATGTCGATCTGGTCGCCGGTCAGGACGACTTCCTGCACCGGCGCCTCGCTGGTCGGAACGACGAAGGTCTTTTGCGGATTGGCCTGCCGACGCAAGAACTCCTCGCGCATCTTGTTCTCGGGCACGCCGAAAGCCGCGGCCAAGCGCGTGCGCGAGGCGCTGACTGCGCCGACGACCTCATGCTGCTCGGGCCCGGCTTTCTTGAAGAGGACGCCTTTCTTGGTGTTCTCGATGATCGGGCTCATTTCCGAGAGCGCGACCGGTTCGTTGCGTACCTCGATCTCGTCCATCTCGACAAGCCGCTCGACCAGACGCCGCAACCGGAACTTGTCCGGATTCCAGGTACGGGTGGTACTTACGGGCTGGTCCATCGTCTCGCTCCCCTAACAATTGCTTGGGCAAAAACCGTATTATGGCAGGATAGAGGCGGGTTGAGCGCTTCGCAATTGCTGCGGCAGTAGCGGCGGCGAAAAGCCCGATGTAGCATCGGTTTTACGAATGCCACACCGCTAGGGTGTGGCTGGGGTGGGGGCTTTAGAGGAGAGATGACGATGAAAATCCTACGGGTCGA
>DASXCX010000145.1:0-4229 GCA_036490955.1 Allostellaceae bacterium | reverse complement strand
GCAGGGGTAGGCGTAGTCCTCGATGAGGACGACGTCGTCCGCTGACGGTTCGCGCCCGAGTTCGACGAGGTCCGCGGTGTTGCGGGCGATTTCGAGCACCTGCGCCTTGGTCTGCGCCGGCGTCGCCGAGGCGTCGATGCCGATCACTCGGCGCTCCCGCCCGTCCTTGGCGAAGCCGACCAGCATGCCGGCGTGGGTCGAGCCGGTCACCGTGCAAACGACGATGTAGTCGAAGGCGAAGCCGAGCTCGCGCTCCTGCGCGCGCACCTCCTCGGCGAAGCCGACGTAGCCGAGCCCGCCGTATTTGTGCACCGAGGCGCCGGCCGGGATCGGGTAGGGCTTGCCGCCCTTGGCTCTCACGTCCTCGATCGCCTTTTGCCAGCTCTCGCGGATCCCGATGTCGAATCCGTCGTCGACCAACTGGACGTCGGCGCCCATGATGCGGCTGAGCATGATGTTGCCGACGCGGTCGTAGACGGCGTCCTCGTGGGGAACCCAGCTCTCCTGCACGAGGCGGCACTTCATTCCGATTTTCGCAGCGACCGCGGCGACCATGCGCGTGTGGTTGGACTGGACCCCGCCGATCGAGACCAGCGTGTCGGCGTTGGCGGCGATGGCGTCCGGAATGATGTACTCGAGCTTGCGCAGCTTGTTGCCCCCGTAGGCCAGGCCCGAGTTGCAGTCCTCGCGCTTGGCCCAGAGCTCGACGCCGCCGCCGAGATGCGCCGTCAGGCGCTCGAGCTTCTCGATATGTGTAGGTCCGAACGTCAGCGGATAGCGCTCGAATTTATCCAGCATGACGAAGCCCTCCGATGCAGTGGTAGCGAACTTGCGATGCTAGCATCGATTTCGTGGGTCCGCTCCCGCCAATCCGACAATTGACTACGTGACCGGGACAAGCCCAGTCATCACAACAATGCTGCTGCGGAAAAAATCACTCCGCCGCCGCCGGCAGCGTATCGTGGCCGGGCGCAGCCGCGGCGCGCGGGGCGGGCTTCTTCTTGCGACGCCCGGCGAGCAGCGAATCCACCTTGTCGAGATAGATGTAGACCACCGGCGTGATGTAGAGCGTCAGCACCTGTGAGACGCAGAGCCCGCCGACAATGGCGATGCCGAGCGGTTGACGCAGTTCCGAACCCGCGCCGGCGCCGAGCGCGATCGGCAGCGATCCCAGCATCGCCGCGAGCGTCGTCATGATGATCGGGCGGAAGCGGATCAGCGCGGCTTCGCGGATCGCGGTGACCGCGTCGAGGCCGCCTTCACGCCGCCGCTCGAGCGCGAAATCGACCATCATGATCGCATTCTTCTTGACGATGCCGATCAAGAGCAGAATGCCGATGATCGCGATGACCGAAAGGTCCATATGGAAATATTCGAGCGCGAGCAACGCGCCGATGCCGGCCGACGGCAGTCCCGACAGAATCGTGATCGGGTGAATGTAGCTCTCGTAGAGCACTCCCAGCAGGATGTAGATCGTCAGCACCGCGGCGAGCAGCAGTCCGCCTTGGCCGGCCAGCGCCTGCTGGAACAGCTGCGCGTTGCCGGCGAAGCCGGTGATGATGCTGCCGGGCAGGTTGGCCTTGCGTTCGAGGTCTCGGATCGCGTCGATCGCCTGCCCCAGCGACATGTCGGGCGCGAGGTTGAACGAGATCGTCACCGCCGGCTGCTGGGATTGGCGGTTGATCTGCAAAGGCCCGACGGTCCGTCGCATCGTCGCGATTTCATCGAGCGGAACGAGTTGCCCGCCGGGGGTGGAGACGCGTATGCGTCCGAGCGCGTCGGTGTCGTTCTGGAAATCTTCGGAGGCCTCGAGGATCACCTCGTAATCGTCGGCTTCAGTGAAGATGGTTGAAATCTGACGCGTGCCATAGGCGTTGTAGAGCGCGGTGCGCACCTGGTCGGTGGTCACGCCGAACGCCCCCGCCTTGTCGCGGTCGATGTCGACGCGGGTCTGCGGATTGGTGATCTGCAAGTCTGTGTTGACGTCGCGCAGGCCCGGGAGTTGCGCGATCGCGCGTTCCAACTCCGGCGCTTTCTTGTACAGCGTATCGATGTCGCCGGACTGCAGAGTGTACTGATACTTTGCTCGAGCAATGCGTCCGCCGGTGAACTCGAGATTCTGCACCGGGAGCAGAATGGTCCTGATGCCGGGAATCACCCCCAACGTCTGGCGCAACCGATTCATGATCGG
The DNA here is from genome assembly GCA_036490955.1 of Allostellaceae bacterium. GTDB lineage: Bacteria > Pseudomonadota > Alphaproteobacteria > ATCC43930 > CGMCC-115725 > CAIKMD01. Next base: position 2,038 of record DASXCX010000145.1, on the reverse strand, counting down.
GAACACCGGGCCGCGCGCCTGCTTGTCTTTCAGCTTTATGAACAGGAAACCTTTGTTCGTCGCGCCGCCGAAACCGACAGCAGACGTTACGCTCTCCACGGCGGGATCCGCGCGGACCATGTCGCTGACCGCGACCTGTCGTTTCGACATCTCGGTGAAGCTGGTATCCGGCTGCGCCTCGGTGATGCCCCGCATGAACCCGGTGTCTTCCTCGGGGAAAAAGCCCTTGGGCACGTCGACGTAGAGGGAAAAGGCGACGTAAGCGGTCGCGAAGGTGCCGAGCAGAACCAGGAACCGGAATTTCAGTACGAAATCGAGGGTCACGCGATAGAACCCGGCGAGGCTGTCGACAAACAGATCCGACAGCCGCGAGAAGAGACCCGCGTTCCGGCCGTGCTTGGGCGCGCTCAGGATGCGCGCGCAGAGCATCGGCGTGAGCGTCAACGAAACAAAGCCGGAAACCAGGATCGCCACCGTGATCGTGACCGCGAATTCGCGGAACACGCGGCCGACGACGCCGCTCATCAGCAGCACCGGGATGAACACCGCCACCAGCGAAAACGTGATCGAAAGAATGGTGAACGCGATCTCGCCCGAGCCCTTCAGCGCGGCGTCGAACGGCTTCATGCCGTGTTCGATGTGGCGCGTTATGTTCTCGAGCATGACGATCGCGTCGTCGACGACGAAGCCGACGGACAGCGTGATCGCCAACAACGAAATGTTGTCGATCGAATAATTGAAGACGAACATGAATGCGCAGGCGCCGATCAGCGACACCGGCAGCGCGAGCGCGGGAATCAGCGTCGCCGCCGCGGACTTCAGGAACACGAAGATGACGATGACGACCAGCACGATCGAGAGCAGCAGCGTGCGCTGAACATCGTCGATCGATTGCCGGATCGAGACCGAGCGGTCGTTGAGAACGAGCGCCTGCACGGACGGCGGCAACTGAGATTGGTAATAAGGTATCCGTCCCCTCACGTTGTCGACGACATTGACGGTATTGGCGTCGGATTGGCGGAAGACCGCCAGGACGACCGCGCGATCCTTGCCGACCCAGGCGGCGATCTGCTTGTTCTCGACCGAATCATAGACCCTTGCGATCTCCTGGAGACGGACCGGCGAGCCGTTGCGCCAGGCGACGACGAGATTGTCGTATTCGGCCGCGTGCTGCATCTGGCCGGTGACGTCGACGGTGACGTTCTGTCGGCGCCCGAGCAGCGCGCCCACCGGCGTCGAGGAATTGGCCGCCGCCACGGAGTTGCTGACGTTGTCGAGCGTCAGGCCGCGCGCCGCGGCTTTGTCGGGGTCGACCGCGACGCGCACGGCGAATTTCTGCTGCCCGAAAACAAGCACCTGCGCCACGCCGGTGATCTGCGAGATCTGCTCGGCGAAGACCTGCTCGGCGTAGTCGTCGACCTTCGTCAGCGGCAGCGTCTTCGACGCCAGTGCGATGAACAGAATCGGGCTGTCCGCCGGATTGAGCTTCTGAAAGCTCGGCGGCGCAGGCAATTGCGGGGGTAGCTTACGCAGCGTTGCGGAGATGTTCGACTGCACGTCGAGCGCCGCGCCGTCGATGTTGCGGTCGAGGTCGAACTGCATTGTGATCGAGGTCGTGCCGAGCGCCGACGATGACGTCATCATCGTGATCCCGGGGATCGTCGCGAATGCGCGCTCCAGCGGACCTGCGACCGAGGACGCCATCGTGTCCGGACTGGCGCCGGGCAATTGCGCCGAGACGCTGATGGTCGGGAAATCGACGCGCGGCAGCGCCGCGACCGGCAATTGGCGGTAGCCGAACAGGCCGAACACGACGAACGACAGCATCAGGAGGCTGGTCATCACCGGCCGGCGGATGCAGAGCTCGGGAAGCGACATCAGGAGGCTCCCTTCGCCTTCGGCGCGTTGCGGATCTCGACCTTCGAACCCTCGACCAGCAGCAGCGCGCCGTCGACGACGACGCTCTCATCGCCTTTCAGCCCGGTCAGCACCACCGTCTCGCCGCCCTGCGTGCGGCCGGCCTCGACGGGCGCTACAT
>DASXCX010000144.1:0-32988 GCA_036490955.1 Allostellaceae bacterium | reverse complement strand
CTGGATATCGAGATCCGTCCCCGCTCCCGCGCTCACCATGTCTTGCACCAATTTCAGATTGGTCTGGTCGTCGGCGAGCATGTCGTTGACGGCTTCGATCTGCGCATTAAGCGAAGCGATGGTGATTGCCTCGGTCACAGCGCTGCCGGTCAGTGCGAGATAGGCGGCCTTCAGCTCGTGCCCTTGAAAATCTTCCAGAGCCTGCTGGCGCTCGACTTCATGCGCCGTCGGACCGGCAGGATTGAAGCTGTAGGAGACGGTCGGACCGAACGAGAAGGTGTTGAACTCTTTCGGCGGAAAGAGCTGGATGCCGAAGGCCTGGAAATTATTACGCTGGCGCTCGACGCTGGCGCCGAAATCGACATGCGGATAGAGCCCGCCTGCGGCGACGAGCACGGCCTCATGCGCGGCGGCAAGATTGTCCTGCGCGACGACGAGGCTGCGATTGCCGGCGATCGCCTGATTGATCAGGTCGTCGAGCGCGGGCGAGCGAAAAAGCCCCCACCATTCGCCCGAGACCTCCTTGCCGAGAGCGAAATGCTGGTCGGTGCCGGCCTTGCCCACCGGAGGAATGGTCGGCGCGCCGGTGGGCGAATAGCCGAAATCATTCGCCAGCGCCGGCGGCTTGGTCGACGGCTCCGAGCCGCAACCGGCGAGCATCAGCCCAGCCGCTAGGCCGAGCGATTTGATAAGCATGCTTTTCATCAGGCTGCTGTAAGGCCCCGCCCTGCCTCGGCGCAAGCGGTTCATAGCTCGGTTGCGATGGACGCGGGAAAGAGAGCCGCCAAGCTAGGCGCTGATCGAGGCAATTTTGCGGATCCGCCGCCCACGCCGGAAACCCGTGTCCCGCCCGTCTAGCGCGGAAGATCCGAACGTCCCGTCAGGTACTCATCGACCGCGCGGGCGCATTGCCGCCCCTCCCGGATCGCCCAAACGACCAGCGATTGCCCACGCCTCGCGTCGCCGCAGCCGAAGACCTTATCGACGGAGCTGCGATAGTTGTTGGTGTCGGCCTTGATGTTGCCACGCGCGTCGAGGGAGACGCCGAGCTCCGCCACCGCCCCCGTCTTCACCGGGTGGACGAACCCCATCGCCAGCAGCACGAGATCGGCCTTGATCTCGAAATTGCTGTTGGGCATCTCCTCCATCAGCGGCCGACCGTCATTGCTGGTACGCCATTCGGCGCGCACCGAGCTCAGGGCCGTCACATGCCCGTCCTTGCCGGTGAAGGATTTGGTCGCGACCGACCAGTCGCGCTTGATACCTTCCTCATGCGAACTCGAGGTCCGCAGCTTCATTGGCCAATCCGGCCAAGTGAGCAACTTGTCCTCATGCTCGGGCGGCATCGGCAAGATTTCGATCTGCGTCACCGATTTGGCGCCGTGGCGGTTCGAGGTGCCGATGCAGTCGGAGCCGGTATCGCCGCCACCGATCACCAGCACATGCTTGCCGGTCGCCATGATGGCGGCGCCGCTGATCTTCTCGCCGCAAACGCGCCGGTTCTGCTGCACCAGGAAATCCATCGCATAATGGATGCCCGCGAGATCGCGGCCCGGCACCGGCAGGTCGCGCGGCACTTCCGAGCCGATCGCCAGCACCACGGCGTCGTAACGCGCCATGAGATCGGCCATCTTGCGACTGACGCCGACATGGGTGTTGGGATGGAACTCGACGCCCTCGGCGCGCATCTGCGCAATCCGGCGATCGATGACGTATTTCTCGAGCTTGAAATCGGGAATGCCGTAGCGCAGCAATCCGCCGATCCGCGCATTCTTCTCGAAGACCGCGACGGTATGCCCTGCGCGCGCCAATTGCTGGGCGCAAGCAAGGCCGGCCGGGCCGGAGCCGATCACGGCGATACGCTTGCCGGTGCGATGCGAAGCGACCAGCGGCTCGACCCAGCCCTCACTCCAGCCGCGCTCGATGATCGTATTTTCGATCGTCTTGATCGTCACCGGCTCTTCGATGAGGTTGAGCGTGCACGACGCCTCGCAAGGCGCCGGGCATATGCGGCCGGTGAAATCGGGAAAATTATTCGTGCGATGCAGCGCCGCGAGCGCACCGCGCGGATCGTTGCGATAGGTCAGGTCGTTCCAATCCGGAATCAGATTGTTGACCGGGCAGCCGGTATGGCAATAGGGCGTGCCGCAATCCATGCAGCGGCCGCCTTGCCGGCGCAGCTCGTCCTCCGGCAGCGGCCGGATGAATTCGCGATAATGCTTGAGCCTGTCGTCGACCGGCTCGTAAGACCGGTCGCGACGCTGATACTCAAGAAAGCCAGTGGGCTTTCCCATTTACTCGGCCGCCCCGACGGCGACACTGACATCCGGCCGCTCGGTGGCGCGCGAGCGCGCCTGCATCTGCTGCAAGGCGCGCCGATACTCGACCGGCATCACCTTCACGAACTTGGAGCGATAGCGCTCCCACCGGGCGAGGATTTCCTTCGCCTTCGGGCTCTGCGTAAAGCTCGCATGCCGCCAGATGAGGCCGTGCAACAGCTTCGCGTCGTTCTGTGTCAGGCTGTGCACGATATCCACGAGACCGTGCGCCTCGAGATCGCCGCCGCGATGCTCCAGCGCCTCGATCTGCTCGTCCTCGGCCGCGAGCGGCTCGAGATCGACCATGGCGAGGTTGCAGCGCTGCTGGAACTTGCCGCTCTCATCGAGCACGAAGGCGACGCCGCCGCTCATGCCAGCCGCGAAATTCGTGCCGGTCTCGCCGAGCACGACGACGATGCCGCCGGTCATATATTCGCAGCAATGAGCGCCCGCGCCTTCGACGACCGCGACCGCACCGGAATTGCGCACCGCGAAACGCTCGCCCGCGACGCCGCTGAAATAGCATTCGCCCGCGATCGCGCCGTAGAGCACCGTGTTTCCGACGATGATCGACTTGTCGCGCTCGATCTTGCTGTCTTTCGGCGGATAGATGATCAGCCGGCCACCGGACAGGCCTTTGCCGACGTAGTCGTTGCCCGCGCCTTCGAGCTCGAAGGTGACGCCGCGCGCGAGGAAAGCGCCGAAGCTCTGCCCCGCCGTGCCGGTGAAGCCGGCACGGATCGTGCCGTCGGCCAGACCGCGATCGCCGTAGCGCTTGGCGATCTCGCCCGAGAGCATCGCGCCGACGGTGCGGTTGACGTTGCGGATCGGCAGATCGAGCGTGACCTTGTCGCCTTTCTCGAGCGCAGCTTTGCTGCCGGCGATGAGCTGATGGTCGAGCGCGCGCTCGAGACGATGATTCTGCGTCTCGCACTGATACATCTTCGTTCCGGCGGGAACATCGGGCCGGTAGAGGATACGCGCGAGATCGATCTGCCGCGCCTTCGAATGATCGACGCCCAGGCGCTGCTTCAGCCGGTCGGTGCGGCCGATCATCTCGTTGAAGGTCCGGAAGCCGAGCTTCGCCATGTATTCCCGCACCTCTTCGGCGAGGAACATGAAAAGCGTCACGACATCGTCGGGCGTGCCGTTGAAGCGGCGGCGCAACTCCGGATCCTGGGTCGCGACGCCGACCGGGCAGGTGTTGAGATGGCATTTGCGCATCATGATGCAGCCCGCGGCGATGAGCGCGGCGGTGGCGACGCCGAATTCATCGGCGCCCAAGAGCGCGCCGATGACGACCTCGCGGCCGGAGCGGATGCCGCCATCGACCTGAACGGCGATGCGGCCGCGCAATCCGTTGAGCACCAGCGTCTGATGGGTCTCCGCGAGACCGACTTCCCACGGCTCGCCGGCGTGATGGATGGAGCTCAGCGGCGACGCGCCGGTGCCGCCTTCATGGCCCGAGATCGTCACATGATCCGCATAGGCCTTGCAGACACCGGCGGCGATCGTGCCGACGCCGAGCTCGGCGACGAGCTTCACGCTCACTCGTGCATCGTGATTGGCGTTCTTCAGATCGTGGATGAGCTGCGCCAGATCCTCGATCGAATAGATGTCGTGATGCGGCGGCGGCGAGATGAGGCCAACGCCCGGCACGGAGTAGCGCGTGCGCGCGATCCAATCGTCGACCTTATGGCCGGGAAGCTGACCGCCCTCACCCGGCTTCGCGCCTTGCGCCATCTTGATCTGCAGATCGGTGGCGTTGACGAGATATTCGATGTTGACGCCGAAGCGGCCCGAGGCGACCTGCTTGATCGCCGAACGCATGGAATCGCCACTCGGCATCGGGTTGTAGCGCTGCGGATCCTCGCCGCCCTCGCCTGTGTTCGAGCGGCCGCCGAGGCGGTTCATCGCGATGGCGAGCGTGGTATGCGCTTCCCACGAGATCGACCCGAAGGACATGGCGCCGGTTGCGAAACGCTTGACGATTTCGCGCGCCGGCTCGACTTCGCTCAGGGGCACCGGCTTTGCCGGATAGTCGAAATCGAGCAGGCCACGTAGCGAGATGAGCGCCTCATCCTGCTCGCCGACGATACGCGTGTATTCCTTGAATTTGCGATAGTTGTTGCCGCGCACCGCATGCTGCAGCAGCGCCACCGTGTTCGCGTTCCAGGCATGGGTTTCGCCGTGGATGCGGAAAGCGAACTCGCCGCCCGGATCGAGAGCATCGCGATAATTCGGCGCGTCGCCGAAAGCGAGTTGATGACGGCGCACCGTCTCTTCCGCGATCTCGTCGAGGCCGACGCCGCCGATCGCCGACACGGTCCCGGTGAAATACTTGTCGAGGAATTCGGCATTGAGGCCGATCGCGTCGAAAATCTGCGCGCCGCAATACGATTGGAAGGTGCAGATGCCCATCTTGGACATCACTTTGAGGATGCCCTTGGCGATCGCCTTGATATAGGCCTCGTGTGCCTCGGCCTCGCCCAAATCCTTGTCGAACTCATGGCGTAGGGCCGAGAGCGTGTTGAAAGCGAGATAAGGATTGATCGCCTCGGCGCCAAAGCCCGCAAGCAGGCAGAAATCATGCAGCTGCCGCGCCTCGCCGGTCTCGACGACGAGACCGACCTCGGTGCGCAAGCCGCCGCGGATCAGATGATGATGCACCGCCGCCACCGCGAGCAGGCTAGGGATCGCAATGTGATCCGGCCCGACCAGGCGATCGGAAAGCACGATAATGTTGTGGCCGCCTCGCACCGCCTGCTCGGCTCTGCTGCAAATCGCATCGAGCGCGGTGCGCATGCCCTCGGCTCCGCCCGACGCGGCGTAGCAAATCGAGATCGTCGAGGTGCGGAACGTGCCCCCCGTATTGTCCTCGATCCGCCGAATCTTCTCGAGATCGACATTGGTGAGGATCGGCTTGTGCAACTCCAAGCGGATGTGCTTGCCGCCGGTTTCGAGGTCCAACAAATTCGGCCGCGGCCCCACGAGCGAGACGAGCGACATGACCAGCGCCTCGCGGATCGAATCGATCGGCGGGTTGGTTACTTGCGCGAAGCGCTGCTGGAAGTAGTCGAAAAGCAACTTCGGCCGCTTCGAGAGCACGGCGAGCGGCGTATCGCGGCCCATCGAGCCAACCGTGTCCTCGCCCGAGAGCGCGATCGGCTTGAGGAAGAAGTTGATGTCTTCCTGCGTGTAGCCGAAGGCCTGCTGGCGGTCCAAGAGCACGCTGCGCGGCGGCGGCATCGGCGCGACTTCGTCCGGCAGGCTCTCGATGCGGATCTGCGTCTTATCGAGCCACTCCTGATAGGGCTTCGCAGTCGCGATCTCGGCCTTCAGTTCGTCATCGTCGATGATGCACTGGCGCTCGAGGTCGACGAGCAGCATCTTGCCCGGCTCCAAGCGCCATTTGCGGACGATGCGCGCTTCGGGAATGTCGAGCACCCCGGCTTCCGATGCCATGACGACGTGATCGTCGTCGGTGATGAAGAAGCGCGCGGGCCTGAGACCGTTGCGATCGAGCGTCGCGCCGATCTGGCGGCCGTCGGTAAAGGCGAGCGCGGCCGGCCCGTCCCACGGCTCCATCAGCGCCGCGTGATATTCGTAGAAGGCCCGGCGGTCGGGGTCCATCAGCGGATTTTCCGACCACGCTTCCGGCACCAACATCATCAGGGCGTGCGACAGCGGATAGCCGCCCGCGACCAAGAGCTCGAGGCAGTTGTCGAGCGTTGCCGAATCGGAATTGCCGTCGCCGATAAGCGGCCAGAGCTTGTCGAGATCGGCGCCCAAAAGCTTCGACGTCATCGAGTGACGCCGCGCCATCATCCAATTGATGTTGCCGCGCAGCGTGTTGATCTCGCCGTTATGGGCGAGATAGCGGAACGGATGCGCCAGCTCCCAAGTCGGGAAAGTGTTGGTCGAGAAGCGCGCATGCACCAGCGCCAAAGCGGATTCGGCGCGCTCGTCATGCAAATCCTTGTAAAAATGCGATAATCGCTCGGCGATCACCATTCCCTTGTAGATGATGGTGCGGGTCGACAAGCTGACGATATAGAAGGCGCTCTGTTCCGGCAGGCCGCGCGATCGCAACTCTTTGTGCGATTGCTTGCGGATGACATAGAGCTTGCGCTCCAGCGCATCGGCATCGGCGCAATTGGCGCCGCGCGCGATGAAGACCTGTCGCATGACCGGCGCGTTCGGGCGGATGCTGTCGCCGAGCGTGGTGGGATCGACCGGCACGTCACGCCAGCCCAGGAGGGTCTGGCCCTCGGCGGCGACAAAATGCGCGATCACTTCTTCGCAGGCACGCCGAGTATCGGAATTGCGCGGCAGAAACACCATGCCGACGCCGTAGGCGCCGGGCTCCGGCAGCCGGAATTTGAGACGCTCGGCCTCGGCGCGGAACAGCCGGTCGGGAAGCTGGATGAGAATACCGGCGCCGTCACCCGCCAGCGGGTCAGCGCTCACCGCCCCGCGATGGGCGAGGTTGTGCAGAATCTCGATGCCCTGGGCCAAAATCCCGTGGCTCTTGCGATTTTTGATGTTCGCAATGAAGCCGACGCCGCAGGCATCATGCTCGTAGCGAGGATCGTAGAGTCCTGGCCTCGCTTGCATCCCTCGACAACCCCTTTCTCACCCCTCGCCGCAGACACCTCCGCAGCCGTGCCGCGTCGTCACGCGCGGCTCCCCGGAACAGCATCGTGGACAGGGGCCGGACGAGTCAAGAAGTACGTCAGCGGGGCTGACCGAAATTTGCACCTTTCCGGCAGAAAAATCTAGATCAGGCCGAGAAAATCTCCGATCACGCCGCAGAGGCCGCCGACGGAGCTGCCGATCACCGGGGCACCTTTCAAAATAAGCAGGCTGCAAACGCCAAGCACGATCCCGTCTTCGACGGCGCTCGCGCCGCTCGTATCGGAAAGGAGCCGAATAATGGTCTTGCGCATGCTTGGTACCTCACAGGTGACGGCACAAGATTTACTGATTCGTAAGGTAAAAGAGAAGTTAAATCATTTAAAATTTTAGCTAAATCGCGCGACAATATTTATAGAAATTTAACCATGATTGAGCGCTTCGCCAAGTTCCAACACGCCGGCGAGCAGCGCGTCGATATCATCGGGCTGAATGCGGTGGTTGACGAGGCAGGCGCGGATCGCGACCCGGCCGTCGATCGCGGTTGTTGAAGGCGCGGCGATCCCCCGTTCATGGAGCTCGGCGACGATATCCGCATTAAGCCGGTCCGGATCGGCGGCGCGATATCGGAAACAGACGATATTGAGAGCGGCAGTCGCCAACAGTTCCAGCCGCGGCTCGGCGACGATGCGGTGCTCGAGATAGCGCGCAAGCTCGCAGCTCCGCGCGATCTCCGCGCCGATGCGCTCGCTCCCGTAGGCTCTCAACGTGAACCAAGTCTTCAAGGCGCGGAAACCGCGCGAGAGGTCGGGGCCGAAGTCGCACGGCCAAGGCGAGCCGCCGGCCAGGCCCCTCGCCTCGCGCCGCAAATAAGCCGCGGGCGTCGCGAACGCAGCGCGATGCAGTTCGCTGTCGCGCATTAGGATGAAACCGGCGTCATAGGGGATCTGGCCGAATTTGTGGAAATCGAATGCGATCGAATCGGCCCGCTCGATGCCCTTGAAGCGCGGGCGCAGCTCCGGCGACAACATCGCCAGCGCGCCGAGCGCGCCGTCGATATGGAACCACAGCTTCTCGTCCCGGGCCAACGCTGCGAGCGCATCGAGATCGTCGATGGCGCCGGTATCGACTGTGCCCGCATTACCGACGAGAAAAAATGGCGTCGCGCCAGCAGCCCGATCGCGCGCGAGCATCTCACGCAACGCGGCAAGATCGATGCGATGCGCGCTGTCGGTCGGGACGAGGCGTGCCGCCTCGCTGCCGAAGCCGGCGAGCTCCATCGCCTGCCGGATGCAGCCATGCGCCGCCGTCGAGACATAGGCGGTGAGAGTCTGCCCCAACGCGGCGATGCCGACGCGCCGCGAAGCAACGCCGAGCCGCGCCGTGCGTGCGACCGTCACGGCGATGAAATTCGCGATCGACGTGCCGGTAACGAAAATGCCGCTCGCGCTTTCGGGAAGGCCGAAGAGCTCGGCCGACCAGCGCGCGATCTGACGCTCGACTTCGATAGCCGCGTGATCGCGGCCGCCGCAATTGGCGTTCAGGCCCGCGGCCAGCATCTCGGCAAGCGCGCCGATGGCGGTGCCGCCGCCTTGCACCCAGCCCATAAAACGCGGATGCGTATTGCCCGCGGAATAAGGCGCGATGTGCTTTTGATAGTCGCGATAAACCTCGTTGAGCGGCGTTCCACGTGTCGGCAGCGCTTCGCCGAAGCTCGCCCTCACCTCGTGCGGCAGCCTTGTCCAGACCGGCCGCTCGCGCAGGTGGGCCATATCATCGAGCATGTCGTCGAGCATGCGGTGCCCGAGCGCACGCAGCTCACGCCAATTTTCGGGGTCGAGCGTCGGGCCAGCTTTCGGTCGGCCCGGATCGCTCATGCGACAGAGAGCTTCTTCGCCGATGGCCGGCCCGCGCAATCCCTCAGCATCGCCACGAAATCGGCGAAGAGCTTACGCATTTGGACGACTTTGTAAGGGAAGGCGGCCGGCGAATCCATGAGGTGAACGATCATCGCGATATCGGCCTCGAAGAGCAAGAGACTCCCCTCGGCGGTTTGAGCGCAATCGATACCGAAATAATCGAGATCGACGCGCTCTGCGATGCCGGCCAGCGCCGCATGATGACGCTTGGCGAATTCATGCTCGAAGCCGAGCATGAAGCGCTCTTCCTCGATCTTTTTTACCGCGCTCTCGGCCATGCCAGCATTGAAATAGTGGAGCATCCACTCGTTGGCCATCGCCATATGGCAGGCGTAAGGCTTACCGCCGATGAACATGATCCGGTATTTGCGGAAAAGGCCATCCGGGCTGCGATAATCGACAAAACGCGAAAGGTAAAAGCCGCGCTCCTGCCGCTCGGCGAGATAGCGCGTCAGCGACGCCGCATCGTCGAGCTTTTGCACACCGTGGCCGGCGTGGGAATCGAGCGGACGCACGACCAGCGGGAACGCGCCCTCGGACAGATGCGTCGTGAGCTCCGCGCGACCGGCGGCGATCTCGCTCAGCGTGGTGCGATCGATGCGAACCGTCGGCGGGAGCATAAGGCCCGGCACGCTCTTCATCACGTTGTGCAGCCGCTCATGCGAAAGCGCGGCGATCTGCTCGGGATGGTTCAGCACCGGCTTTGGCCAGGACGGCAGCACGCGTTCGATCTCGGCCAGCACCGCGCGATTGCCATCAGCCTTACACGCCGTGACGATGGCAATATCGTGCTCCGGCAACGGGTCGGGCAACGGCTGGCCGGGAACAATGTAGAGAGTCGAAAGCGCGATATCCGAACCTTCGAGCACGAATTCCAGTGGCGTGTTGTTGCCGACATCGCCCGGTGCGGCAAGCGCGAGCAGCCGCAGCGCCGGCGTGTTCGTGCTGCATGGTGAGTGGAACACCCGGCGCAGCCTCAGCGCTTCACCTTGGCGCGCTACCCCGGCTTGCTCGTTGCCGAAGAATTGCTCGATCGTGGAGAGATCGATGAGCGCCGCGGCATTGTCGGGTTCGAAAATATATTTATCGAGGAGCTGGCTATGCAGCGGCGCGAGGTCGACGCCGTCGAAAGCGAGCTTGGAGAGCTTCGCGATGCCCAGCGGCTGGTCCGTCGGCTGTTGCCAGAGAAGATCGCTCATGCGGCGCTCACGCGGTAATTGTCTGGGGTTTGGGCCGCCGTGTAGGCCGGCTCGATCTCGTCGAAGTAGCGAACCAGGAGCACGAGCTTTTCGACGATCGCACGAACCTGGTCGAACTCAGCGCGCAGATTCTCGCGTGCGGCCAGAATGTCGTCGTTGCGCCAGGTTTCCGAGACTAGCCGCGCGCCCGCACTGATGCGGAGCGCACCATGCGAACCGCCGGTGCCGTCGGGCACGGCGACGGCCTGGCCGATATGGCAGCGTCGCGCAGCGAGCAGCCGCAGCATCGGCGGCAAGGTCGCTGGCAGCAGCGGCGCGACATCGTCGTTGAGCGCGCGATAGAGGATCGAGGCTGCTGCGTACGAGAGCCGCTCGTCGCGGCGCCGGACGAAAAACGGAAAAATCGTGCGCGTCGCGAATTCCTCGTTATCGAACGATGCGAATTCTTCTTCGGGCAGCGGCATCGGTTCGAGGCAAGGCGCGGAGACGATGAGTTGCGGGACGGTCTGCGCGAATTGCGTCAATGCGAATTCGCGGAAGGAATCGGGCACGGCATAGTAGTCGCGCATTTCGGTCAGCGCCGCGCTCCAACGCAGAAGTGTGCCGAGATTGATCTGCACCGGCAGACCGCGGCGGATACCGGCGAAACGCTCCGGCCAGTCGTATTGCCCGGTATACGCACCAAGCCCCTCGGGCACGCCGCCAACGGCCGCACAGCGCTCGACGAGATTTTGCGGAACGAGCAGCGCGCCGCTGAAGGGCGCGCCGGTGAAGAATTTCGAGCCGGTGATCAGCACCGGGAAACCGCGATCGAGATACCAGCGCAAACGGCGGCGACTGAGTCGCGCCTGGCAGGCATCGATCACGATCATCACGTCGTCGCCTGCCGCATCGGCGATCCAGCGGAGGCAATCTTCGCTTGGCGAGCGCAGGCCGAATTTCGAGCTATCCATCGCCCAGAGCACGACGCGCTTTCCGGCGGCGACCTCGCGCGTCACGGCGTGGGCAATGTCGCCGTCGACCTCGTCGAGGGGTCGCAACCGGCCAAAACCATCGCGGAGCGGCACGTGCGCGCCGATCACCCCGTCGGCAAGACCTTGGACCTGCTCACCCTTGGCGACCGGGACGCCCAGCGCCGTGAACGCACTGAAATGGCGACCGCGAGTCGCAAAGCTCGTCCCGCCCCCGGTCTCGTCACTCGCGGCGATCAGGCTGACGAGCGGCGTGCCGAGCAGAGCGCGCACGAGGAACAGCGCATGCAATTGCGAATCGGTCCCCGAGGGCGAGAACACGATCTCGCAGCCGCTATTCTCAAGACCGAGAATCTGTCGCAGCTCAATACGCTGCCATTCCATATGCGCGTCAACCGCGCGATCGAGGCCGATGAGTTGCGCATCGCGTAGCAACTTTTGGCGTGCGCCGGCTACGTCGGCATAGGCGCGGTCGGAAATCGAGGTTGCCGTCGAGGAAGCGAAGGTGAAGGCTTCGGGGCGGGGAAACAGCCGGCAGCCGTAGCCGTTGAGGCGGGTCGCAGGATCGAGGGCAAGGCGGCTATCGCCGCCGCTGGCGAGCAACCCTTCGAGCGCGCCCGACAGCGGCCGTAATGGGTCGATCAGACGAAGAAAAGCTTCGAACCCACGAGGATCATTCGGCATTCCCGAATGGTGGCGCGGATATGGTTAGCATTTCCTTAAATGTGGCCTAAATGTGGCGCCGCAAAAGCATTGCCGCGGTGAGGCCCAGAAGCGCGACAAGCGCACCCACCACAATGAAAAGAAATTGAAATCCCAAAATGTTGGATATCGATCCTGCGAAAACAGGTCCGATTCCCTGACCGAGAAACATGCTTGCCGAAAAGAGTGCGAAGGTCGAGCCCCGCGCCCGCGGCGCGAGCTCGGTAGCCTGGGTCTGAAACGTATTGTGCATCATGTAGAAGCCGAAACCGGCGATGACGAAGGCAAGCGCCACCCCAATAGGTCCCATCGGCACGGCGACGATGAAGTAGGAACAGCCAGCCATGAGCCCGCCGACGCGCAGCATGTTCCATTGGCCGAGGGCGCGGATCATGAACCGCACGATCGAGCCGTAGATCACGCCGCCGACCGCGAAGCCCGCGAGAGCCACACCGGCCGCGATCGGCCCGCCCGAGCCGCGCTCGAGCAGCATCGCGCCGACGAAAGGAAAGACGCAGAAGAAGAACATACCCTCGCTGAGCACCGCGCCGAGCACGATAAAGGAGCTTCGATTGCTCAAGACGGCGCGGTAGCCATCGATCGCGCCGGCAAGGGTGAAACCGCGCGTGACGTCGCCCTTGCTATCGAGATAGCGGAAGACGATCGCGCAGGAGCAGATCGAGATTCCGGTGACGACGCCGAAGACGGCGCGCCAGCCGAAATACGCCGCGATCACGCCCGCGACCGTCGCGCCGAACATCTGGCCGAAGATCGAGGCGACGAGATAGCGGCTGGCCGCGACCTGGCGCTCGGCCATGGCGGTGCGATCGCCGATCAGCGCGAGGCCGACGGGGAAAATGCCGCCGGCAACGATTCCGGCGATGATGCGCGACGCCATCAAGGTCAAGTAGTTCGGCGCGATCGAGGCGATTGCCGTGGAAATGGTCGTGATCGCGAGGCAGATCTTGATCAGCCGCGCCTTGCTATAGGCGTCGCCGACCGGGCCGAGCACCGGCTGCATCGCGGCGTAGGGCAGGCCATAGGCCGAGACGAGCAGTGCCGCCTGTTGCACGCTGATCGAAAAATCGCTCGCCACCGTGGTGATGATCGGATCGAAGGAGCGATAAGAGATCGACCCGGCGAAGGCGGCAAAGCAAAGGACGAGGATCAGGCCCAAACCAGCTCCCGCGCGAAGATGCCCGCCTCTGCGGGCGAAGCAGCCTATGGGCGGGAACGCTGGACGCGGTCAACAATCATCGCGGCAGAGCGGGTCCGCGCTTGGCGCGGGGCGCGCGTGCCCGTTATGATTTGGCCCGTCATATTCGCAGAGGGCGCCGCGACGAGCGCCGAACAAAATCCCCTGGAGAACGCCCGTGAAATCCCGCCTGCTGCCGATCCTTGCCCTCGCCGCTTCGCTGCCGCTGGCAGCGCCCTCCCCCGCTCGCGCGGATGATGCAATGCACGCGACGATGGCGATCCCCGTCACGAGCCTCGGTTTCATGATGGAATTCCTCGCCCAGGACATGCATTTTTATGAAAAGCACGGCGTCGACATGAAGACGACGCAGATCAATGGCCTCGGGTCGATCAATGCGCTGATCGCCGGCAGCGTCGACTTCGCGCAGCCTTCGGGCGTGTCGCTGACCCGTGCGGCCGCGAAGGGCCAAACGCTGCTCGCGATCGTCCAGCTCACCAACCGCATCGTCGTCCAGGTCGTGCTGCGCAAGGACCTCGCCGAAGCCGGCGGCTTCGATCCCAAAGCGCCGCTCGCCAAACGCGCAGCGCTCGTGAAGGGACGCACCATGGCCGTCGAATCGATCAACTCGATTATCGACGCCTATCTCGGTCTTCTGGCGAAACAGGGCGGTTTCACCCATGACGACATGCATGTGGCGGCGATGGAGCCGCCGGAGATGATCTCGGCCTTCGCAGCCAAGCGCATCGATGGCTTCGCCATGTCGTTGCCCTGGACCCTACAGCCCGTCGTCGAGGGCACGGCGGTGATGGTCGCGAGCGGTCCCGACGGCGACACGATCGGCCTCGACCCATTCACCAATACGGTCGTCGCCGCCAGGCCGACAACCTGTGAGAAGCAGCCAAAGCTATGCGAAGCGGTCGGCCAGACCTTCAAGGAGACGTCGGCCTGGCTGCATGCGCATCCCGATGAGGCGGA
Source organism: Allostellaceae bacterium (assembly GCA_036490955.1). Lineage (GTDB taxonomy): Bacteria > Pseudomonadota > Alphaproteobacteria > ATCC43930 > CGMCC-115725 > CAIKMD01. The sequence goes on along the minus strand of DASXCX010000144.1, from coordinate 19,071 downwards.
GGCGGCGCTAAAGAAGCGTTTTCCGACGCTTGATCCGAAGGTGTTCCACGCCTCGTTCGAGACCGAGCTCAAGATCACGCCGAACCCGCCAGTGCCGACCGCCAAGGGCATCGAGAACACCGACAATTACAATATTGAAGCGGGGCTGATGCAGCCGTCGGAAAAGCAATCCGACTACGCGAAGCTCTTCACGGATCGATACGTGAAATAGCGCGAGGCCTCAGGCGGCGGGCAGCGCCGGCCGCACCTCACGCGCGAAGAGCTCGACCGAGCGCAGCGCCTCGGCCAAATTCATGTCGCCGAAAGCAAAGCGCAGCATGAGATAGTTCACGCCGGTGGCTTCGATCGCCTCACCGAGCTTGGCGCGCACGGTGGCCGGCGCGCCGACAAAGCTCATGCCGATTTCCATCGAGCCCTCGACGGTATCGGGATAGGCGGCCGAGATCGGCGCCACACCGTGCAAACGCCAGAGATGGGTGAAGCTCTCATACCAGCGCGCATAGCACCGCCGCGCGGTAGCTAAAGCCTCGGAATCGGTCTCGGCGATGACGATATGGCGGCTCATGCCGAGCAGCGGCAACTTTGCCGGATCGCGGCCCGCCGTCCGCCACTGGACGCGATAGCGGTCGGTGATCTCGCGCGTCGCGGGCACGAGCGCATTGGTGGCAATGTTCATCGCCTGCCGAGCCGGCCAATCGGCGCCTTCGGGCGCGAGCACGCCATACCAGAGCGGCGGATAAGGCTTCTGCAGCGGGGCAATGACGATCGGTGTGTCTTTGAAGCGGTAGAACTTACCCTCGTGATCCAGCGATTGGGTCTGAAACGCCTTCAATAGGATGTCGAGCACCTCGACATAGATGTCGCGCGACTGCTTCGGATCGACGCCGTAGAAGCTGCTCTCGAGCGGCGAGATGCCGCGACCGACGCCGAGCTCGATCCGGCCCCCGCTCATCTGGTCAAGCATGCAGATTTCCTCCATCACCCGCAGCGGGTGATGGAGCGAGAGCGTATAGACCATGGGGCCGAAGCGTAGCCACTTGGTGCGCTGTGCGACGGCGGAGAGGAACACGCTGGGGCTCGGAGCCATACCGAGCGGCGTCGAGTGATGCTCGGCGAGATGATAGATATCGATGCCGATACGATCGTAGGCCTCGACGAGCTTCAGGCGCCATTCATAAAGCGCCGCGAGCGACCCGCCGTCGGCATCGAAATGATCGAAAACGCCAATCTTCATGAGGGATCGCGATAAGAGCCCGCGCGCCGAAGCGCGCCGCTCAGGTCATCATGTCTTTCGCGACCGGCCGCCACCTGAGCGAGACGCGCTCCATCCGATCGACGATGGCGTTGATGACCAGCACCAGCACGGTCGCGACGACGATCCCGGCGAACACGCCGACCGTGTCGGAGAGTTCGCGCGCGTGCTCGATGTAGTGGCCGACGCCCTGGGTCGAGACGAGAAACTCGCCGACGATCGTCGCGCCGACGGCATGGGGCGCCGCGATCTTCATGCCGGCATAGAAGAAGGGCTGGAGCGATTTCCAGATGACTTCCTTCGCGATCACCCGCTCGCTCGCACCCATGACGCGTGCCGTGCTGACGAGGCGTTGATCGACGGCGCGAATGCCGGCGAAGACATTGTAGAAGATCACATAGAAGGTTTGCGTTACGACGATGACGATCTTCGGCACGTCGCCGATGCCGAACCACAGGATCAGCCACGGCGCGAGCGCGTATTTCGGCACGCCTTGCGACCAGAAGATATAGGGTTGGACGGCTTCGGTGAGGCGGGGCGACAGGCGCAGCACGAACGGCAGCAGGAGGCCGAACGCGACGGCGATGACGAAGCCGATCGCCGAGACATAGAGCGTCGCCCAGATGTCGAAGAACACCTCGCCATCGGCCGTTATTTCCCAAAGCCGCTGCAGCACCGCAAGCGGCGGCGCGAAGAAGATCGAGCCGAAGGAATCCGCGCCCCATTGCCAGCCGGCCAGCAGCAGGAGCGCGAAGAAGCAGCGTCCGAGAAAAACGACGGTCTTATGCGAGAGCAGCGGCCCTGCCGGCGCTGCAATGACTTCTTCGGCGGTCGTCATTGGATCTCAGCCCTTATGGTTTCATAGACCTGCGCAAAACCTTCGAGACCAAAAATATCCTTCACATTGCGCGGCCGCTTGAACGGGATCAGATGCTCGGACCTGATCCGCGTCGGCTGCTTGGTGAGCACCAGCGTCCGGTCGCCCAGCGCGACCGCCTCGGCGATGTCGTGGGTGACGAAGATGATCGTCTTGCGCCCCATCTCCCAGAGACGCAACAGATCTTCCTGTAGTTGCACGCGCGTCTGGGCATCGACCGCGGCGAAAGGCTCGTCCATCAGGATGACCGGCGGATCGTAGACCAGCGTGCGGATAAGGGAGGTGCGCTTGCGCATGCCGCCCGAAAGCTCATGCGGATAATATTTTTCATAGCCCGAGAGGCCGACCGCCTTGATCAGGGTTTCGGCATGAGCCCGGCTCTTGTCGTCGAGCCGGTTCTGCACTTCTAGCGGGAACAGCACGTTGTCGAGCGTGGTGCGCCACGGCAAGAGATTGTCATCCTGCGTGACATAGCCGATGCGGCGATCGAGACCCGGCTTCAGCGCCTTGGGATCGCTGACGACGATGGTGTCGCCGCCGAAAAGGATCTCGCCGCCGCTCGCCGTGTCGATCTGGGCGATCATATTGAGCAGCGTCGACTTACCCGAACCCGACGGTCCGATGATGGTGAGAAATTCGCCGTCCCGCACCGAAAAGGACAGGTCGCGGATTACCCATGGGGCGGGCTCGCGACCCTGCCGGCTGGCGAAGCGCTTGGCGAGATTACGAACTTCGAGAAGCGGAGACGTCGACATGGATCACGTGGTGCTGGCTTGCTGCTGCAAAGGATCGCCGGAAGGCCGCCACCGCAAGAGAACGGCCTCGGTCCCGTCGACGGCGTAGCCGACGGCGAGCACGAGGATCGTCGCGCCGAGGATGGCGGCGAACACCTCGGTGATGTCGAAATTCATCGCGCCCATCTGGACGAGATAGCCCAAGCCGCGGTTCGAGGAGATCAACTCGGTCACCACCGCCACGGCGATGGCGATCGGCAGCGAGATGCGCAGCCCCGCGAAAATATTTGGGACCGCACACGGCCACACGACATGGCGCGCGACCTGACGCTCATTGGCGCCGCAAAGCTGTGCCATCTGCACCAGCCTTGCATCGAGCGCGCGCACACCCGACAGCGTGGCGTAATACTCGATGAAGAAGACGATGCTGACGACGACCGCGATCTTCGATTCGATGCCAATGCCGAACCACAGGATGAAGAGCGGGGCCAGCGCCAGCTTGGGCAGGCCGTAGCCGCCGATCATGAAGGGATCGAGGATCTGGACAACGGTCGGAAAGCGGCGCAGCGCGAAAGGCAGGATGATCGCCGGCACCGCACCGATAACGCCGCCGAGAGCGGCTTCCTCGACCGTGTAGCCGGCATGGCGGATGAGCTCGCCGTTCCACAGCGAAACGAAAAAGCGCGAGATCGTCGCCCAGGGCGTGCTGACCCAGTAGGTGCCCAAAATCCAACTGGCAACCTGCCACAACGCCAACAACGCGATGCAGACGAGGATCCGGTCGATCAATGCTCGGTAGCGCTTCATCGCCCCCTGTCACCCTTATTATTGGCGATTTATCGGGGACGATTTATGTCCGTCCTGAGCTGTCCTGTCCAGCCCACAATGGGCCGACGGCGATGAATTGGCCGTTAGCCCCTCTCAGCTGGGCCCGTCGCCCAGCAAATCCGCGACTCCGGCCCGCCGCGCCCAGTACTCCCAGGCCCGCCAGGTTTCGGGCGCCTTGGGGTTGAGCATCCAGCGCCCCTCGACCTCGCCCGCCGACAAAGCCTTGTAGGTCGGCGCCATGCGCAGCGCCGTGGTGACGATGCGGGCATTCACCGGGATGAAAACAGAGGTCCGGACAACCTCGTGCACGGTCACACCGACCGCCGCGAAGCCGTGGCCGCGCATCAACGCCACCTTGCCTTTGCCAACGCGTTGCGCAAGGTCGCGGCCCTGTTCGACATTGGTAACGAGCAAATTTGTGTTATCGCCAAACTTTTCGGCAATATCCCAGACCGGCGCTTCCGGCCCCATCGAACCGGCGACATGGATCACCGGCTTGAACGGCACGCCGGTGATGCCGAAAGCCAGCGTCTCCTCGGCATGGCTGTGCACGACCGCGCCGACTTCGGGCTTCGCCTCGTAGAGGCAGCCATGGATGAAGCGCTCGAGATACGGCGGGCGCTTGTCGTCGCCCACGACCTTGCCATCGAGGGTGAATTCCATGATGTCGGCCTCGGTCACGAGCTCGGGGCTGCGCGAGCGCGACAGGAGGAAATGATCGGGCTTCTCCGGATGCCGGATGCTGACATGACCATAAGCGTCGACCACGCCCTGATTGGCGAGGACGCGGTTGGCGATCACGAGATCGCGATATGCCTGTTTCAGAGTATCGGTCATATTTCTTCCCTCAATGCGATTCGAATGTTTTGACGAAGATATCCTCGATCGGGATCTTCTTCGCGATCAACCCTTGCTCGTGCAGATAGGTGACGAGCGCTTCGAGTGTCTTGCGATTGGCTTCGATCCCGTCAGGCCACGGATCGCCGCCAAAAACCTCGTCGATCTCGTCGAGATCGGCGGTCATCCAGGGCAGCATGTAGCGCAGCGCGCCGGTATCGCGCAGCCGCGACAGCATCCGCGCGCGCGATTGCTTCAGCGCCTCATAGAGACTTGTGGCAGCGAAAGGATATTTCTCGTGGACGTCGCGGCGCATCGCGACGAGATGCATGATCGGGAAGATTCCGGTCCGCTTGTAGTAATCGCGCTCGACCTCGCGATAGTTCGGGAAGAGCCGCACCACGTCCGAATTATGCTTCATGCAGGTCGGCAGATTGGTCGCGATAATCGCGTCGATCTCACCCTTGTCGATGAGATCGCTCAGCGATTTCTTCGGATCGGCGATCTCGATATCGACCTTCTTCAACAGCGGTGGCGCCGAAGGCTGGCCATGCGAGCCGACATGGTTGAGCGCGCCCTGCACCCAATGGATTTTCGACATGTCGACGTCGTGATCATGCTGCAGCATGCCGCGGATGAAGATCGCCGCCGTTTGCGTGTAGAGCGCGGTGCCGACGCGCTTGCCCGCGAGATCCTTGGGCGACTTGATACCCGAGCGCTTGTTGATGGTGATCATGCTGTGGCGAAAGACGCGCGACGGAAAGAAAGGCAACGCGACGAACGGTGTCGTGCCCGCACTCAGCCCCGAGACGAATTCCGAGCTCGAAAATTCCGACGCGTCAAATTCCTGATTGCCGCCCATGCGATCGAAAATCTCGCGCGGGCTATTGATCGCGAGGAAGTTGAGGTCGATGCCGACAGGCTTCACTTCGCCGGTATAGAGCGGCAAGACGCGATCATAGAGACCGCACGCGAAAGTCAGTGTCGGTTGCGACATCGGTGTTCGTCCTTCCTCACCTCAGAACCGTCATGCCTGGACTTGTTCCGGGCATCCACGTCTTCGAGCAAACTCGTGGATGGCCGGGTCAAGCCCGGCCATGACGAGAAAGTAGCCGCGTCACGTCGCCGGGCGTTCGTCGCGCAGGAAGCCGAGCTTTTCGAGCGTCGGCGTATCGGTCACGCGGAATAGCACCGCATCGGTGCTTGCGCGGTGAAAATGGCTGAGCCAGGACGGCACGACCAGCATGTCGCCGCGTGCCCACGGGAAGCTCTTGCCGTCGACGATGGTCTCGCCCTCACCCGAGACCGGCGAATAGAGATTGTTCGCCGTGGTGCGATAGGGCTTGGTCGGCTTGCCGGCATCGAGCTTCATCATATGCAGCGCAGTCGTCGCGAGCGCCGGAGCGCCGAGCTCGATCTGCGTGCCGAAGCAATCGCTCGGATCGGGCTGCGCCGCGGCCAAGCGCTTCTTCGTCTCTTCCCAGGGAAAATGCATCGGCGACGGCGTTGCCGGCGGCTGGCCCGGCGCATATTCGTCGGGATTGCCCTCGAAGAACATCGGCTCAAGCAGATGCACCAGCGGCACATCAAGAAAATCGAGCCAATAGCCATTGGCTTTGCTGTCGTTGCCATGGCCGTGCCAGCACCAATTCGGCGTCAGCAGCACGTCGCCCGGCATCATCTCGAGCCGAACGCCGTCGACCACCGTGTAGGTGCCCGGCTCGGCATCGACGATGAGGCGCAGCGCGTTCGGCATATGGCGATGGGAACGCGCATGCTCGCCCGGCATGATCATCTGATAGGCCGAGACCAGCGTGGTCGCGGTCGCGTAATCGCTGCCGGCGCCGGCATTGGCGAGAATGAGATTGCGCCGCTCGGCGAGCTCGGTGTTGATGAGACGGCCGGCGGCGTCGAGCGCGGCTTTCGCCTGCTCGTAATGCCAGACCGCGGCGGGGAATTTCTTTTTCGGCTCGGGATAAAGCGAGGGCGTCTTCTTGTTCCAGCCCGGCCCCATATCGACCGTCGCGAGGGAGCGGTAGAGCTCCTCGAGCGAACCTGCATTGCGCAGCGTTTGAGGTGTGGCACCGGTCAGATTCATCACTCGCCTCCTCTCTCGTCTCTTTAAGCAGCGCCGCGAACGCGATCGATCACTTTCAGCGGCTCCACCGGCGGCTGATCGTCGCGCCACGCGACAAAGCCATCCGGACGCACCAGGACGAGTTTCCGTTCATAGGCGCTTGTGACCGCGTCTTCGTCAAGCGCGACCACGCTGAGCGGTACGCGGCGCTCTTCCGCCGCGGCGACGATGGTATCGACCGCCGGCACGCTCTTGCCGAGATGCAATAGGACAAAGCCTTTGCCATAGAGATCGAGTGTCGAGCGGCCGTCTTTGAGCCAGACATGCGGCGCCCGCGCGCCGGGTCGCGCCGTTTGGTCATAGGTCATCACGGTGAGTGGCGGCGTGGGCGTGCCATCAGGTACGACGATAGGGGAGTCATCATAGCGATAGCCGAGATGAATGCCGAGCGTATGCCATTCGCGCGTCATCGCCTCGGTAAATTCCTTGCCGAGACGTTCGCGTACGGCTCGGCCTTCGGGCGTATCCTCGAGCAGCGCATCGTTCTCGCCAGGCGAGCGCATGCGGCCGAGATTGCCGGTCGCCTCGTCGACGTTGCGGATCGCGACCGGCCGGCGCTCCGGCGTGAAGCTTTCCATCAGTCGCGGACCGCCCCAGCCGTTGATGCACGCGTCGAGCTTCCAGGACAGATCGACGGAGTCCTGAATACCCATATTCATGCCGAAGCCGCCGGTCGGCGAGGTCAGGTGCGCGGCGTCGCCGGCGATGAAGACGCGGCCTTTGCCGAAATCATTGGCGACAAGCGCGCGACGCACCCACGGCAGCACACTCAAGATCTCGTAATCGAAATCGAAGCCGGCGGCGCGGCGGATCACCGCGCGGATTTCGGCTTCGGTGTGCGTCTTCTTCTCGGCATTGCCGATGATCGACAAGCGCCAATTCTCGCGACCGTTGATCGCGACGATCGTCGCCCAGGTGCCTTCCGGGCCGACGAAGATGTGACGGTAGGCCTTTCCCTTGTCGTGCATCTTCACGAGATCGGCACAGCGGAAGATGACGTTGGTTGTATAGGTGAGGACGCCCTTACCCGACATCGCGATGCCGAGCCCTTCGCGCACCGTGCTGGCGCCGCCGTCGCAGCCGATGAGATATTGCGCGCGGACCGTCTTGCGCTCGCCGCTCTCGAGATTTTCGATCTCAGCGGTGACGCTGGTATCGTTCTGGCTGAAACTCAAGAGCTTGGTGCGATGACGCAGTTCGACCGTCGGCATCGAGCGCGCCCATTGCAACAGGATCGGATCGAACATGTTCTGCGGACAGCGCTCGCGATGCTGCGGGCTTTGCGGCGGCGGCACCTCGTCCCGCATCGCCGGAAATGCCTCGCGGCCGAGTTCGTAGCCGTTGAACGCCGTCAGATACATATTGTCTTGCGGATAGTCGCGTGGATAAGGCGAGTGCTCGACGGCATCGACCAGTCCCCAGCGGCGGCAGAATTCCATCGTGCGCTGGCCGACGAAATCCATGCGCGGCTGATAAATCGAGCCGTCACCCTGCTCGACGATCAGGCATTTCTGGCCGCGCCAACCAAGATCGCCGGCCAACGCCAAGCCGACCGGCCCGGCGCCGACGATCAATACCGGTACTGAATCCGACATGTCTCTCACTAGGTTGGAGTGGCAACAGCGCTGCGCGAGCCGGCGGGCCGCAGCAGCAGCGATAAGGCGATAATGCCGACGCTCGAAATCGCGGCCGGGATCGCGCCAAGAAGGAAAGCATCGCCGGCCGGCAGAGCCAGCGACATGACAATGCCGCCATAGATCGGACCGACGATCGTGCCGATGCGGCCGATGCCGAAGGCCGAGCCGACGCCCGTCGCGCGGATGGCGGTGGGATAGAGCCCGGCGGTGAAGCCGATCATCGCCGTCTGCGCGCCCTGGATGCCGGCGCCCATCAGCGCCGCCATGACGAACATGATCCACAACTCACCGCCGATGGTCTGGCCAAAGAGAGCTAGGCAGACCATGCCGAGCAAATGCGCCGGCACCAGCACGCGCGCTCCGCCCCAGCGATCCATGCACCAGGCCATGAACAGCGCGCTGACGATCGTACCGGCTTGCATCACCATGGTGACACGCAGCGCCTGCGCGATCGGCACCTGCGCCGCATGGAGCAAGGTCGGGACCCAACTATTGAGGAAGATGAGTCCGGTGATGTTCATCAGGAACACCAGCCAGACCAGCAAGGTCGACGCAGCGCGACCGTCGACGAAGAGCTCGCGAACGGGGCGCGCGGTCGCTGCCGGCTCGGTGCTGGTGAAGCGCGTCGCCTGATCAAAACGCGAGGACGGATCGATCTTGCGCAACTCGCGCGCGATCACGTGACTGTCCGGCCGGCGCAGTGCGAGGAAGCGGATCGATTCCGGCAAGAGGAAGACACAGAATGCGGCGAAAATCACCGGCAGCACGCCGCCGATGATCATAACCAGCCGCCAGCCATCGGTCGGGATCACCTGTGCCGCGACGCCGGCGCCAATGGTCTGCCCGACGGCGAAGCCGCAATAGAGCGCGATTACCGCGAAGGAGCGCGCGCGCACCGGCGCGTATTCGGCGCCGAGCGCGATGGCGTTCGTCATGACCCCGGCGAGGCCGAGGGCGCAGATGATACGCCAGACGAGGAAGTCATCGAGGCCGAAGGCATAGGCGCTCGCAAACGAGGCGGCGCCGGTCAACGCCGTGCCGCCGATCATGATCCAGCGCCGGCCGTAGCGGTCGGTCAGCGGACCGAGACACAGCGCGGCGATGATCTGGGTGACACCGTTGACCGTAAAGAGCAGCGTCAACGTCGACGGGGTCAGGTGCCATTCGCGCAGCAGGCTCGGCCCGACGAAGGCGATCTCGCCGCTGTCATAGCCGTCGAGTACCATCAGCAGCGCGCAAAGCACGATGATCGCGATCTGGCGTGGGCTGAAGCGGCTGCGGTCGATGACCGCGCCAACATCGACGGTGACGGCCGCAGCCATCCGATTTCTCCCCTTTTTTCGTCCGACGATCGAGCGCCGACTATAACCGACGCGGTGCGGCGAGGCGAGACGCTCGCTGCATAGCGCCTATGCCCGGCGCCGCGACATTGAGTTGCGGCGCAAAACGGTTAGGCTCACGCATGTCGGGAGGAAGAGATGACCGAAGCACCACAATTGATCCGCGTCGCCGCGTCGCCGAATGCGATCCTCAACGGCGTTGCCGTGTCACCGAGCGGCCGCGTCTTTTCCAGCTTCCCGCGCTGGATGCACGCGCCGACGCCAAGCCTCGCCGAAGCGCTGCCCGATGGCGGCTTCCGTACCTTCCCTGGCAACGAATGGAACGAATGGCGCGAGGGGCTCGATCCCGCGACGCATTTCGTCAACGTGCATTCGATCCACGCCGATACCGAGAATTTCCTCTGGGCGGTCGATGATGCCGCCCCGAACCATCAACCCCGCCTGAAAGGCGGTGCGAAAGTCGTGAAGATCGATCTGCGCAACAACCAGATCGTGCGCGCCTATCCGATGGACGAGCGCGTTGCACCCGAGGGCGCGGTCCTCGGCCATGTGCGCGTCCTCGGCAAGCACGCCTTCATCACCGAATCCGGCCATGGCGCGATCATCGTCCTCGACCAGGAAACCGGCACGACACGCGCGGTGCTGCGCGGCGAGCCAAAGACCCAAGCCGACCGCTCGATCGTGCCGGTGATCGACGGGCGCGAATTCCGCCGCGCCAATGGCCAAGTGTCGATCGTCAACGTCAATCTCCTCGAATTCAGCAATGACGGGCAGTGGCTCTATTTCACCTGCCTATTTGGCCCGGTCCTCCGCCGCATCGAGGCGAAATATCTGCTCGATCCGACGCTCAGCGACACGCAACTCAGCGAGAAGATCGAGGACGTAGTGCGCATCCCGCCTTGCGCCGGCTTCACCATCGATCGCCGCGGCCGCATCTATTTTTCGGCCTTCACCGAGAATGCGATGCTGGTGATGGGCGACGACGGCCAGTTGCGCACGCTCGTCGCCGATCCCCGCGTCAGCTTTCCCAACGAGCCGGATATCGGACCGGATGATTGCCTCTATTTCCCTGGCTCGCAGATCCACCGCCTGCCCGGCTTCCATGCCGACGGCAAATCGCGTGTCGTGCCGCCTTGGGAAATCCTTAAGGTGCAGCTTCGCGACTGACGCTGTGCTGGCGGTTTCCAAGCGGCGCGATTATTGTTGTCATGACACGCTTGGGAGGATGGCATGACCGACGCAAAGCACCCGATTGTTGATTTTCATGTGCATTTCAACGATCCCGTCGTCTATGCCAAGGGTAATGCACACAATGTGATGTCGGGCTTCGGCACGCGTGATTTCCCGCCGGCCAAGCCGGAAGACGGCTGGCGCTACCAGATCCAGGAAAAAGTGAAGAGCGCCGAGTTGCAAGTCGCCGACATGGATAAATTCGGCATCGGCAAGCATGTCATCTCGATGATCGCCGTGTCCTGCAACACCGATTGGGCCGAGCCGGAGGACGCCGCAGCGATGAATCGCCACGCCAACGAGATGAACGCGTCCTGGGTCGAGAAATATCCCGACCGCTTCATCGGCAGCTGCACCCTGCCCTTGCAAGACATGAAGTTGGCGATGAAGGAATTCGAATACGCGACGGATAAGCTCGGCGCCAAGGTCGTCAGCGTCTCCTCGAATTGCCGCGGCGACTATCTCGGCGACGCGGAATTTGCACCGCTCTGGGAAGCCATCCACGCTCGCAAGCTGCCGGTCTTTGTGCATCCGCATGGCGTGACCGATATGAAGCTGCAAAAATACTTCCTCTGGAACGGCATCGGTCAACCGATCGAAGAGACGAAATTCCTCGCTTCGATGATCTTCGACGGGATGATGGATAAATATCCCGGCATGAAGATCGTGATGGCGCATGGCGGCGGGTACTTGCCGCATTACATCGGCAGGCTCGACCGCAATTACGAGAACAACCCGGGCAGCCGCGTGAACATCTCGAAGCTGCCGAGCGAATATCTGCGCGATTTCTATTACGACACGTGCGTCTATGGCGCCGACGTGCTCGACGCGTTGATCGCCAAGGTCGGCGTCGACCGCATCGTCTTCGGCACGGATTATCCGGTCGGCGAGCGCGATCCGTTCGCGACGCTGAAGAACTCCAAGGTCCTGACCGACGCCGACCGCGAGACGATCACGCGCACGACGCCGGCGACGATCCTCGGCGAGGCTTAAGAATCGGCCTAATCACCGACCTTGGTGAGGCCCGGCAGCACGAGCTTCTCGAACGGCACGTCCTCGGCCGAATCGCCGATTGCCCTCATTTCGGTCTCAACGGTCGTGATGCTTTTGCGCGACACGACGCCCTTCGGCTCGAAATAGCCGATCCGGCGCATATAATCGTAGCTCTTGGCGGTGTCGTCGCGCTGATCGGATTTCATCACCTTCAACAACACATCGATGGCTGCGTCGCGATGGGAGTCTTCGTTGAACCAGACGCTGCTTTCCTCGAGCACGGTCAGCAGCCGCTGCAGCGCGTCGCGATGGTCCTTGGCGTAGGCGAGCGACACGTCGGTCGAACCGAAGGGCAGATCCTTGGCATAATCGAGGATGAGGCCGACATTGTGGAAGCCGGCGTTCTCCGCATAAAAATTGAACGGCGCCGCCAGCATCGTCGCATCAGCCGAGCCCGATTTTAGCGCCGCAAAGCGGCCGGGCGTGTTGCCGACGGTGGTGATGTCGTAATCGCCGTCGTGGAGGCCATTGCCGCTCATGATGCGATTGAGATAGACGCGATTGATATCCAAGAGCCCGCCGATGACGACGGTCTTGCCCTTGAGTTCCCTCACCGTTTTCACATTGGCAACCATCTCATAAGGCGGGACGGCGCCCATGATGCGCAGGATCGCGACCGGAGCGCCGCGCGCGATCGCATGGATCGGCTCGACCACGCCGATCTCGACGGTATCGAGCGAGCCCGCCGCCAGTTGCTGCATCAAGCCGGCGGGCGTCGGCACATAGATGATGTCCGGTTCGAGATTCGCCTTGGCGAAGAACCCCTCCGCCTGCGCGACGTACCAGATCCAGCCGGCTGAATTGGGCGAGCCGAGAAGGCCGGCTTCGAATTTCTCGGCAGCACCGGCGATCGGCGCGCTGAGCCACAACGCCGCAAGGATGGCCGCAAGGCAACGCCCCAGCACGGTCAATCCTCGACCGGCGTCACGCCTGGAAGGATCAGCTTCTCGAACGGCACCTTGCCGTCGGTATCGCCGATCGCCGTCATGTCGTCCATAAGCGTGTCGAGCTTCCGGCGCGACACTTTGGCGTCCGGTGGGAAGTAGCCGATCTTGTGAAAGAAATCGTAGCTCTTCTCGACGCCGTCGCGATTGGCGCCCTTCATTTCCTTGTCCAGGAGGTCGACGGCCGCCGCGCGATTGGCAGGATCGTTGAACCAGACGACAGCCTTATCCAGCGCCGTCACGAAGCCTTTGAGCGCGTCCGGACGCTGCTTGGCGAAAGCGAGCGAAACGTCGGTCGAGCCGAAAGGCAGGTCGCCCGCGAATTGCATCATCGTCCCGAGACTGTTGTAGCCCGCCGCCTGGGCGATGAAATTGAAGGGGGGCACGAGCATCGTCGCTTGCGCCGCGTTCGATTGGATCGCGGCATAGCGTCCGGCGGTGGCGCCGATCACAATGATCTCGATATCGCTGTCCTTGAGACCACCGGCCTTCAACACGCGCTCGAGATAGACGCGGTTGATATCGAGCAGACCGCCGATGACGACGGTGTGGCCCTTCAAATCCTGGATCGTCTTGATCTCAGGCCGGGCGATCACCTCATAGGGCGGCACGTTGCCGGTGACGCGCACGATCGCCACCGGCGCGCCGCGCGCGATCGCGTGGATCGGTTCGACGATACCGATATTGACGACGTCGAGCGAGCCGGCGGCGAGTTGCTGAACCAACCCGGACGCGGTCGGCACGTAAACGATATCGAGGCCCACGCCGGCATCGGCGAAAAACCCCTCATGAATGGCGATGTAATAGGGCCAGCCGCCCGCTTGCGGCGAGCCGATAAGGCCGGTCTGGATGGTCTGCAGCGCCTGGGCTGCCGGGGCCGCGAGGCCGAGAGCCAGCGCGACGACAGTGCCGAGAAGCTGCATTCGGCGCATGGCCTAGTCACCGACCTTGGTGACACCGGCCAGCACCAGCTTGTCGAAAGGCACCTTGCCGTCGGTATCGCCGATCGCGGCCATCTCGTCCATCAGCGCGTTGAGATGCTTGCGCGAGACCGTGCCGTCATTCGGGAAGAAGCCGATCTTGCGCAAATAGTCATAGCTTTTGGCGATCGAATCGCGATCGTCGCTCTTCATCTCGGTCGCAAGGATGTCGATCGAGGCGGCGCGATGAGAATCGTCGTTGAACCATGCGACGCTTTTATCGAGCGCACCCATGAACCGCAGGACAGCGTCGCGATGCTTTTCGGCAAAGGCGCGAGCAACGTCCGTCGCGCCGAACGGTAGGTCCTTGGTGTAGTCGATCATCAGCCCGAGACTTTTGAACCCTTCATTTTCGGCGAAAAAATTGACCGGGGGCGCCAGCATTGTCACATCGGCGCTGCCCGATTTAAGCGCGGCAAAGCGTGCCGCCGTGCTGCCGGCGACGGTTATGTCGATATCGCTGTCTTTGAGGCCGACGGCCTTCAGCACCCGCTCGAGATAGACGCGGTTGATATCGACCAACCCACCGATGACGACCGTATGGCCCTTCAGATCCTTGATCGAGCTGAGTGTCGACTTCCCCACGATGTCATAAGGCGAGACCGCCTCCGAGATACGCAGGATCGCGACCGGAGCGCCGCGCGCGGCGCCGTGAATCGGTTCGACGGCGCCGATATCGCAAATATCGAGCGAGCCGGAAGCGAGCTGCTGGACGAGGCTCGACGGCGTCGACACATAGATCACCTGAAGATCGATGCCTGCATCGGCGAAGAATTTCTCGTGCACGCCGATGTAATAGGGCCATTCCACCGCGTTGGCCGCGCCGAGCAAGCCCATCTGGATCGGATCCGCGGCCTTCGCCGGCGCGGCATAAGCAAGCGCGCAAGCCAGCCCCGCGCAGACCGCGTTCTTCATCTTCATAACGTCCTCCCTTTTCCCCGGGACGCCGGCTTTGCCGCTCGGCCCCGCAGCTTATTCGGCGGCTTCAGCAGTCTCCGCATCGTCCGGCGCAGCCGCTCCGCTGAGCTGACCGAGCTTCATGCCCGTCAGATCAGGCAGGCCGAAGAGGAAGATCTGCGTCTCGGCGATCGCGCTGATCATCGTGCGCTCGCCCTTCTTCAGATAAATCGTCGACATGGCACGATAGTCGTTATCCGTCGCCGTGCCGGCACCGGAAACGACGTAATAAACGCCGCGGCCTTTGGCGTAATAGCTCGACCCGGCATCAAGGCGGAGGAAGCGCGCCTCGGTCCGCCGTTCGGTGAAGACGCCGAGCAGTTTTTCCTCGACCCCGCTCGAGCTCTCGACTTGGGTCCAGGCGTAATTCTTCGGATCCATCATGACCGGCGCGGGATAGCGGCCCTTGGGGTACACCATCGGGCGCTGATTGATGTGCTCCCAGATCGCCTGGAAGCCGTCCATGTTCTTCTTGCCGGGCACGCCGTCGCGGCGGCGGAACACGCCATCCGTGAAGCTGCCATCGGCTTCGAGCGCATCCATCGCCGCCTTTACCTCGTTGCGCGAGGGATAGCCGCTGCCGCTGGCGCCGCCGCATTGCAGCACGATCGCGAGCGATTCATGATGCTGGGTTTGCGGCCCGTAATGAACGCCTTCGGGGAAATAGCCGACCATGCCGGCGCCGAGCGTGCCATCGCGGCCGAAGCTCAGTTCGCCTTCGAGCACGAAGCGGACCTGCTCGAAATTATGCCGGTGGCGCGGCGAGTAGAAATCGGCGGAGGAGCGGCCGACCGACAGCTTGAAATTATCGACGCTGCCCTCCTCGCCTTCGGCGAGGTTACGGAAGTGAAAAGTTCCGCCGCGATATTCGAGCCCGCGACGCCATTCGAGCGCATCACCGTGTACGATCTTCATCGCTCCCTCCTGGATTTGAATTCGTCATTGCGAGCGGAGCGAAACAATCCAGCGTTTCACGCCTTGTCCTGGATTGCTTCGTCGCTAAGGCTCCTCGCAACGACGGCTGCCGACTACGCCGTGCTACCGCTTCGCCATCTCGCGGCCTTTATCGAGACCGGCATAGGAGCGGCCGGCTGCAATCATCAGATAGTTGAAGCCCTCGCCGAGAACGCGTTCGACATTCTTGCCGTCGACATGCGGATGGCCGACCGGCACCTTGTGCTTCTTGCAGGTCGCGACGACACGGGCGATATGCTCTAAGACCGTCGGGTGCTCATATTGCCGCGGTACGCCGAGCTCCTGGCTGAGATCGCCTTCGCCGATGAGGATGAAGCCGATGCCGGGCACTTGGCTGAGCATCGCATCGAGATTGGCGACGGCCTCGACGCCCTCGATCATAAGGCCGACGAGGATCTCGCCGTTCGGATCGAGCGGCCAGACATCGGCCTTCTTGTAATATTCCTGGTTGCTGATGCCCCAGTAGCGCGCAGCCGTGCCAGGTGAATCGCCACGGATGCCAGTCGGCTCATAGCGCGGCGCGGTCTTCAAGCGCGGGTAGCGACAGGCGGCAACAGCGTTATAGGCCTGGTCGACGGTATCGACATGCGGCCATACGATGCCGTAAGCGCCGATATCGAGCGCCTGCTTGGCGAGCCATTGATTCTTCTCGTTGCCGTTCGCCGGAATGCGGACGAGCGGCGTGACATTCGGCGCGATCGAGCCCTTGTCGACGATCTGCTTGCGATTGAGCATGTATTGGAGGCTGTCGCGCAGCGCGCGGATGTCCCAAATATTGTGCTCCATCTCGAAGATGATGCTGTCGTACTTCGCCTGGCTTGCCGCCAGCGCGGGTTCGATGTCGGGCGTGCAGAACGCACCGAAGCACGGCTTGCCCTCCTCGAAGCATTTGATCATGCCGTTCAACCGCGGAACATCGGCCATCTTTCTCTCCTCCCGAACTGAAGCCTTGGCGCATCGTAGCAGAGCGGCCCCGCCCACTCAAAATGCGACAAAAACATACCGGCGGTTTGACAAGGACGAGCGTGCTTCATAGCATCGGCGCAAAATTCGGGAGGTCAAACATGATCATCGACTGTCACGGCCACTACACCACCGCGCCGAAAGAGCTGCAGGCCTTCCGCGACGAGCAGATCAAGGGCAACGACACGCCCGCGCCTCTGAAGATTACCGACGATCAGATCCGCGAGACGATTCAGAACGGCCAGCTCAAGATGCAGCAGGAGCGCGGCAGCGACATCACCATCTTCTCGCCGCGCGCCGCGGGTATGGGCCATCACATTGGCGGAGCCAAGACCAGCGAAGTCTGGACAGACGCCTGCAACACGCTCATCCACCGCGTCGTGAAGCTCTTCCCCAAGAACTTCATTGGCGTCGCCCAATTGCCGCAGACGCCGGGCGTGCCGCCGGCGAATTGCATCAAAGAGCTCGAGCGCTGCGTCAAGGAATTCGGCTTTGTCGGCTGCAACCTCAATCCCGATCCGTCGGGCGGCAAATGGACCGACCCGCCGATGACCGACAAGAAGTGGTGGTACCCCTTCTACGAGAAGATGGTCGAGCTCGACGTGCCGGCGATGGTGCATGTCAGCATGTCCTGCAACCCGAACTTCCACACCACCGGCGCGCATTACATCAACGGCGACACGACCGCCTTCATGCAGTTCATCATGTCGGACATCTTCAAGGATTTCCCGACGCTGCGCTTCATCATCCCGCATGGCGGCGGTGCCGCGCCCTATCACTGGGGCCGCTATCGCGGCCTCGCGCAGGATGCGAAGCGCCCGCCGTTCGATGAGTTGATCCTGAAGAACGTATTCTTCGACACTTGCGTCTATCACCAGCCTGGCATCGATCTGCTGACCAAGGTCGTGCCGATCGACAATATCCTCTTCGCCTCGGAGATGATCGGCGCGGTCCGCGGCATCGACCCGAACACCGGCCACCATTACGACGACACGAAGCGCTATGTCGACAAGGCGCCGATCTCTGACGCCGACCGCAAGAAGATCTTCGAGACCAACATCAAGAAGGTCTTCCCGCGCTTCGAAAAATCCTACGCGGCGAATAACTGAGCACACGAGGCCGAAGGGGGATCGCTGATGTCCGCCGACGGCCCGCTGCCTCTTCCCGAGATCGCGCTCGAGAACGACTATGTTCGCGTCAGCCGAGACAAGACCCCGTTCGCGGCGGCCGCGACGGATCGCGTGATCGTGGCGATGACACCGTTGTCGTTCATGGCAGGCGACGCGCTGCAAAACCTCGAGCGGGGCGAGTTCTTCGTCTTCGCTCCGGGCGATACCTATCAACTCCCGTCTACGGCCTCATTCTTCGAGGTCGCGATCAAGCCCGATCATCCTCCGGTCAAAGAGCCGCCGGAGATCATTCCGCCCGCCAAGAACACGATGCTCTATGAGGGCGAGCGCTTCTTCATCTATGAGGAATCGCTCAACGTCGGCGACATCCGCCCGCGCCACAGCCACTGTCAGCGGGTCGAGATTCGTCTCAACAATGGGCCGATGCTGGAGCAGACCTTCGACCCGCCACGCACGCCGCTGCAGCCCGGCATAGTCAATTGGCGCGAACCGGTGATCCACACCGTGCGCAATATCGGCGGCATGCCGCTGCGCAATCTCATCGTCGAGTTCAAGCCGGAACCCAAATGATCGGCCGCAGCCTGATCGTCCTTGGCACCCTCGTCTTCAACGCCGCGAGCGCCCTGGCGCAAGCGACGCCGAACGATCCTCCGAGCCCGATCGCGCTCGACAACGAGTACGTTCACGTCGCGCGCGATACCACGCCTTGCGCCGATGGCGACACGCCAGGCTGCGAGGATCGCGTCATCGTCGCCTATGGCCCGACCGAGGTGTCGTGGGGAAAGAAGCATCGCCGACTGAGCAAAGGCAAGGTCGCGGTCTTCCAGAAAGGCGACAGTTATCGCGTCACCGGCGCGCATTATTTCGAGGTCGCCATCAAGCCGGACCATCCGCCGGTGAAGTCGCCTGCCGAGATGATCGCGCCGTCGAAGAACAAGCCGATCTACGACGGGCCGCGCTTCTTCATCTATGAGGAGCGGCTGGCGCCGGGCGACACGCGGCCGCGACACAGCCATAGCCAGCGCGTCGAGATCCGCCTGAATGTCGGCCCGCTGCTCGATCAATGGCTCGACCCGCCGGCGAAGCCGATCCTGCCGAGCATCGTCAATTTCCGGCAGGCAGGGATCCACATCACCAAGAATGTCGGCGATATGCCGCTGCGCAACCTGATCGTCGAATTCAAGTCTGAAGCGAAAT